>NZ_JBEYUI010000002.1:121414-500382 GCF_040643455.1 Micromonospora sp. NPDC047134
ACGCCTTCGTCACCCCGGACCGTCCGGACACGGTGACCCTGATCGCCAACTACGTGCCGCTGCAACTGCCCTCCGGGGGACCGAACTTCTTCGAGTCGCCGACTCCAGCGACCTGTACGCCTTCGTCACCCCGGACCGTCCGGACACGGTGACCCTGATCGCCAACTACGTGCCGCTGCAACTGCCCTCCGGGGGACCGAACTTCTTCGAGTTCGGTGACGACGTGCGGTACGAGATCCATGTGGACAACGACGGCGACGGTCGCCCGGACATCACCTACCGCTTCGAATTCAGCACCGAGATCACCAACCCGAACAGTTTTCTCTACAACACCGGCCCGATCGAGGCCCTGGACAGCGAGAACTGGAACCGGCGGCAGTTCTACCGGCTGACCCGGATCGCCGGTGGAGAAGGTGCGTCGACGGGCCAGCCGGTACCACTGGCAGGAGCCGGCCTCGGTGATCGGGGTGTGGACCTCGGCCTCCCGGCGTCAGGTCAGGGTGCTCGGGGAACGCGCCGCCGCCGACACCAACGCCGGCCCGTTCACCCAGGTGTCCAGGTTGGGTAACCCGTTGTTCAACGAGGTCATCGTGCCGATGGCGCAGAAGGACCTGTGGAACACCCTGCCGCCCTCGGAGGACAAGCGGTTCGCGCAGTTCGTCGAGCAACCCGAACTGGCCGCCCTGCTGCCGGTGCTCTACCCGGGTGTCTTTCCGAACCTGGAGCGGCTGAACAAGTCGAAGAAGGCGCGGGCGGACCTGGTAGCCATCCTGCTGACCGGCATACCAGAGGGGTTGATCAAGGGCTTCACCAACGCCACCGGCGACACCCGGGCCGACCTGCTGCGGCTGAACACCGCGATCGCGCCGGCCCGCCGACCTAACCGGTTGGGGGTGCTCGGCGGCGATCTGGCGGGTTACCCGAACGGCCGGCGGGTCACCGACGACGTGGTGACCATCGCCCTGCGGGCCATCGCCGGGCTGACCGTGCCGTTGGTGGACCGGAAGTTCACCCCGGACGAGGCCGCCGCCGCGGTGACCCCGGGGCTCACCGAGGCCGACGTGACCGCACCCTTCCTGCGCAAGTTCCCATTCCTCGGTACGCCGTACGACGGGTTGAACAACCTGCTGGTACGAGCCTGATTCGGCACCGGTGCCCTGATCATTCACACCGGACGTGGACTGCTCGGCCGGGAGATCGAGATCAGCCTGGCCGACGGGGGTGGTCAGCGGCGGACCCATGCGGCCGTACGGGAGCGGCAGGTCCTGGACGGCACCTTCCACAGTGCGGTCTACCCGGATCTTCCCTCCGGCCTGTATACCGTCTGGTGGGACGAAACGAAGCCGGCCGGTGCGGTCACCGTAACCGGTGGGGCGGTGGCCGAGTTCGTCTGGCCCACCAGCATTTCTCCTCCCGCTGACTGATTCTGTACGCCCAGCCGACGGCCGCGTTGGTCCACGATGTGGACTCAGCACGGCCGTCGCGCTTGTGGTCGACGGGCAGGGTGGACGAAGTCGGGATAACCTTGCTTCCCAAGATCAATCGTTGTCGTGGCTGGTCTGCCGGAAGCGCTCGCAGATGGCCGGAGGGGGTCGACCGTGGGGCGGACGCCACGGGAGAAAACTCGGGCAACTCGCCGGGAGGGGCGTTACTCGGCCGGGGTCTGAATCGATAGGGCAGGGCGAGGCCGGGTGGTCCGCAGGGCCGTCCGGGAGCGTGTCGGGAGGGCGACTCCATTATCAAGTTTGGCTTGACGGCGCACGCATTACACGCGTGTAATTTGAATGGGGTTGTTCACTCGGAACGCAACAAAACGGGGCCGGACGGACAAACACGCCTTTCGCGTGGGGGGTTGCAGCGGCGATGACGCCGGTGCGCGACAAGGAGGCAACTGATGGACGGCCAACTCGAGGCGGCCGACCTGCTCGGAAACGCGCCGGAGTGGCAGGAGCGGGCGTTGTGCTCGCAGACCGACCCGGAGGCGTTCTTCCCCGAGAAGGGCGGCTCGACCCGCGAGGCGAAGCGGATCTGCTCGCGGTGCGAGGTCAAGACCGAGTGCCTCGAATACGCTCTCGGACACGACGAGCGGTTCGGGATCTGGGGCGGACTCTCCGAGCGGGAGCGTCGCAAGCTCAAGCGACGCGCCGCCTGATCCGTACTCGGGCCGGGGCGGTTGGGGACCGCCCCGCCCGGAGGCTTTGTCGTCCCGGACGGCCTGTCGCGGTGGGGGCCGCGACAGGGTGAGCGTCAGGCCAGCTCGTCCGGGTCGACACCGAGCAGGTTAGCCACCTGCTCGATGATCACATCGTGGACCAGGTCGGCCAGGTCCTCCCGGTCCATCGCCCGGAACTCCAGCGGCCGTCGGTACAACACGATCCGGGGTGGCACCTCCTGGCGACCGGGCCGTCCCGGCAACAGCCGAGCCAGCGGGACCTCGCCATCCTCCAGCACATCGGAGTCGTAGACGTTGAGCTCGGGTGGGACGTCCTCCACGGCGAACTCGACCCCGGCCAGTTCCTTGGCGAACCGGCGTTCCAGGGTCTCGACCGTGTCCAGCACCAGTTCGTCGAAGATCTCCGCCTTGGTACGGGCCAGCGGCACGGTGGCCCGTACGAGCCGTCCGCGCAGGCCACGACCATGCCGGTCGCGGTGGCCCCGCCGGCTGGCGCCGGGGCGGCGGTTCTCCGGGCTCGTCATGAGCCAAAGGGTAGCCCCCGCCTCTGGCCGGCCACAGCTACGCCGACACCGTGGCGTGCCGGGTCGATGTGTGGGAAATGTGATCACCAAGTCGGGCGTGTCGTAACGCGAAGCAGTGCGCCGGACCCGGTAATGGAGATACCCTGCGCCGGTGAGGTCACCACGGCGCTGCTCCCGCAACGGCTGCCCCCGGCAAGCAGTCGCCACGCTGACCTATGTCTACAACGAGTCGACAGCCGTGGTCGGCCCCCTGGCCGCGTTCGCCGAGCCGCACACCTACGACCTCTGCGAGCCGCACGCCCGCAGCCTCACCGCCCCCCGGGGCTGGGAGGTGGTCCGGCACGAGGGCGAGTTCGAGCCCCCGCCGCCGACCACGGACGACCTGGTCGCCCTGGCCGAGGCGGTACGCGAAGCCGCCCGCCCCGCCCCCCGCCCTCCGTCGGACGCGCAGACCCAGAACGCCCACCCGACCCCACCCCCCACCTCCCGCCGCGGCCACCTCCGCGTAATCCCCCCAACCCACTAACCACCCCACCCGCGCCCGCACCCCCTGCCAGGCGCGTTGATCATGAGGTTAGCGGCGGTCGTCGATCTCCAAACCGCCGCTAACCTCATGATCAACGCGGCAGGAGCGGGTGGGGAGGGGGAGTGGCCGGGGGTGGGGGTTAGTTGCCCAGCAGGCGGGAGAAGGCGTCCGCTCGGCGGGAGGGGTGGCCGGTGCGGGACTCGGCTTCGTCGGCGGAGAACATGATCCGCAGGCCGGCGTTGACGGCCAGCCAGCGTAGGGGCTCGGGCTCCCAGTGGGGGGAACGGTGGTTGACCCAGGGTAGGGCGGTCAGGTCGGTTCGCTCTCCGCGGATCAGGTCGGCCAGGGTGCGTCCGGCCAGGTTGCTGGTGCCGACCCCGTCGCCCACGTACCCACCGGCCCAGGCCAGCCCGTCGGCCGGCTGGTAACCGACCGAGGCGGCCCAGTCCCGGGCCACCCCCAGCGGCCCACCCCAGGTGTGTGACACCGGCACCTCGGCCCCCAGCACCGGGAACAGGTCCCCGAGGGTACGACGCAGCGCCGCGAAGACCCGGGGTTCCCGGTCGTACGCGGTCCGGACCCGGGAGCCGAAATGGTACGGAGCACCCCGCCCGCCGAAGGCGAGTCGACCGTCGGCGGTGCGTTGGCCGTAGACGATGACATGCCGAAAATCGGTGAAGGTCTCCCGCTCGGCCAGGCCGATCCGGGCCCAGGTGGCCGGTGGCAGCGGTTCGGTGGCGAGCATCAGCGAGTAGACCGGAGCGATGGCCCGCCGCTGACCGGGCAACCCCGGGGTGTACCCCTCGGTGGCCCGCACCACCACCGGTGCCCGTACGGTCCCGTGCGGGGTCACCGCCGCACCCCGACGGATCCGGGTGACCGGGGTCCGTTCGTGGATCGTCACTCCGCGTCGCTCCACCGCCCTGGCCAGCCCTCGGACCAGCCGGGCCGGGTGCACGGTCGCGCAGTGCGGGGTGTACGTGCCACCCCGTACCCCCTCGGCGGCGCACCGGGCCTCGGCCTCGTCCGGACCGAGCAGGGCTAGATCCTCGGCGCCGAACCCGAACTCCCGGGCCTCCAGGACGCTCGCGTGGGCCCGCTGAAGTTGCGGTGCGCTGCGGGCCAGCGTGATCGTGCCCGCGTACGACCAGTGGCAGTCGATGTCCTCGGCCGCGACCACCCGACCGACCTCGCGCACGGTGTCGTACATGGCCCGTTGCATGGCGATCGCGGGGTCCCGACCGTGCCGCCGGGCCAGCCCGGTCAGTGAGGTGGGCAGCAGGGCCGAACACCAGCCCCCGTTGCGCCCGGAGGCACCGAAACCGGCCACCTGACGCTCCAGCACCACGATGCGCAACCCCGGGTCGGCCTGCGCCAGGTAGTACGCCGTCCACAACCCGGTGTAGCCCGCCCCGACGATCACCACATCGGCATCGGTGTCACCGGCCAGCCCCGCCCGCGGAGTCAGCGGCTCATCGACTGTGGACAGCCAGTACGACAGGTCGTGGTAGGACACGGCGCCTCCTGATGCTGCCGGCGTCGTCAGAGGCGGGACCAGGCCTCGGTGAGCACGGTGCGCAGGATCTGCTCGATCTCGTCGAACTGCTGCTGTCCGGCGATCAGCGGCGGAGCCAGCTGCACCACCGGGTCACCCCGGTCGTCGGCACGGCAGTAGAGCCCGGCGTCGAACAAGGCGGTGGAGAGGAAGCCGCGCAGCAGCCGCTCCGACTCCGCCTCGTTGAAGGTCTCCCGGGTCGTCTTGTCCTTGACCAGCTCGATGCCGTAGAAGTAGCCGTCGCCCCGCACGTCGCCGACGATCGGCAGGTCGTGCAGCTTCTCCAGGGTGGCGCGGAAGGCGCCCTCGTTGGCCCGTACGTGCCCGATGAGATCCTCCCGGGCGAAGACCTCCAGGTTGGCCAGGGCGACCGCGCAGGAGACCGGATGACCGCCGAAGGTCACCCCGTGGGCGAACATGCCGGTCTCGGTCAGGAACGGCTCCATCAGCCGGTCGCTGGCGATTATCGCACCGAGGGGGGCGTACCCGGAGGTGATGCCCTTGGCGGTGGTGATGATGTCCGGCTGGTAGCCGTAGCGGACCGCACCGAAGTACTCGCCGAGCCGCCCCCACGAGCAGATCACCTCGTCGCTGACCAGCAACACGTCGTACGCGTCGCAGATCTCCCGGACCCGCTCGAAGTAGCCCGGCGGCGGCGGGAAGCACCCCCCGGAGTTCTGCACCGGCTCCAGGAAGACCGCCGCCACCGTGTCCGGCCCCTCCCGTTCGATGGCCCGACCGATCTCCTCGGCGGCCCACCGGCCGAACGCCACCGGATCGTCACCGTGCTCCGGCGCCCGGTAGAAGTTCGTGTTCGGCACCTTGATGCCGCCGGGCACCAGGGGCTCGAAGTCGGTCTTGATGCCGGGCAGACCGGTGATCGACAGGGCGCCCATGGAGGTGCCGTGATACGCGATGTACCGGCTGACCACCTTGTGCTTGGTCGGCTTGCCGACCCGCTTGAAGTACGCCCGGGCCAGCTTCCAGGCCGCCTCGACCGCCTCCGAGCCGCCGGTGGTGAAGAAGACCCGGTTCAGGTCGCCCGGGGTCAGGGTGGAGATCCGCTCCGCCAACTCGACCGCGGTCGGATGCGCGTACGACCAGAGGGGGAAGTAGGCCAGCTCCCCGGCCTGCTTCGCGGCGGCCTCCGCCAACTCGGTGCGCCCGTGGCCGGCGTTGACGACGAAGAGGCCCGCGAGCCCGTCCAGGTAGCGGCGGCCCTGCGCATCCCAGACGTACGCTCCCTCGCCGCGAACGATGGTCGGCACCTCGCCGGCGGAGTAGCTCGCCATCCGGGTGAAATGCATCCAGAGGTGGTCGGTGGCGTTGGCCATGTCAGCCCCATCGGTCTCGGGCCGGTCAGGGGTCACCGGCCGCTCTGCCCACGGTTATCCCACAGTCAAGCGCCGAAAGGCAAGTGCAATCGGTTGACCAGGCGGCCCATAGCAACGAATTCAGCGAGACAGAGTGAGATGGGCAACGGAATCCGCATCTCCGCGGGGAGGTGGGCGAGGTAGCGGGGTGCGGGTTGGGTGAGGTGGTCGGCGGGACTCTTCTGGGGCGTTTTGGGGGCGGTTCGGTGGGTCGCGGACGGGCGGATTCCGCATCCACGGACCAGGGTCGCCGTCGCCACCGTGCTCGGGCGCCAGGCCGAGGAACTCTGGCCGGAGCCGTTTCGCCGCCGCGATCTGCCCTGGTTCCGGGAGTGGGCGGAACTGGAGCAGCGGGCCAGCTCACTCCGATCATATGAGCCGCTGTTGGTGCCGGGGTTGCTGCAGACCGAGGCGTACGCCCGGGGGGTGCTGGCGACCGGCGGCCTGGTGTCGCCGACGGAGGTCGAGGAGATCGTCGCGGGGCGGATGGCGCGGCAGCGGGTGTTGGAGCGGGAGAGTCCGCTTCAACTGGTCGCGGTGATCGACGAGGTGGTGCTGCGTCGGCAGGTGGGCGGCGATCGGGGGGTGATGGTCGGGCAGCTTGCCCACCTGGCCGAGTTGGGTGAGCGGGAGCATGTGCAGGTACGGGTGATTCCGGCGGAGAACCCGTGGCACACCGGGCTGGCCGGACCGTTCGTGCTGGCCCGCACGGCGGACGGCGGCGAGGCGGCCTATCTGGACAATCAGCTGCGCGGTCAGGTGGTGACCGAGCGTGCCGACCTTGCTAGCCTGGGCGCTAGATGGGAGAGCGTCACCGGTGAGGCGCTGCCCCGTCGCCAGTCCATCGAGCTGATCAGGGAAGTGGCGACGACATGGAGATGACCGGCGCCCGTTGGCGCACCGCCACCCGCAGCAGCAACAACGGCGGGGACTGTGTCGAGGTGGCCGACAACCTGCCCGGCCGGATCCTGGTACGCGACAGCAAGGACCGGGTCGGCGGCCTGCTGACCTTCACCCCCGACGCCTGGCGCACCTTCGTCGCGGCCACCCCGCGCCAAGCTGGCCGCTGACTGTCGAGCTCGCCGCGCCGGGCTGGCCGCTGACTGTCGCGGTTCGCCGTGTCGATCAAGCAGGGTGGGTCAGGCGGTGCCCCAGGTGTAGGTCTGTTTGCGGAGTTTGAGGTAGACGAAGGCCTCCGTGGAGACCACGCCGGGGACGGCGCGCAGGCGTTGCAGGATCTCCAGCAGGTGCTCGTCGTTGCGGCAGACCACCTCGGCCAGCAGGTCGAAGGAGCCCGCGGTGATCACCACGTAGTCGACCTCGTCGATATCGGCGATCCGGTCGGCTACGGATTCCAGGTCTCCGTCGGTACGTAGGCCGATCATGGCCTGTCGGGGGAAGCCGAGTTGGAGGGGGTCGGTCACCGCGACGATCTGCATCACCCCGGCGTCCAGCAGGCGCTGCACCCGTTGGCGTACGGCTGCCTCGGAGAGCCCCACGGCCTTGCCGATGGTGGCGTACGGCCGACGGCCGTCTTCCTGTAGCTGCTCGATGATCTGCTTGGCCACGTCGTCGAGCAGGGCGTGACTCGCGCCCTCGCGCACACTGACCCGGCGCCCACCGCTGCCGTTGTCGTGCTGCCGGTTCGTCATCGACCGCTCCCCATGTCCATCACCGACTGAGCCTAACGTTATCGGCGGTTCTGGCGTAATCCGTCGTCCGAAGCTATAGCGACAACGGAATCCCTTGTACGAGAGGGTTCCTCATGTCAGGATCAGTCGTCCATCGCCATTGACCCTCCCGCCGGCGTGTCACCCCCGTCCTACCGCCGAACGAGCAATAGGAGTCGTCACATGCGTAGTACCTTCCGGCCCCTCACCCGGCGTGGTCTGCTCACTGGCACCCTCGGTTCGGCTGCCCTGCTCGCCGCCGGTGGCACCCTCGCCGGTTGTGGCACCCCCGGTGCCCAACAGACCGAGGCCGGCTGCGTCAGCGAGGACCTGTCCGGCACGGAGAAGAAGCTGGCCTTCTCCAACTGGCCGCAGTACATGGACGTCGACGACGATGACACCGCCAAGCGACCCTCGTTGGACGGGTTCGTCAGCAAGAGCGGCATCCAGGTGAGCTACACCGAGGATGTCAACGACAACAACGAGTTCTTCGGCAAGGTGCAGAACCAGCTCGCGGCCTGCCAGGGCACCGGGCGGGACATCATGGTGCTCACCGACTGGATGGCCGCCCGGATGATCCGGCTGGGCTGGATCCAGAAGCTGGACAAGGCGAACCTGCCCAACGTCGAGGCGAACCTGCTGCCCTCGCTGCGCAACCGTCCCTTCGACGCGGAAAACCAGTTGGCCGTGCCGTGGCAGTCCGGCCTGGCCGGGTTGGCCTACAACGGACGGGTCACCGGCGAGCTGCGTACCCTGGACGAACTGCTGACCCGCCCGGATCTCAAGGGCAAGGTGACCGCGTTGACCGAGATGCGGGACACCATGGGGTTGCTGTTGATGTCCAACGGCCACAACCCCTCCGACTTCACCGCCGCCCAGTTCGACGACGCCCTCAACAAGCTCAAGAGGGCCGTCGACTCCGGACAGATCCGCCGGTTCACCGGTAACGACTACGCCCCCGACCTGGCCAAGGGGGACATCGCGGCGTGCATCGGCTGGTCCGGCGACATCATCCAACTCGGCTTCGACGACGAGAAGATCAAGTTCGTCGTACCCGAGTCCGGGGTGATGCTCTGGTCGGACAACATGCTCGTACCGAACAAGGCGACCCACAAGGCCAACGCCGAAGCGTTGATGAACCACTACTACGAGCCCGCGGTCGCCGCCCAACTGGCCGCCTACGTCAACTACATCTGCCCGGTGCAGGGGGCCCAGGCGGAGATGGAGAAGATCGACCCGGAGCTGGCCGCGAACCCGCTGATCTTCCCCGACCAGGACATCCTGGCCAAGTCCCGGGTCTTCATGGCCTTGGATGAGAAGCAGGAGCGCGAGTACGAGACCAAGTTCCAGCAGGTTATCGGAGCGTGACGATGGCCCGGGAGACACCGGCCGGCGACCTGCGCCTGGCCAACCTCACCAAGACCTTCGGTGCCTTCACCGCCGTCGACGATCTGAGCCTGACCATCGCCCAGGGCTCCTTCTTCGCCCTGCTCGGCGCCTCCGGCTGCGGCAAGACGACCACCCTGCGGATGGTCGCCGGGCTGGAGGAGCCGACCAGCGGGCAGGTGCTGCTCGGTGACCGGGACATCGCCGGGCTGCGCCCGTACAAGCGGCCGGTCAACACGGTGTTCCAGAGCTACGCCCTCTTCCCGCACCTGGACATCTTCGAGAACGTGGCCTTCGGGCTGCGCAGGCGCGGCATCCGGTCGGTGGAGGGCCAGGTGCGGCAGATGCTGTCCCTGGTGCAGCTCGACGGGTACGAGCGACGTCGCCCGGCTCAGCTCTCCGGCGGCCAGCAGCAACGGGTCGCACTGGCCCGAGCGTTGATCAACCACCCTCAGGTGCTGCTGCTCGACGAGCCGCTGGGCGCGCTGGACCTCAAGCTGCGGCGCCAGATGCAGATCGAACTCAAGCGGATCCAGACCGAGGTCGGCATCACCTTCGTGCATGTCACCCACGACCAGGAGGAGGCCATGACGATGGCCGACACGGTCGCGGTGATGAACGCCGGACGGATCGAGCAACTCGGCGCACCGGCCGACATCTACGAGTTCCCGGCCACCGCCTTCGTGGCCAACTTCCTGGGCCAGTCCAACCTGATCGCCGGTGAGGTCTCCGGCAGCAACGGGGAGGACACCCTGGTCACCGCGCGGGGGGCACGGTTCTCCGTGCCGTCGGCCCGGGCCCGCACCGACCAGGGCCCGATCTATCTGGGCGTACGCCCGGAGAAGCTGCACCTGGCCGCGGCGGCCGTGCAGGTGCCCGCCGGCAGCCAGCACCTGGACGGGACCATCTCGGACGCCTCGTACGTCGGAGTGAGCACCCAGTATCTGCTGCGTACCAGTTGGGGCACCGAGTTGAGCGTCTTCGTCGCCAACAGCGGGACCCAGCAGCGCTTCGCCGTCGGGGAGCGGGCGGTGGCCTACTGGGACCCTCAGCACGCCTTCCTGCTCGACCGTCGGGCCGGGGAGGACGACCGCACCACCCCCGAACTCGACCAGCCGGTGGGTGCGTCCTCGTGAGCGTCTTCGCTCACGTACCCACGGGTTCCGGGCAGCCGGTGTCACCGCCGCCGGCCGCCCGCTCGACGCGGTACCGGTTCCTGCCGTACCTGCTGTTGCTGCCGGGCGCGGCCTGGCTGCTGCTGTTCTTCGCCGTGCCGCTGGTGCAACTGGCCTCGGCCAGCCTCTACGACCCGGAGGGTTCCCTCTCCACCGGCTACGCGCTGACCTGGGCCTTCGGCAACTATCCGACCGCCCTGCAGCAGTACTGGCCGCAGTTCAGCCGGTCCTTCCTGTACGCCGGTATCGCCCTGGTCCTGGCCCTGCTGATGGGCTACCCCCTGGCTTACGCGATCGCGCAGAAGGCCGGGCGCTGGAAGAACCTGCTGCTGGTCTGCGTGGTGGCCCCCATGTTCACCAGCTTCCTGGTGCGCACCCTGGCCTGGAAGACCATCCTGTCGGACAACGGTTGGCTGGTCGGGCTGCTGCGCGACGTGCACCTGCTAGGCCCGGACGGACGGCTGCTGGCCACCCCGATCGCGGTGGTGCTCGGCCTGACGTACAACTTCCTGCCGTTCCTGGTGCTGCCGCTGTACGCGAGCCTGGAGCGGCTGGACCCCCGGCTGCTGGAAGCCTCCAGTGACCTGTACGCCAGCCCGCTGAAGACCTTCCGCCGGGTCACCCTGCCGTTGTCGATGCCCGGGCTGATCGCCGGCACCCTGCTGTTCTTCATCCCGGCGACCGGTGACTACATCAACGCCGAACTGCTGGGCACCCCGAACCAGTACATGATCGGCAACGTCATCGACTCGGCCTTCCTGGTCCGGCTGGACTACCCCCAGGGGGCGGCCCTGTCGTTCCTGCTGATGTCGGCGATCCTGGCGGTGGTCTTCGTCTACCTCCGTCGGGCGGGCACGGAGGATGTCCTGTGAGCGCGAGGAGTGCAGCGCAGCGGAGCCCCGCAGTCGCGAACGAAAGGTGGGCTCGGTGAGCCGGGTCTCTCGCTGGTTCGCCCAGCACTGGGTGATGGGGGTCGCCCTGCTGGTGCTCGGCTACCTGTTCCTGCCGATCGCCGTGGTCGCCGCCCTGTCGTTCAACCGCCCGTCGAGCCGACTGTCGTACGACTTCAACGAGTTCACCCTCGACAACTGGCGTAACCCGTGCGCCACCTCGGACATGTGCGACGCCGTGCTGCGCAGCGCCCAGATCGGGTTCCTCGCCACCGTGGCCGCCACCGTCCTCGGCACCCTGATGGCCTTCGCCCTGGTCCGGCACCGGTTCCGGGGCCGCTCCGGGCTCAATGTGCTGATCTTCCTGCCGATGGCCACCCCGGAACTGGTGATGGGCACCTCCCTGCTCGCCCTCTTCGTCGCCGGTGGGGTGCCGCTGGGCTTCTGGACCATCGTCATCGCGCACGTCATGTTCTGCCTGTCGTTCGTGGTGGTGACGGTCAAGGCGCGGCTGGCCGGGATGGACCGGCGGCTGGAGGAGGCCGCGATGGACCTGTACGCCAGCGAGTGGCAGACCTTCCGCCGGATCACCCTGCCGCTGGTGCTGCCCGGCATCGTGGCCGCCGCCCTGCTGGCCTTCTCCCTGAGCTTCGACGACTTCATCATCACGAACTTCAACTCCGGCACCACGGTCACCTTCCCGATGTACGTCTGGGGTGCCGCCCAGCGGGGCATCCCCCCGCAGGTCAACGTGATCGGTACGGCCATGTTCGCGATCGCCCTGCTGCTGGTGCTGGCCACCATGGCGCGGGGGCGGCGGGCCCGCCGGGCGGCCCTCATCGCGGCCGTGCCGGCCCCCCGGGCGGGCGACCGGCCATGAACGGGCCGCCCCCCGACCGGGCCCTAGCCGAGGCGGTACGCGCACCGTACTGGCTGGACCGGCCGGAGCGGCCTGATCCGCTGCCGCCGCTGGCCGGGCCGACCAGCGCCGATCTGCTGGTGATCGGTGGTGGGTACGGCGGGTTGTGGTCCGCCCTGCTGGCCAAGCAGGCCGACCCGGGGCGGGACGTGCTGCTGGTGGAGGCGGGCACCTGCGGCTGGGCGGCCTCCGGACGCAACGGTGGTTTCTGTGCCGCCTCGCTGACCCACGGGCTGGCCAACGGGGTGCAGCGGTTCCCGGACGAGATCGACGAGTTGGAGCGGCTG
This sequence comes from Micromonospora sp. NPDC047134, assembly GCF_040643455.1. Classification (NCBI taxonomy): domain Bacteria; kingdom Bacillati; phylum Actinomycetota; class Actinomycetes; order Micromonosporales; family Micromonosporaceae; genus Micromonospora; species Micromonospora sp. NPDC047134. Next base: position 133,893 of record NZ_JBEYUI010000002.1, read on the forward strand.
GGCCGGGAAAACCTGGACGCCATCGCCGCGACCGTGGCCGGGTACGGCATCGACTGCGACTTCGAACGCACCGGCGAGTTGTCCGTGGCGGTCGAGCCGTACCAGGTCGACGGGTTGGCCGAGGACGTCGCGTTGGCCCGGCGGTATGGCCACGACATCAGCGTGCTCGACGCCGACGAGGTGCGGGCCGAGGTGAACTCACCGACGTACCTCGGCGGGTTGTGGGACCGCGACCGGGTGGCGATGCTCGACCCGGCGCGACTGGCCTGGGGACTGCGGCGGGCCTGCCTGGACCTCGGGGTACGCATCCACGAGCACACCCGGGTGACCGGGCTGCGCCGGGCCGGCGGGGCCCTGCTGGCCCGGACCACCGGCGCCGACGGCCTCCCCGGGGCGGTGTGCGCCGACCGGGTGGTGCTGGCCACGAACGCCTTCCCGCCCCTGCTGCGCCGGCTGCGCGCCTGGGTGGTGCCGGTGTACGACTACGCGCTGATGACCGAACCGCTGACCACGGCCCAGCGGGATGCCATCGGCTGGCGTAACCGGCAGGGGTTGGCGGACACCGGCAACCAGTTCCACTACTACCGGATCACCGGCGACGGCCGGATCCTGTTCGGCGGGTACGACGCGGTCTACCACTACGGCAACCGGGTGGCCCCCGCCCTGGAACAGCGCGAGGCCACCTTCACCGCCCTGGCCAGCCACTTCTTCACCACCTTCCCGCAACTGGCCGAGGTGCGGTTCAGCCACCGGTGGGGTGGGGTGATCGACACCTGCACCCGGTTCTGCGCCTTCTTCGGCACCGCCTACGACGGCCGACTGGCGTTCGCGGCCGGCTACACCGGGCTGGGGGTAGGGGCCACCCGCTTCGGCGCCCGGGTGCTGCTCGACCTGGTCGCCGGGGCGGACACCCCGCTGACCCGACTCGCCCTGGTGCGCGACAAGCCCCTGCCCTTCCCACCCGAACCGGCCCGCGCGATCGGTATCGGACTGACCCGCTGGTCCCTGGCCCGCGCCGACGCCCGACAGGGCCACCGCAACCTCTGGCTCCGCACCCTGGACCGCGTCGGCCTGGGCTTCGACTCCTGACCCCCGTCCCCCGCCGCGCTCTTTCGCCCCTCGCCCCCTCGCCCCGCCCCTCGCGCCGCCGATCTTGCACTTTTGGTCGGGGCATAATGGGATGAAAGCCGTGAATCGGCGACCGAAAGTGCAAGATCGGCGGGGTGGGTGGGGGTGCCTAGCACGAAAGAGGGGGTGGGTGGGGGTTATCCACAGGGCGGTTGGTTGTCCACAGGGGAGGGGTGTGGGGCGGGGGTGAAGGGTGGGGGCGGGGCAGGGTGCGGGGGTGACTGCTCAACTGTGGCGAGTGGAAAGCTTGATGCGTACCCTGACCGCCCGTCGGCTGCGCACCCGACTCAGTCGGGAGGAGTTGCGTCGGGTGCGCCGGGGTGTCTACGCCGAACAGCCTGTCGATGACGAGGACGAACTACGGGCTCTCCTGATGTGTCTGCCGGCGGGCGCCATGTTCGCCAGGCAGACGGCGGCGCGGCGGCACGGGTTCGGGGTACTGCGCGACGATCTCGTGCACGTCCAGGTGCCGCCCAGCGTGCCGAAACCCCGGCTGCCCGGGCTGATGGTGCACCACAGCGTGTTACCGGTGCAGCCGGTGCTGGTACGCGGGCTGCCGTGCGTGCCTGCGGCACGTTGCGCGGTCGACCTGGCGCGTACGGTGCCTCGGTTCGATGCACTTCCCGTGCTGGACTCGGCGCTGCGATCCGAGGCGGTGACCCCGGACGATCTGCTCGCCGAGGTCGGCGCACATCGGGCGCTACGCGGCGTACGCCAGGCGCGAGAGCTGGTGCCGCTGGCCGACGGTCGGGCGGAATGCCGCCAGGAGAGCCAACTACGGTTGGTGCTGTTGGACGGGCGACTGCCGCCACCCGAGCCGCAACTGTGGGTCGCGGACCGCTACGGCACCCTGCGGTACCGCCTCGACCTGGGCTACCGGGAGCGCAGGGTCGGCATCGAGTACGACGGCCTCTCCCACCTGGACCGGGATGCCCTGAGGTACGACCGGGAGCGGGTCAACTGGCTAGACGCGCAGGGCTGGCGGATGCGCTACTTCACCGACCGCGACCTGTACCGCCGCCCCGCCCACATCATCGCCACCATCCGAGCAGCCCTCTCCTAACCACCCAACCCCACCCCACCCCACCCGCGCACGCCCGCGCCCCCACTGGCCCGCCCTCCCCGACCCGCGATCTTGCACTTTCTGTCGGTGCAAAGAGTGCATAGAGGGACGAATGAGCGACCGAAAGTGCAAGATCGCGGAGGGCTGGAGGCCCTTCTCACCGAAGCGAGGGCCTGGCAGCACTTTCCCCGATGTTGTAGGGATGGTCAGGGTTATCCGAAGGCGGCGTCGAGGATGTCCATGGCACGGGACAGGTCCTCGTCGGAGATGACCAGCGGGGGCAGGAAACGCAGCACGTTGCCGTAGGTGCCGCAGGTCAGGATGAGTAGGCCGGCGGCGTGGCAGGCCGCCGAGACCGCTGCCGTGGCGGCCGGGTCGGGAGTGAGGGTGCCCGGCTGCACGATCTCCACGGCGAGCATCGCGCCGCGACCGCGTACCTCGGCGATCGCCGGATCCCGTTCGGCGATCGCCCGCAGCCGGGCACCCAGTACGGCCTCGATCCGCCGGGCCGCACCCGCCAGGTCCAGCTCGTGCATGGTGTCGATCGAGGCGAGGGCGGCGGCGCAGGCGATCGGGTTGCCCCCGTAGGTGCCGCCGAGCCCGCCGACATGCACCGCGTCCATCAGCTCCGCCCGGCCGGTCACCGCGGCCAGCGGCAACCCACCGGCGATGCCCTTGGCCAGGGTGATCAGATCCGGCTCGACCCCCTCGTGCTGGCAGGCGAACCAGTCGCCGGTGCGGCAGAACCCGGTCTGGATCTCGTCGGCGATGAAGACCACCCCGGCCGCCGTCGCCCACTCGCGCAACGCCGGCAGGAAACCCGCCGCCGGTACGACGAAACCCCCCTCGCCCTGGATCGGCTCGATCAGCAGCGCGGCCACGTTCTCCGCGCCGACCTGCTTCTCCACCAACTCGATCGCGCGGGCCGCGGCGGTGGCCCCGTCCAGGCCACCGTCGCGCAGGGGGTACGACATCGGCACCCGGTAGATCTCCCCGGCGAAGGGCCCGAACCGGTGCTTGTACGGCATGTTCTTCGCGGTCAACGCCATGGTCAGGTTGGTCCGGCCGTGGTATGCGTGGTCGAAGACCACCACCGCCGGTCGACCGGTGGCGTGGCGGGCGATCTTGACGGCGTTCTCCACCGCCTCGGCACCGGAGTTGAACAACGCCGAACGCTTCTCGAAGCCGCCCGGGGTCAGCTCGTTGAGCTGCTCGCAGACCGCCACGTACGACTCGTACGGCGCGACCATGAAGCAGGTGTGGGTGAAGCGCTCGACCTGGGCGCGCACCGCCTCGACCACCTTGGGGGCGCTGTTGCCCACGTTGGTGACCGCGATGCCGGCGGCGAAGTCGATCCACTGGCGGCCCTCGACATCGGTGAGGGTGCCGCCGGAGGCGGTGTCGACATAGGAGGAGATGACGCTGCCGACACCTCGCGCGACGGCCGAACCCCGCCGCTTGTGCAGCTCCGCTGAAGACGTCATGAGATGGCTATGCCTTCTTTCGTTCGCGACTGCGGGGCTCGCAACCCCGGCTCACTCCTCGCGCTCACTAGCCCTCGATGTTGTGCATGACGTGCTTGATCCGGGTGTAGTCCTCCAGGCTGTAGATCGAGAGATCCTTGCCGTGCCCGGAGTGCTTGAACCCGCCGTGCGGCATCTCGGAGATGAACGGGATGTGGGTGTTCACCCAGACACAGCCGAAGTCGAGTCGGCGGGTCATCCGCATCGCCCGGCCGTGGTCACGGGTCCAGACCGAGGCGGACAGGCCGTAGTCGACCCCGTTGGCCCAGCGCACCGCCTCGTCCTCGTCGGAGAACCGCTGCACCGTGATGACCGGGCCGAAGACCTCCTGCTGAATGATCTCGTCGGCCTGCTGCAGGCCGGAGACGACCGTGGGGGCGTAGAAGTAGCCGCGCTCGCCCACCTGGGAGCCGCCGGTCTGGAGGCTCGCGTGGTCCGGCAGCCGGTCCACGAAGCCGCGTACCCGGGCCAGTTGGTTGGCGTTGTTCAGCGGGCCGTAGAGCACGTCCTCCTCGTCCGGCAGGCCGGTCCTGGTGTTGCGGGCCTGCTCGGTGAGGGCGGCGACGAAGTCCTCGTGGACCCCGGGGGCGGTCAGCACCCGGGTGGCGGCGGTGCAGTCCTGGCCGGCATTGAAGTAGCCACCCATCGCGATCGCCTCGGCCGCTGCCGCGATGTCCGCGTCGTCGAAGATCACCACCGGGGCCTTGCCGCCCAGTTCCAGGTGGGTGCGCTTGAGGTCGGGCGCGGCGGCGGCGGCGACCTCCATGCCGGCCCGGGTGGACCCGGTGATCGACACCAGCTGCGGGGTGGGGTGCGCGACCAGGGCCCGGCCGGTGTCCCGGTCACCACAGACCACATTGAACACCCCCGGCGGCAGGACCTCGGCGGCGATCTCGGCCAGCAGCAGGGTCGACACCGGGGTGGTGTCCGAGGGCTTCAGCACCACGGTGTTGCCGGCCGCCAGGGCGGGTGCGATCTTCCAGACCGCCATCATCAACGGGTAGTTCCAGGGGGTGACCTGGGCACAGACCCCGATCGGCTCACGCCGTACGTAGGAGGTGTGCCCGGCCATGTACTCACCGGCCGAGCGGCCCTCCAGCAGCCGGGCGGCACCGGCGAAGAAGCGGAACTCGTCCACCGCGGGCGGCAACTCCTCATCCGCGGTGAGCTGCCGGGGCTTGCCGGTGTTGCGGACCTCGGCGTCGACCAGGTCGGCGGCCCGGGCCTCTACCGCGTCGGCGAGCTTGAGCAGGGCCTTCTGCCGCTCGGCCGGAGTGCTGTCCCGCCAGCTCTCGAAGGCGGTGGCGGCGGCCCGCATCGCCGCGTCGACATCGGCGGCCCCGGAGACCGGGGCCTGGGCGAAGACCTCCCCGGTGCAGGGGTCGATCAGGTCGGCGTAGCCACCGTCGACCGGCTCGACGTACTCGCCGTTGACGAAGTTGCGCAGCTTCTGCTGGTCACTCATGACAGGATCACTCCGAAGGGGTCCGGGGGTGCGCTGCGGCGGTTATCGCAACCTTCGTGCCATCTTGGCTACTGAATTCGCGGCAGACAAGGGTCTAGGCGACCGTTTCCGTCGGCCTGTCTCTGGATTAGGCTGCGGAACGTGGAGCTCACACCGTTCTTCGTCGCCGGTCGACCTAGCCACGGCACCGAGGAGGTGACCCTCCACCACCCGTACGACGGGCGCCCGGTGGGGCGTACCACCCTCGCCACCGCCGAGCAGGTCGAGGCGGCCGTGGCGGCGGCGGCCGAGGTGGCGGCGGAGGCCGCCGCGCTGCCCGCGTACGCCCGGGCGGCGGCCCTGGACCACGTCTCACGTCGGCTGGCCGAACGGGCCGAGGAGATCGCCACCCTGATCACCGCCGAGAACGGCAAACCGGTCAAGTGGGCCCGGGCCGAGGTGGGCCGGGCGGTCTCCACCTTCCGGTGGGCGGCCGAAGAGGCCCGGCGCTACTCCGGGGAACTGCAACGGCTCGACACCGATCCGGCCGCCACCGGCCGCATCGCCCTGGTCCGGCGGGTGCCCAAGGGGCCGGTGCTGGGCATCACCCCGTTCAACTTCCCGCTGAACCTGGTGGCCCACAAGGTGGCCCCCGCCATCGCGGTCGGCGCACCCATCGTCGTCAAGCCGGCCCCGGCCACCCCGCTGTCGGCGCTGCTGCTCGGCGAGATCCTGGCCGAGACCGAACTACCCGCCGGAATGTTCTCCGTGCTGCCGCTGCCCAACGAACGCGCCGCCGACCTGGTCACCGACCCTCGGCTGCCGGTCGTGTCGTTCACCGGCTCCGGGCCGGTCGGCGCGGCAATCCGCCGATCCGCACCGGACAAGCACGTGACGCTGGAACTGGGCGGCAACGCGGCGGCGTTGATCTGCGAAGACTTCTCCGGCGACGAGGACCTGACCTTCGCGGCCCACCGGATCGCCACCTTCGCCAACTACCAGGCCGGTCAGTCCTGCATCGCCGTGCAGCGGGTGTACGTGCACGAGTGGCTCTACGACGGCTTCCTGCCCCGCCTGGTGGCGGCCGTACGGGAACTGCGCACCGGCGACCCCGGCGACCCGCTGACCGACGTCGGCCCGCTGATCTCCGTCGAGGCCGCCCGCCGAGTCGAGGCCTGGGTGGAGGAGGCCGTAGCGGCCGGGGCCACCATCGAAACGGGTGGCCAGCGGGAGGGGGCGACCTACCCGCCCACCATCCTCAGTGGAGTACCGGACGACGCGAAGGTGTGCGCCGAGGAGGTGTTCGGTCCGGTGCTCGTGGTGGCCCGGGTCGAGAACGACGCTGCCGGGTTCGCCGCCGTCAACGATTCGGCGTACGGCCTGCAGGCCGGGGTCTTCACCCGCCGCCTGGATGTCGCCTTCGCGGCGGCCCGCACCCTCGAGGTCGGCGGGGTGATCGTCGGAGACGTCCCCTCGTACCGCGCAGACCAGATGCCGTACGGGGGCGTGAAGGGCAGCGGCGTCGGTCGGGAGGGCCTGCGCAGCGCCATGGACGACTACACCGACCCCCGCGTCACCGTCCTCACCGGCCTGGCGCTGTAAGGAAGGGCACCTTCTTAACGTATGCGGTAGAGGAAGGGCCCCTTGTTAACGCCGAGAGGGATCACCAACTGCCGTCGTCGCGCACCCGGGCGGGGGCGCGACCCAGTAGCAGGGTGACGAGCGCCTGGTCGATGTCCGCGCCGAGGAACCATTCGCCGGCCTGATCGAGGGCGAAGATCCGACCGTGCTCGTCGACCGCGATGATGCTGTGCTGGTTCTCCGTGCCGATCGGGAACAACCGGGCCCCGATCACCGCCGCGAAATCGGCGAGGGTGTCGGCGGTGTGCGCGATGGTGTGCGGTCGGATGTCAAAGCGTGAGATCCAGACTTGCTCACCAGGTCCGAGTCGTGCGCCCACCAGGCTGGGAAAGGCGGTCAGCGCTTGGAAAGCGGCCGGAAAGGCTATGTGCGAGTGGGCTTTTCCTGGCACGGCGACGACATCGCGGACCCCAGCGGCCGCCATGACCTCGTCACCGAAGTGAGGGCGCCAGCCAGCGGCGACAAGAGCGTTGGTCACATCCGGCGAGAAGCGGCCGGGCTCTGGGTCCGCTGCGGGCTGTGGATACCACGGTGACGTCCAGCCTCGCTCGGACCAGGGGAGGAGGTTGAAGTGGACGAGCATGTCGATACACGAGTCGCAGGGGCGTTCGGCGGGCCCGCCGTGCGGATCGCCCGGCTCACGGATGCGGAAGACCTCGAAACGGGCGGAAGCCAGCAGGTCTCGTGCGTCATCCAGGGTCAACGGGGCGAGGCCGTCCGCGGCGCGGCGGTGGTCGTACTCGTGCAGGACGTCGGAGACGACGACGAGTTCGGCGTGCCGGTCGCCGCCGCGGACCAGGTGCCCCGCGGGTAGCTGGTCGAGGTAGGCCCGGACCAGCCGATGGTGGTTGAGCTGCACATCGCCCTTGACACCGTGGGCGATGAAGACCCGGCCCCCGATGGTCAGATGTGCCGCCGTCGTCGGCGTGGGCAGCCGATGGATCTCCCGCAGCAACTGGCTGGCCGGATCGACCGTACGGGGCGCCGGTGGCCCGGTGGGTCGACTGCGGCGAAAGAGCTGCTCCACCGTCTCCGGCGGAACCCGGGGCCAGGTGGTCACCTCGCCGGTCTCCTTGTCGACCACAGTGGTCGGCAGGTCGCCGGGCATCGCTCTGACCTCGGTGGACACCGTCGAGGTGATGACGTATCCGAGGTCGAATTCGGTGACCATGGGCCGGCACTCGTGACCCAGACGCTGGGAGTCGCGGCGGGCCCAGGCCGCCGCAATCTGCTCAGCCTGCTCGCGGTCAATCACAACCGTGAACCTACCGGACAACGCGAATCCGTGGCAGCCGGTATGGTTCGGCTTACCTACGGTGACGAGAGGGATGGCGTTGACCGACAGCGCGAACCGTGATGCCAACCGTGCCCTCCGGGCCCGTTTCGACGAGGTGTACGGGCAGTACCAGCAGCTCCGGTCCGGTTTGGACGAACTCCAGACCAGGCTCGCGCAGTTGCGGGTGACCCAGCGCTCCGACGACGGTCAGGTGACCGCGACAGTGGGTGCCCAGGGGGAGCTGATCTCGGTGGAGTTGAGCCCTGCGGTCTATCGCGACCAGGATCCCAAGGCGCTGAGTGCGAAGATCACCGCTACGGTCCGTCGGGCCGCCGCCGCGGCGACCACGGCCACCCAGGATCTCGTGAGCAGCTACCTGCCGGCCCGGTCCGGGACGGCAGACTTCCTGCGTACCGGTGATTTCGACACCCTGCTCGGCCGGGCCGACGCGGTGTTGCGGCGGAGCGAATGATGGCGGGGCAGCTCTGGCTCGACCCGTCACGGGCCCGGCGCGGCGGGGCGGACCTGACCCGGGCGGGCGAGGCGGTGACCGGTCGACACACCGAAGCCGGGGCCGCGATATCGGCGGCCAGCGCCCGGCGTCCCTGGGGCCGTGACGACATCGGCACCGCCTTCGAGCGGCAGTACCGCGGCTACGAGGACATGGTGCTGCGGGTCTGGGCGGGGGTGGGGCGGCGACTGACCGACCTGGGCGCCGACGTGGTCCACTCGGTCGAGGCCAACCAGCAGACCGACACCGCCAACGCCGCCCGGTTCAACCGGATCTCCGACCCGCACCCCCGGTCCTGAACCGGGCCGAAAGACCTCCGATGACGGTGTTACCCAGCCCCATCCCGCACCCGTTGAGCTACTCCCCGTGGGACCTGCCCGGTTGGATCTACGAGGCCCTCGACTGGGTGGTCGGCATGGAATGGCCGGAGGGCGACGAGCGCGCCGTCTGGGATCTGGCCGACAAGTGGTACGCCGTGGCTGCCTCCCTCGCCGGGCCACAGACGGACGCGAGCACGGCGGCCGGCGAGGTGCATCAGGGCTATGGCGGGGTCGGCGCGGTCGCGGCGGCCTTCGGCGACGCCTGGCGGCGGGTGGCTGACGGCGAGCAGACCCCGTTGCCGGTGCTGCTCGCGGTCAGTCACGACCTCGGGCGGGTGGTGGAGGAGTGCGGGTGCGACATCGAGGCAGCCAAGCTCGAAGTCTGGATCGAGCTGGGCATCCTGGTGGTCGAGTTGCTGGCCTTGGCCGTGGCGGCGGTGCTCACCGCCGGGGCGGCCTCCCCGGCCGCCGCCGGGGTGATCGCCGCGACCCGGTTCCTGGTCCAGCAGATCTTCCGGCGCCTACTGGCCCAACTGGCGCGTAAGTCCCTCAAGCCGGGCCTCAAGGAGGTCGGCGAGCGGGCGGCGAAGCAGGTGACCACGAGCGGTGCCCGCAGCCTGACCCGCCACCTGGCCAAGGAGGGGGCGACGGAGGCGGCGCAGGAGGCCGGGATCAACCTGGCCACCCAGGCGTACCAGCAGAGCACCGGCCGTCGGCACGAACTGAACGTCTCCGACCTGGGTGCCGACGCCCTCGGCGGCCTGGCCGGTGGTGCGGCGGCTCCGCTGGCCGGTCTGGGCCGACACGCCACCGGGCGGGGCGCGCGGATGGTCGAACACCTGGGGCGGGAGATGACCGGCGAGGTGATCGCCGACCAGGCCGCCAGCCTGGCCACCGGGCAAGGCCTGACCTCGCTGGAGGACGCCGCCCGGGCGGCCGTCTCGGGGGCCCGTGGCTCGGTCACCGGCCAGGCTGACCACGCCTTGCAAGCCCGCCTGGACGGGCAGTTGGCAGCGTTGTCCGGCTCGCCCCTGCTGCCGCCGGTGATGCCCGGGCCGACTACCCCGGGGGTGCCGCAGGGCGGCGGCGCCTCGATGCCTCCGTCGCCGGTGACGGAGGGCATGATCCCGGCCCAGCGGCCCCCGACCGAACCGTTCTTCACCGGGCCGACGGACTCGACCACCCTGGCTGGCACGCCTGCCTCGCCCTCGTCGGCTGGCGACCTGGGCTCGCTCTCGTCGGCTGGCACCTCCGGGTCGCTCTTGTCGGCCGGGACCCCTGGCTCGCTTTCGTCGGCTGGGGAGGGTGGCTCGGGCCGGGTCGAGGCCGTCGACTCGCGGCAGGGCAGCCCGGACCGGCTGGTCGCGGGTGGCGAGCCGCCGAATCCTGTCGACCTGGATGCCGCAACGAATCGGCTGACCGAAACGGCCGAGCATCCTCAGCTGGCCCCGCCGAGCCGCGAGGCATCTGTGGGGGAGCGGCACCGTTCGGCCGAGGAAGCGGGCCCGGCTGCGGCCGATGTCCGGCCAGTCGCCGGGTCCGGTGGGCCAGCGGTCGAACCGGGTCCGGCATTGTCGACGGTCGGTCCGCAGTCGGTCGTGTCGATGCCCGCCCCAGCCGTCCTCACCGGTCTGGAAGGGGCGGGAACGGGCGGCACCCCGGTCTCGACCGGCCCGGTGAGTCAGTCGGTGACTACCGGCAGCCTGCCTGCGGCGAGCGTGTCGACAGCTACCGGACCGGCTGTGGGCCCGGTGCCGGGTACCCCGACGGTGGCCAGGCCGGAGACAGGCCCCGCCCTCGGTGTGCCTGGGCGAGCGGAGCCGCCACCCGGACCGCCCCGCTCCACCCTGGTCGACGCGCTCGCCCCGGCCTCTCGGGCGACCGACCCTGCGGAGCGCGCCACCCCGCCGACCCGGCCGCCGGGGCCCGACGATCGGGGACCTGACCGGTTCGCTGCCGAGCGGGAGGCCCTCGAACGACGCCGCTACCAGGGGTACTTCGAGGCGCAGCGGGCGCACCACGAGGAAGCTCGCCGCTCCCGCGAGGTCACCCGGCTCCGAGGGGCAGCGGCTGAGCACTATCGCAGGGCGGGCGAATATGCCGCCCACGCGCGCCAACTTTACCGATCGGGCCATCGGGAGCTTTCCGATGGCTGGCAGCGGGCTGCTAATGCGGAGGCCCGGGCGTACGGGCGGTGTCTGGATCTGGCGGATGCGGTGGCCTCGGGTGCGGTCGTGCCCGACGTGGTGGACGTCGAGCGGCCGGAGGATTTCCACCGGATCAACGACGACGTCGGTGAGTTGGCCTCGGGTGCGATCGGCACCGGCGACCGTTCCGTCCTGACCGGGGACGACGACCATCCGCCGCCGATCGACCGGTCCCGCCGGTACGGTCAGCCGGGCGGGCTCCGCCCGCCACTGGCCCTGCACCAGTTGGATGTGGAGCAGCGGGTGCCCCGGGACGAGGCCGGCAAGGTGGTGCGGACTCCCGATCCCCGGGTCGGGGGCTGGTTCGGGTTGATGAACGACGGCGGGCCGCGCGCGGATCCGACCCGGGGCATCAACTGCCTGGACTGCACCCTGTCCCTCTACGACACCTGGGTGCACGGCCGCCCCCGGGTCTCCGCGCCCCGTACCTTCGACGCGTACCAGGCCGGTGACGTGACTCGGCCGCTGCACGGTGAGCAGGACGGCACCGGGCGGGTCGAGGATGTCACCGGGGGTCGCTTCCAGCGGCTCTGTGACGGCACCGCGACCACTCCGGCCGAACTGCAACGGGCGCTGGACGCCGGATACCGCAATCTGCGTGACCAACTGGTGCTGGGGGGCCACGGCAGTTTCGCCTTCGTGGTCAACCATCTGGAGCAGGGCGGTTCGCACATCTGGGTGGCCGTGAACCAGAACGGCACCGTGCTCTACCTGGATCCGCAGGTCGGGCTGGTCAGCGACCAGCCGCTGTACCGGCATCACGGGGCCGCGTACCCGTTCAACGCCATCGACGCGGACGTGCTGGTGCTCGACGGCGGGGCCCGGCCGATGCCGTTGGCGGGGTTGCGTCGGGGCATCTACAGCCAGCGACCGGATCTGCCCGCCTACCCGCCCGCCGAGGAGTTCCAGGGGTACGGGGAGCCGTACCTCAACCGGGTGCACCTGCTGGGGGAGAGCAGCTGACGCACCCGGACCGGGTGGGCCGGTGAGGGTCCGAGAAGGTGAGTGACCCAGGCCGGCGATCGGCGCAGGCCAGGGGTGTCGCGTCGGCCTGGCTCAGTGGCGGGTCGCACATGCGGGCTGCTCGATGACGAGCCGAGGGAGGGCACCGGTAGTAGCCTGACCGGCGATTCCCCGACCGGGGGAGGAACGGTGGGAAGCTCATGTCGGTACCTCGCCGCGTGCTGCGGCTCGCGACCCTCTGCCTGGTCCTCGGCGGGCTGGTGACCCTCGGTGGCGCACCGGCGTACGCCGACGAGGACCGGGTGCGGGTGCGCTCGGCCGGCAGCTTCGCCGCGGGCCGTTCGGCTCAGGAGGTCCGGCTGGAGGTACGCAAACGTACCGATGGCTGTGTCCGGGTACGGGGTGCGCTGGGGCTGAGTCTGCCCGGGGTGCGACCTGAGCAGGTCGCCGTCCAGGCCCAGGTGGACCGCCGGTGGGTGACCGTGCCGGTCTCCGGCGCCGAAGGGCTGGTGACCACCGCGCCGGTCGCCCCGGCCAAGGACGAACTCTGCAAACGCAAGGGTGCGGCGATCCGGTACCGGGTCGCCTTCGGTGCCGATGCTCCCAGCGGGCGGCTGATCGTTACCGGTGAGGCGGTCACGGCCCGGGGGATCGTGCTGGGGCGGGCGGTGGCGGAGTCGCGGGTGACCGGCGGCCGGGCAGCCCCGTCGCCGTCGCCGTCCCGGTCGCCGTCGCCCAGCCCCACCCCGGACGAGGTGAGTGTGGAGACGCCGCCGGTGGCCACCTCGACGGTGGCTCTGGCGGCGGAGCCCGCCGGTGACCTGGGCCAGACGGCCGGGCAGTCCGGTGGTGTCCCGCCGGTGATGTATGCCGGGGTTGCGATGGTCGCCGCCGGGGGCCTGATCATCGGTCTGCTGGTGTACCGCTCGCGCAAGGATCGGCGAGAGCGTGGCGAGCAGGTCGAGCTTCCGCCGGGTAATCCGGGCGGCACGACCTACCGTTCCAGCCGTTCTCCCGCCCCGAGGTCCGCCGGCCCGCGGGTGGTGCCCCCGGCCGCGCCACCCGGTCAGGTGTACGGCACCGGTAGGCCCCCGGCCCCCCGGGTGTACGGGGCCCCGCTGGCCGCCCGTGGCACCGGGGGCCTGTACGGAGCCGATTCCGCCGATCAGACCCGGGCCATGCCGACCGGGGCTCCCGAGGGGCGGGCCGCCGATCCCCGGTCGTCCGCTCAGCCCGGCCCCGGGGTGCCGTCGCCACGCCAGGACCCCCTGCCGCCTGCGGCGACGGGTGAGGAGCCGGGGCAGGGCGGTGGGCTCCCCGGCTGAGCCGGGGCGGGGACCTTCCCTCCGATACGCTCAGGTTTGTTGAGGAACTGCACCCGAGGAGTGGAACCGGTGTCTGATCTGTCCCAGATCGTCAAGGCGTACGACGTCCGTGGGACGGTGCCGCAACAGTGGGACGAGGCGGTAGCCGCCGCTCTGGGCTCGGCCTTCGCGCAGATGCTCGACGCCACCGGCGCGGCGGGCAAGGCCGTGCTGATCGGGCATGACATGCGCGCCTCCGGCCCCGGCCTGGCGGAGGCCTTCGCCACCGGGGTACGCGCCGAGGGGCACCCGGTCATCGAGATCGGGCTCGCCTCGACCGACATGATCTACTACGCCTCCGGTGCGCTGGATCTGCCCGGGGCGATGTTCACCGCCAGCCACAACCCGGCGCAGTACAACGGCATCAAGATGTGCCACGCGGGTGCCCGTCCGGTCGGTCAGGACAGCGGGCTGGCCGAGATCCGGGAGCGGGCCCAGGCCCTGCTGGACAAGGGCGAGCCGGTCGGTGAGCCGACCGCGCCGGTGCACCGGCGGGATCTGCTGGCCGACTACGCGGCGCATCTGCGTACCTTGGTGGACCTGTCCGCCATCCGGCCGCTGACCGTGGTGGTGGACGCGGGCAACGGCATGGCCGGGCACACCGTGCCCAGCGTGCTCGGTGACGCCGCCCTGGCGGCTCTGCCGTTGCGGATCGTGCCGATGTACTTCGAGTTGGACGGCACCTTCCCCAACCACGAGGCCAATCCCCTGGACCCGGCCAACCTGGTCGATCTGCAACGCGCGGTGGTGGCCCACGGTGCGGACATCGGCCTGGCCTTCGACGGGGACGCGGACCGTTGCTTCGTCATCGACGAGCGGGGCGAGCCGGTCTCGCCGTCGGCGATCACCGCCCTGGTGGCGGCCCGGGAGTTGGCCAAGCACCCCGGCTCGACGGTCATCCACAACCTGATCACCTCGCAGGCGGTGCCGGAGATCATCCGGGAGCATGGTGGCACCCCGATGGTGGCCCGGGTGGGGCACTCCTTCATCAAGGCGGAGATGGCCCGTACCAACGCCGTCTTCGGGGGTGAGCACTCCGCCCACTACTACTTCCGGGACTTCTGGTTCGCCGACACCGGCATGTTGGCCGCGATGCACACCCTGGCCGCTCTCGGGGAGCAGCCGCAGCCGCTGTCCGAGTTGGCCGCCGAGTACGAGCGGTACGTGGCCTCCGGCGAGATCAACTCGACCGTGGCGGACCAGGCGGCCAAGGTCGCCGAGGTGCGGGCCGCCTACCCGGAGGCCGAGGCCGACGAGCTGGACGGACTCACCCTGCGCTTCCCGGACGGGGCGTGGTTCAACCTGCGTGCCTCGAACACGGAGCCGTTGCTGCGGCTCAATGTCGAGGCCCCCACGGTGCAGCGGATGACCTCGCTGCGCGACGACGTACTCGACCGGGTGCGCCGTTAAGATCGCTCGCGCCGTTCGGTGCCGCCGATCGGTGAAACCGCATACGTGGAAGGAGCCGCGCCGTGGCCCTCGACCCGCAGTTGCTGGAAATCCTCGCCTGCCCGGACACCCACCATGCCCCGCTGGACTATGACGCGCAGGCGCAGACCTTGACCTGCACGGAGTGCGGCCGGATCTTCGAGGTTCGTGACGACGTACCGGTGCTGCTGCTGGACGAGGCGCGCGGCCCCGCGGAGCAGTCATGATCGACGGGACGGCCGGGGTCAGCGGCCACCGCCACGCCGACGAACAACTGCTCGACGACCCCAAGGCCCTGGCCGAACGGGATCCGGGCGGCATGTTGCGGCACACCGCCTCGGCCGGCGCCCAGGTACGCGAGTCCGCCGCGCTGGCCGCCGAGGCCAATCTGTCCGTGCTGGCCGATGACGGTCGTCCCCGGGCGGTGGTGATCGCCGGCATCGGTACCGCCGGGCGTACCGGTGACGTGTTGGCCACGGTCGCCGGGCCGCGCTGTCCGGTGCCGGTCATCGCGCACCGCAGCGCGGGGGTGCCGGGCTGGGTGGGTGCCGCCGACGTGGTGATCGCGGTCAGCGCCTCCGGCCGCAGTCCGGAAGCCCTCGGTGCCGCCGAGGCGGCGCATCGGCGGGGGGCCCGGCTGGTGGCCGTGGGCCCGGCCGACTCCCAGTTGCAGTCGACGGCCGAGCGGGCCCGTGCCCCGTTCATCCCGGTGCCTCGCCGGGCCCCGGCCCGGGCCAGCCTCTGGGCCCTGACCGTGCCGGTGCTGCTGGCGGCCCGGGCCCTGGGCCTGGTGAAGGTCAACGAGGCGGATCTGGCCGAGACGGCGGCCCGGCTGGACGCCGACGCCGACCGCTGCCGGCCCACCGCGGAGTCCTTCGTCAACCCGGCGAAGTCCCTGGCCCTCGGCCTGGCCGGGTCGATCCCGATCGTGTGGGGCTCCTCGCCGCTGGCCTCGGTGGCGGCTCGCCGGTTCGGCGACACCCTCTCCGCCAACGCCCGCTATCCGGTGGTCACCGGGGCTCTGGGTGAGGCCGGTCGGGGGCGGGTCGGTCTGCTCGACGGTGTGTTCGGCGGTCTGGCCGAGGGGGAGCGGGACATCTTCGCCGATCCGGAGGAGTCCACCGGCGAGGGCACCCGGTTGCGGCTGGTGCTGCTGCGCGACGGCGGCCTGAACCCCGAGGACGACGCCGACGAGCCCCTGGCGGTCGAGGAGCGACGCGCCGACGCGGTGCAGACCCTGGCCGAGCGGCGGGGCGTACGGTGCGATGTGGTGACCGCCGAGGGCGGTTCGGCGTTGGAGCGGCTGGCCTCCCTGGTGGCGGTGCCGGACTTCGCCTCGATCTATCTGGCGTTGGCACACGGGCTGGATCCGATGGCGGTGCCGGCGATCACGGAGATGAAGGAGCTGGCCAACCAGTGACCGGCGGAGCGGGGGCATGAGCGCCGGGGGCGGCACCAAGGCGATCGTCGCGGCCTTGCTGGCCAACCTCGGCATCGCGGTGACGAAGTTCGTGGCGTACCTGCTGACGATGTCGTCGTCGATGCTGGCGGAGTCGATCCACTCGGTGGCCGACACCGGCAACCAGGCCCTGCTGCTGCTCGGTGGCAAGCGGGCCCGGCGTGCCCCCACCCCGCAACATCCCTTCGGCTACGGCCGGGAGCGTTACGTCTACGCCTTCATCGTCGCGATCGTGCTGTTCAGCCTGGGCGGGGTCTTCGCGCTGTACGAGGCGTGGCACAAGTGGTCCGATCCACACGGGATCACCAGTTGGCAGTGGGTGCCGGTGGCCGTGCTGCTGGTGGCGATCGTGTTGGAGTCCTTCTCCTTCCGTACCGCGATCCGGGAGTCCAACCTGGTCCGAGGCCGGGAGTCGTGGACCAGGTTCATCCGCCGGTCGAAGGCTCCCGAGTTGCCGGTGGTGCTGTTGGAGGACTTCGGTGCCCTGGTCGGTCTGATCTTCGCCCTGCTCGGGGTGGGGATGACCCTGGCCACCGGCGACGGTCGGTGGGACGCGGCCGGTACCGCGATGATCGGTCTGCTGCTGGTCACGATCGCGGTCGTGCTGGCCTTGGAGACCAAGAGTCTGCTGCTCGGGGAGGGCGCCGAACCGGCGGAGATCTCGGCCATCGAGCGGGCGATAGTCGGCGGGCCGGAGGTGGAGCGGATCATCCACATGAAGACCCTCTACCTCGGCCCGGAGGAACTGATGGTGGCCGCGAAGATCGCGGTGCCGCGTTGGGAGACCGCCGAGGATCTGGCGCGGGACATCGACGCGGTGGAGGCACGGATCCGGGCGGCCGTGCCGGTCGCCCGGGTGATCTATCTGGAACCGGACATCTACCGGGTGAAGACCGGGCCGGCGGAGGCTTCCGGTCGATCGGGGAGCTGACCGGTGGAACTGCTGTACGGGCCGATCAAGGCCTACGCGTGGGGGTCCCGCTGCGCGCTCGCCGAGTTGCAGGGGCGTCCGGTGCCCAGCGAGGGCCCGGAGGCCGAACTGTGGCTGGGGGCGCACCCGGGTGCACCGGCCGCTGTGGAACGTGCCGGTGAGCGGGTGGCCCTGACCGAGGTGCTCGCCGCCGACCCCGCCGGCTGGCTGGGTGAGGGGGTCCTCGACCGGTTCGGCGCCCGGTTGCCCTTCCTGCTGAAGGTGCTGGCCGCGGCGGCTCCGCTGAGCCTGCAGGCCCATCCGGACGCGGAGCAGGCCCGGGCGGGCTACGCCGCGGACGATGCCCGGGCCGACGGGCACCGCAACTATGTGGACCCCTTCCACAAGCCGGAGCTGCTGGTGGCGCTCGGGCCGATGGAGGCGCTGTGCGGTTTCCGGGATCCGGCGATCTCGGCCGAGGTGCTGGCCGGCCTGGGGGTACCGGAGCTGAAGCCGGTGCTGGACGCGCTGGACGCCGGTGTGGCCGGGCTGGCCGAGGCCGTGCGCCTGCTGCTGACCTGGCCGTCGGCGCAGCGTGCCGGGCTGGTGGCGGCGGTGCGGGCGGCGGCGGTGGCCGGGCCGGACGCGGATCTGGTCGAGCTGTTGGCCGAGGCCTACCCGGCCGATCCGGGGGTGGTGGTGGCCCTGCTGCTCAACCGGGTGCGGTTGGCCCCGGGGGAGGCCATCTGGATGCCGGCCGGAAATCTGCACGCCTACCTGCGCGGTACCGGGGTGGAGGTGATGGCGGCCAGCGACAACGTGTTGCGGGGCGGGCTGACCCCCAAGCCGGTGGACGTGGCCGAACTGCTCCGGGTGCTTCGTTTCGAGGTGCTGGACCAGCCCGTGGTGGCCCCCCGACCGGTCGGGGAGGGGGTGGTGACCTGGCCGGTGCAGGTGCCGGACTTCGCGTTGCACCGGGTGCGGGTGAACGACCGGCGGCCGGAGGTCACTCTGGCGGTGCCGGGGCCCTGGGTGGTGTTGTGCACCTCCGGGCAGGTCACCGCCGCCGACCTCGTCGATACGGTGACCCTTGACGCCGGTGGGGCGGCGGTGGGCGCGGCGGCCGGTCGGGTCCTCACCCTCAGTGGTGTGGGTGAGGTGTACGTAGCCTCGCCCGGCCCATGCTGACCTGGCAGCTCAAGGCGGAGAGTCCGGCCGACACGAGTCCGACTTTTCCGAAATAGCTTGACTCGGCTTCCGCGGAGTGTGACTCTATGAGTGCGCAGCGTTATCGCGACGAAGGTCCGAGAACGCGCGGGGGAACCAAACCGGGGGGATGTGCGGGGCGGCTGGGGGCGGACGGTGAAACGTTCGTCACTGGCCGCCCCGTGCGCTGTTCGTCATCACGGCAGCCGTCGGCGGGCAGTCGCGCGTAAAGTGAGAGACCGCGCTGCAATCGTCCGACAGGAGCTTTTATGACCAGCACCCTCCCGGCGTCCGCCACCGGCACGTCGTCCGAGGTACGGCCGCGCACCCTCGCCGAAGGCGACTACCGGGTGGCGGATCTGTCGCTCGCCGAGTTCGGGCGCAAGGAGATCCGCCTCGCGGAGCACGAGATGCCCGGCCTGATGGCGATCCGTCGCGAGTTCGCCGAGGCGCAGCCTCTGGCGGGGGCGCGGATCACCGGGTCGCTGCACATGACGATTCAGACCGCCGTCCTGATCGAGACCCTGGTCGCGCTCGGCGCCGAGGTCCGCTGGGCCTCCTGCAACATCTTCTCCACCCAGGACCACGCCGCCGCCGCGGTCGTCGTCGGTCCGGAGGGCACCCCCGAGGCCCCCTCCGGAGTGCCGGTGTACGCCTGGAAGGGCGAGACCCTGGAGGAGTACTGGTGGTGCACCGAGCAGGTGCTGACCTGGCCGGAGCCCTCGGCCGACGGTTCCGTCGTGGGTCCGAACATGATCCTCGACGACGGCGGTGACGCCACCCTGCTGGTGCACAAGGGTGCCGAGTTCGAGAAGACCGGTGCCGTACCCCCGGTGGAGTCCGCCGACTCGGAGGAGTTCGCGGTCATCCTCGGCGTGCTGCACCGCTCGCTGGCCGAGGACAACCAGCGGTGGACCCGGATCGCCGCCGGCATCAAGGGCGTCACCGAGGAGACCACCACCGGTGTGCACCGGCTCTACGAGATGCACCGGGCCGGCACCCTGCTCTTCCCGGCGATCAACGTCAACGACTCGGTCACCAAGAGCAAGTTCGACAACAAGTACGGCTGCCGGCACTCGCTCATCGACGGCATCAACCGGGCCACCGACGTGCTGATCGGCGGCAAGATGGCGGTCGTGCTCGGCTACGGCGACGTGGGCAAGGGCTGCGCCGAGTCGCTGCGTGGCCAGGGCGCCCGGGTGGTGGTGACCGAGGTCGACCCGATCTGCGCCCTCCAGGCCGCGATGGACGGATACCAGGTCGCCACCCTCGAAGACGTGGTCGAGATCGCGGACATCTTCATCACCGCTACCGGCTGCTTCGACGTGATCACCAACGAGCACATGGCCCGGATGAAGCACCAGGCCATCGTCGGCAACATCGGCCACTTCGACAACGAGATCGACATGGCCGGTCTGGCCAAGCGCTCGGACGTCACCCGGGAGAACATCAAGCCGCAGGTCGACCTCTGGAAGTTCGACGACGGCCACGCCATCATCGTGCTCTCCGAGGGACGTCTGCTGAACCTGGGCAACGCCACCGGGCACCCGAGCTTCGTGATGTCGAACTCGTTCGCCAACCAGACCATCGCCCAGATCGAGCTGTTCACCAAGACCGAGGAGTACCCGATCGGGGTCTACGTGCTGCCGAAGCACCTGGACGAGAAGGTCGCCCGGCTGCACCTGGCCGCCCTGGGTGCCAAGCTCTCGACTCTGACCAAGGAGCAGGCCGCCTACCTCGGCGTCGCCGTCGAGGGCCCCTTCAAGCCGGATCACTACCGCTACTGATCGCCTGTCGAACCGGGTCGACCCCCTGGGGTCGGCCCGGTTCGCCATGTCCGGGCCAGGAAGGCGGGGGTCAGTGGGGGCGACCGCGACGGCTGGGGCGGACCCAGGTCCACACGCAGTAGATCAGCCAGCCCACGGACACCAGGGCCGCCAGGGTGCGCAGCCGCAGCGCGCTGAGCAGCACCACCACCGCCAGTACCGCCAGCCACGGCCCGAAACCCCTCACCACTGCCTCCCCGGTCTGCCCTCGACACCGGCGGCGTCGTTTCGCCTGTTCAGTGTCCGGCATCGCGGTCGGCCCCAACCTGGCGGCCCGGTGCTGCGGGGCGCACCCCGACCGGTGGGGGTGACATGCCCGGGGCGGACTCGACCGGCGTCGGGGCCCGAGTGGCCGGAGGGATCGGCACGGGGAGCGGGTCGGCCGTCGGCGAGCCGAGCTGCGGCCACAGCGCGGCGGTCAGGCCCCGTTCAGCGGCCAGCCGGTGGCGGGCCCGCCGGTGCCGCTCGTACAGGACGGCGGCCAGATAGACCGGCTCCGGCAGCCCCGGTGGTGGTGCCGGGGCGATCCGCGCGGAGACCTCCCGCCACAACTGCCGGGCCAGGTCGCTGCGGGCCGGCTCGGCGAACTGGTGACCTCGGGTCAGATACTGCCGGACGGCCAGGGCCAGATCCGGCTCCAGCCGGCTCAGATCCAGGGTGCTCGCCCAGCCGACCAGCACCGGCACGGGTGCCGGCACGGGGCGCCACCTGGCCGCGGTCCGGGTGTGCACGACCAGGGTGCCGGCCACCAGGTCACCCAGTCGCCGTCCCCGGGGGTCGGTGAGCATCACCGTGGTACCGGCCACCCAGGACAGCAGCGGCAGCACCAGGCCCGGCCACTCGACGGCCACCCCGACCAGGGCCCGGGTCAGCGACTGCCGTAGCCCCACCGGGGCGCCGTCCAGGCTCACCACCCGCAGCCCGACCGCCGCCTTGCCCGGGGTGCGCCCGTCGTTGAGCCGTTCGAAGCCCACCGGGTAGCCGACCAGCAGCAGCACGACCCCGAGGGTGAACAGGGCCCGTTCCAGGGCCGTGTCCACCATGCCGTACGGCAGGGCGGCCAGGGTGAACACGGCGATCACGGCGAGCACCAGGGCGAACACCAACTGGAGCAGTACGTCGATCAGCAACGCGAGCACCCGGGAGCCGATCCGGGCGGCCCGTACGTCCAACCCGACTGCCTCACCGCTGACCAGACCGGCGTCACCCCAGGCCGAGGCGGTGCCCCCTGCTGCTGCACTCACCCGGACAGTGAACACTATGATCGCGCGGACGGGGGTGGCTGGCGGTGGATCTCGACGCGTACGTCGCGGAGCATGGCGGAGAGTGGCGCCGACTGAGCCAGCTCTGCGGCCGGCGGCGGCTGGACCCCACCGAGGTCGACGAGTTGGTGGCGCTCTACCAGCGGGCCAGTACCCACCTGTCGGTGCTGCGCAGCCGCTCTCCCGACCCGGCCCTGCTGGGCGAGCTCTCCCAGGTGGTGCTCCGGGCCCGCGCCCGGCTGACCGGTCGACCCCGGCCCTCCTGGACGGCGGTGGGGGAGTTCCTGCTGGCAGGCTTCCCCGGGGCGGTGTGGCGGGCGGCCCCCTGGTGGTGCGCGGTGGCCACGGTCTTCACCCTGCTCACCTTCACCCTCATCGGTTTCGTCGCGGACAACCCGGAGACGGCGGCGGCCTTCATCGGTGAGGAGGAGGCCGCTCATCTCGTGGAGTCCGGGTTCGCCGGCTACTACACAGAGTTCTCCGCCCCGACCTTCGCCTTCCACCTCTGGACCCACAACGCCTGGCTGGCCGCGCAGTGCCTGGCCGCCGGGGTGCTCATCGTGCCGGTGGCCTACCTGTTGTGGCAGAACGTGGTGAACATCGGGGTGGTCGGTGGGGTGATGGTCTCCTACGATCGGGCGGACGTCTTCTTCGGCCTGATCACCCCGCACGGCCTGCTTGAGCTGACCGGCGTGTTCGTGGCCGCCGGGGTGGGGCTGCGGGTCGGCTGGGCCTGGATCGCCCCGCCGGAGCAGTTGACCCGGGGGCAGGCGGTGGCCCGAGCCGGACGTGACGCCATCCTGGTGGCCCTGGGTCTGGTCGGGTTGTTCGCGGTCTCCGCGGTGATCGAGGCCTTCCTCACCCCCGCGGCCCTGCCGGTGGCCGTACGAGTCGGTCTCGGCGCCGCCGTGTGGCTGGCCTTCCTGGCCTATGTGGTCCTGCTGGGCTCCCGGGCCAGAGCCGAGCCCGACACCTGACCCGCTGCCGCTCAGACGCTCAGAGTCGGCCGGTGGCCTTGAGGGTCAGGTAGGCGTCGGCCAGGGCGGGAGCCAGCCTGGGGGCGCCGACATCGACGACAGTCACCCCGTAGCGGGCCAGCGCCGCCGTCAGTCGGTCACGTTCGGCGAGGGTACGCCAGGCCGCGGCGGCGGCGTAGGCGTCGCGGGGGTGGCGGGGCGGGGTCTCGGTGAGCTGGGCCAGCACCGGGTCCTGGGAGGTCGCCACCAGCACCCGGTGCCGGGCGGCCAGCCGGGGCAGCACCGGCAGCAGCCCCGCGCCGAGGGCACCGGGCTCCAGGGCGGTCAGCAACACCACCAGGCTGCGCGGCCGGTGGCGGCGCAGCAGTTCCCCGGCGATCAGCTGGAAGTCGGTCTCCACCAGGGCCGGTTGCAAGGGGGCCAGGGCATGGGCCAGCCGGGGCCACTGGGCCGGCCGCTCGGCCCCGACGACCGAGGCCCGCAGCACGGCATCGGCGGCCAGCACGTCCACCCGGTCCCCGGCCCGCGCCGCCAGGGCCGTCAGCAGCAGGGCGGCGTCGATCGAGGTGTCCAGGCGGGGTTCGTCCCCCAGGCGTACGGCGGCGGTACGGCCGGTGTCCAGCACGCACACCAGTCGCCGGTCCCGTTCCGGTCGCCAGGTGCGCACCAACACCTCGGCTCGTCGGGCGCTGGCCCGCCAGTCGATGGACCGCACATCGTCACCGGGCACGTACTCGTGCAGGGTGTCGAACTCGGTGCCCGCCCCACGGCCCTGGCCGACCTGGGTCCCGTCGAGCACCCGCAGCCGGGACAGCTTCTCGGGCAGGTGTCGGCGGGACTCGAAGCGGGGCAGCACCCGCAGAGTCCAGGGTGGCGTCGGGGGTAGGCCGGTGCGCTGCCGGAAGGCCAGTCCCAGGGGTCCCAGGGACCGGACCGTCAGGGCCACCGCCGCCCGGTCCCCGCGACGGGTGGGGGTCAGCCGGCTGGGCAGGGCCGCAGTGTCCCCCGGGGGCACCTGCACCATCTGCTCCGGGGGCACCTCCGGTAGGGCTCCGGCCGAGGGCACCCAGGCATCGCGGACCTGGGCGTGCAGGGTCCGGCCGGAGCGGTTGTGCAGGTGCAGGGTGACCGTGGCGGTCTCACCGAGCCGGACACTCCGGTCGCCGTCACGTTCTACCGTGAGCCCCTTCAGGGGTGCGGCCAGCCTGAGGTCCAGGGCGCACAGCAGCAGGACCAGACCGGTCATCACCGCCACCCCGACGAAGGGCGCGGGCCAGGCGGGCACGGTGAGCGCACCGGCCGCGAGCAGCGCCGCCGCCCGCCAGGTCATCGTGGTGTCGGCACGGTGGCCAGCACCGTGTCCAGTACGGCGTCCACCCCGACACCCTCCAGTTCCGCCTCCGGGCGTAGCCGCAGGCGGTGCCGCAGGGTGGGCCGGGCCATCACCTTCACGTCGTCGGGCACCACATGGTCGCGCCCGGCCAGCCAGGCCCACGCCTTGGCGGTGCCGAGCAGGGCTGTCGCGCCGCGTGGTGAGGCCCCCAGTTCCAGGGCGGGGGTGGTGCGGGTGGCCCGACACACATCGACGATGTACCCGAACAGCGGCTCGGCCACATGGACCCGGCCGACCGCCGCCCGGGCCACCGCCAGGTCGGTGGCGTCGGCCACCGGGCGTACCCCGGCGGCGGCCAGGTCCCGGGGGTCGAAGCCGGCGTGGTGGGCGCGCAGCACCCCCATCTCCTCCTCCCGGGCGGGCAGCGGCACGGTGAGTTTCAGCAGGAACCGGTCCAGCTGTGCCTCGGGCAGGGGGTAGGTGCCCTCGTACTCCACCGGGTTCTGGGTGGCCGCGACGATGAAGGGGTCGGGCAGCGCATGCTGCTCCCCCTCGATGGTGACCTGCCGTTCCTCCATCACCTCCAGCAGGGCCGACTGGGTCTTCGGGGGAGTCCGGTTGATCTCGTCGGCCAGCAGCAGGTTGGTGAAGACCGGCCCTTGCCGGAAGGTGAAGGCCGCGGTACGGGCGTCGAAGATGGTGGAGCCGGTGACGTCGCCCGGCATCAGGTCGGGGGTGAACTGGACCCGGCGGGTAGACAGATCCAGCGCCGCGCCGAGGGTCCGGACCAGGAGGGTCTTGGCCACCCCCGGCACCCCTTCCAGCAGTACGTGGCCACGGCAGAGCAGGGCGACGATCAGCCCGGTGACCACGGCCTCCTGCCCGACGACCGCCTTGGCCACCTCGGTACGCAGTCGGTGCAGGGCGGCCCGGCTGGGGTCGGCGGCCAGGGGGTCGCTGAGGGTGGCGGGTCGGGTCACCGGAGGTCTCCTTCGGAGGATCGGGGCAGCGGGGGCCGAACGGTGGGCGGGTGTGGGCCGCGGGCCACCCGGTCCAGTTCGTCGGCCAGGGTCAGCAGTTCGCGGTCGGTCTCCGGGGTGTCGCCGTCCAGCAGCTCACGAACGGTGTCCGGGGACTGCCCGGTCTCGGCCGCCACCACGGCGGCGGCCTCGGGGGAGTCGGCCGGCAGGTGCAGTCGGCGTCCCAGCCGGGCCTTCGCGGCGGCCCGGAGCACCTCGGCGCTGCTCTGCTGGGCCTTGGCCCGTTGATAGAGCCGGCCCCGCCCGTACACCGTCTCCGCCCCCGTGACGGCCACCGGCAGGGGTTCCGGGGTGGGCGGACCGAAGCGGCGGGCCCGGGCCGCGGCGACCAGCAGGGCGGCCAGCACCAGCTGTGCCAGCAGGGCCCAGAACCAGGGTGGGAAGGCGGACCAGAGGGGGTTGGGGGATTGTTCCCGGCCCGGTCCCCCGGAGCCGGAGGCGTTGCCCGGGGACGCCTCACCGGCGGGGCTCTGGGTGCTGCCTCCGGCACCCAGTTCCTCCTGATCGTCATCGGGTTCGCCGTAGAGGCTCTCCTCCGGTTCCGGCGGTGGTGAGGCCTGCACGGTACTGGGGGTGGGGGGTGCGGGGGCCGGCCCGTCCAGGTCCAGCCAGAGCACCCGCCCGGTGGTGGCCAGCAGAGCGGTGGCGAAGAGTTCGTTGTCCCACTCGTCGATGCGGCTGTTGCGGAAGGGGTCGCTGGCCCCCACCACGACGCTCTCGGCGGGGCCGGGCAGCCGAGCCAGCCCGGCCGAGTAGCAGAGGTCCACTGAGCCGGGTGCCCCGGTGGGGGCGTACCGCTGCCGGGCCACCGCGGCCGTAGCGCCGGTGACCTCGGGCAGCGCGCAGGGGCCGGGGAGGTGGGGGTCGACGGCCCGTGCCGCCCACCGCCGGCCCGCCGGGCGCAGCGGCATCCCGGCGGCGGCCAGCACCCGCCGGGGCGGATCGACCAGCACCAGCCGGGTGCGTTCCGGCAGCAGGTTCAGATAGTCGAGGGTCTGTGGGTGCAGCAGTTGCGGGGCCGGGATGAACAGGGTGGCCGGACCGGATCGGGTGGCCCGCAACGCCGTCAGGGTGTCGGTCTCCCGCCGCACCTCCACGCCCCGCCCGGCCAGGCTGGCGGCCAACCGGCTGCCCCCGTCCTCCCCGGTCGCCAGGGGGGACAGGAAGCCCGCCTCGTCCGGGTCCGGCTGGTCGACCGCGCGGGTGACCAGGGTGATGGTGATGATCAGCGTGCTCAGCAGCACCGGGATCAGGATGCGGTGACGCCGCCACCGGACCTTCGGGGTGTTCATCGGGCGGACTCTCCCTGGCCCTCGACCGGGCCGTCGCCGGCCGTGGCCGATGCCGCCGCAGGGCGGTCGGCCGATGGATCGGTCAGCAGGCGGCGCAGGGTCACGGCGTGCTCCCGCAACCGGTGGTCCTGCTCGGCCGTGGCGGGGCGTTGGGCGTACCAGACTCTGGTGAAGATGGTGGCGGCGGCGCTCAGCGGCGGGTCCAGCGGTGGCCGGCGGGCGGTGGCCGCCGTGACGATCTCGGTGACCGTCATGCCGGGGCGTACCCGCACCACCTCGCGGTCGGACAGTTCGCGGACCATGCCGCGCAGCCGTTCCCGGATGGCCTCGTCGTAGCGTCCCTCCGCGGCCAACCGGTCGGCCAGGGTCAGATGCTGCCCCGGTGTTCCGGTGGGCTGCGGCAACGGCAGGTCGAGGGCGTCGTCCGTGTCGACCGGGGCCGGGCGTCGCGGCCGTCGCCTGAGTCGCCGACGGAGGCGGGGGAGCCGCCAGCGTGGTCGGGGGAGTCGGCGGGGCACCCAGGCGGGGTAGGTGTACCAGCCGACGCAGATCAGCGCCGTCACCAGCACCAGCAGCAACGCGACCAGCGGGAGCGGAATGTGATCACCGAGGGCGGCGGTGGTCTCGGTCCACCAGCGGGAGAAGCTCATCCCCGCACCGCCAGCAGGGTGGCCGGCGACGCCTCGACCGGTGCCCGGGAGAGGTGGATGTCCAGCCCTTCGGTGCGGATCCGGGTCTCCAGGTGCAGGACCGCGTCCAGGCAGGCCAGCGCGGCGTAGGCGACCGTGTTGACCAAGGCCCACAGCAGTACGGCCACGGGTACGGCCCACTCCGCCACGATCAGGTCCAGCGTGGTCAGTCCGGTGAACAGACCCCAGGCCAGGCCGACCCGCAGGATCCACCAGACGAGGTAGCCGAGCAGCCGCAGGCCGGCGGCGCGCCCCTCGACCCGCAGCGCCAGGTTGGCGGATCGGCCCGGCGCCCGCCCCGCCTTGATTCCGTCCAGGGCCAGTGCCGGGGCCATCGCCCCGAGTAGCGCGAAGGCGGCGAACCAGGTCGGGCCGAGCAGGGAGGCGACCAGCATCGTGACGCCGACGACCGGGCAGAGCAGCAGGGTGGCACCCCACCGGGCGTTGCCGGGCCGCAGCAGGTCCCGGGGCCCGATCGGGCGGCCGACCAGGGCGGCACCGGCTGCCCGGGCGGCCGGGTTGCCGAGCAGCATGATGATCATCGCCTCGGTCGCCGCGCCGACCGCCAGCAGGAACAGCATGGGGCCCAGATTGCCGAGGAAAGGTGCCCACCACAGCGGCGGGTGCACACCGACGGCGCTGCGCAGGGGCAGCAGCAGAAGTTGTTCGAGGAGGGCGAGCGCGGCGGCCATGGGAAGCAGGGCCCCGGCGTGGCCGCGGAGCAGCAGCACTGCGGAGTCGAGCAGTTCACCGACGGTGAGCGGTCGCCTGGGGAGTACGGCGATCGAGCCGGCGTGGGGCACGCGCACTCCTGTCGAAGGCGGGGGCGGTGGCGCGCGGGGACGCAGCCAGGGATCATGTTGACACGCGCGGGCCGGACGCGTGGAGCCCCGGCCGGTGGGGCGGCTCGTGCGACTGATGTACCGGCTGATGCGGGGCACGGCGTGGGTGTGGGCAGTAGCGTGCCGGGATGACGCCCGAACCCCCTGAGTTGGACGGGATGGAAACATTAACCCCATGAGAGCCCGGGTACTGGTGGTCGACGACGATCCTGCGCTCGCCGAGATGCTTGGCATCGTGCTGCGTAGCGAGGGATTCATGCCTTCCTTCGTGGCGGACGGGGAGCGCGCTCTGGCCGCATTCCGCGACAATCGTCCCGATATCGTGCTGCTGGACCTGATGCTGCCCGGCATGAGCGGCATCGACGTGGCGCGGGCGATTCGCGCCGAGTCCGGCGTACCGATCGTGATGCTGACCGCCAAGAGCGACACCGTGGATGTGGTGCTCGGCCTGGAGTCGGGCGCGGACGACTACGTGGTCAAGCCGTTCAAGCCCAAGGAACTGGTGGCCCGGATGCGGGCCCGGTTGCGCCGGGGCGAGGACGCGGCACCGGAACTGCTCACCATCGGTCCCCCCGGCAACCAGATCGCCATCGACGTGCCGGCGCACACCGTCAGCCGCAACGGCGAGGAGGTGAAGCTGACCCCGCTGGAGTTCGACCTGCTGGTGGCGCTGGCCCGCAAACCGCGTCAGGTCTTCACCCGGGAGGTCCTGCTGGAGCAGGTCTGGGGCTACCGGCACGCGGCCGACACCCGGCTGGTCAACGTGCACGTGCAGCGCCTACGGGCCAAGATCGAGCCGGATCCGGAGCGACCGGAAATCATCCTCACCGTGCGGGGCGTGGGCTACAAGGCGGGTACGGGATAGCCTGGTCGCACTGTGACCACCTCCCCGACTCCGGACCCAGACGCCACGTCCCGCCGTTCTGGCGCGGGGCGGGAGGTGTGGCGTCGGCTCAGCGGTCGGGCCGCCCGCGTGTTCGCCGGCCTGCACCACACCTGGCGTCGCTCCCTGCAGGTGCGGGTGGTCACCATCACCCTCGTGGTCTCCAGCCTGCTGGTGGGCGGCTTCGCCTACCTGATCGCCGGCAACATCACCAGCATCCTGCTGGACAACGCCAAGACCGACGTGCGGCTGCGGCTGACCAGCGGAGCGGAGTACGCGGCCAAGCAGTTCAGCCTCTACAGCCAGCCGCAGGAGGCCCAACTCCAGGAGACCATCGACGGCACGGTCAACTACCTGGCCGGGGGTGACCCCCAGCAGACCAGCGGGGTGGTCGTGGCGCTGACCGCGGACAGTGTCGGCGGCATGATCCTGCCGCGCAGCTCACCCGCGGTGGATTTCCGGCCGTTGATCAGCCCTGAGCTGCGGACGGCGGTGGCCGGGGGCAATGTGGCCAACCAGATCCAGACTGGTCGGCTGACCGGCGATCGGAACACCAAGTACCTGGTGTACGGCTCGCCGGTGCCCACCCGTTTCGGCCAGGTGGAGCTCTACTACTTCGTACCGTTGACCTTGCAGGACGCCACCGCCAGCCAGGCGCGGGCCACCGTGGTGGCCACCGGGGTGGCCCTGGTGCTGCTGCTCGGACTGCTGGCCGCGCTGGTGACCCGGCTGGTGGTGACACCGGTACGGGTCGCGGCCCGCACCGCCCAGCGGCTCTCCGCCGGGCTGCTCGACCAGCGGATGGCCGTCAACGGCGAGGACGATCTGGCCCTGCTGGCGGCCTCCTTCAATCAGATGGCCACCAACCTGCAACGGCAGATCCTGCGGTTGGAGGAGATGTCGCGGTTGCAGCGCCGGTTCACCTCGGACGTCTCACACGAGCTGCGTACTCCGCTGACCACGGTACGGATGGCAGCCGATCTGATCTTCGCCGAGCGGGAGGGGTTCGAGCCCTCCGTGGCCCGCAGCGCGGAGTTGTTGCAGGCCGAGTTGGACCGGTTCGAGGAACTGCTGACCGACCTGCTGGAGATCAGCCGGTTCGACGCGGGCTTCGCCGTCCTGGACGCCGAGCCGACCGACCTGGTGCCGGTGGTGCACCGGGTGGTGGACCGCCTCTCCGGCCTGGCCGAACGGGTCGGTGTGGAGATCGAGCTGGACCTGCCGGCGACCCCGGTGATCGCCGAGATCGACCCCCGCCGGGTAGAGCGGGTGCTGCGCAACCTGGTCGGCAACGCGGTCGAACACGGCGAGGGCAGGCCGGTGCACATCACCCTGGGCATGGACGAGACCGCGGTGGCGGTGACCGTCCGGGATCACGGTGTCGGGCTCAAGCCCGGCGAGGAGAAGTTGGTCTTCAACCGGTTCTGGCGGGCCGATCCCTCCCGGGCCCGGCAGACCGGCGGCACCGGGCTGGGGTTGTCGATCAGCCTGGAGGACGCGCGGCTGCACGGCGGCTGGCTGGAGGCGTGGGGGGCACCCGGGCAGGGTGCCCAGTTCCGGCTGACCCTGCCGGCGCGGGCCGGTGACCGGCTGATCACCTCGCCGCTGCGGCTGGTGCCGGCGGACGCCGCCCTGCCGTTCGGTGCCTCGCCTGCGGAGGACCTGCTGGCCATCGGTCCCGGACCGGACGGGGCCCTGACGGTCGGGCCGGCGACTCCGCCGGCCGCCGAGCAGCGCGCGGAGGTGGGGTCGTGAAGCGGCGGGTGCTCAGCGGTGCGCTCGGGGTGGTGCTGGTGCTCACCGGTTGTGGCATTCCGGACCGCTCCGAGGTGCAGACCGAGCAGCGTGGGCCGGCGGCAGAGGCCAGTTGGTCGCTGGGGCGGGGCAGCGAACCGCCGCTCCGGGAGGCCAGCGGAAGCGACGCCGAGGCCTTCGTCCGCAACTTCCTGGCCGCAGCGGCCGGCGAGCCGGACCGGGCCTACGAGCGGGTCAAGCAGTACATCGCGGCCTCCGAACGGGGTGGCCTTCAGGTCAAGCAGGGCAGCGAGGTGGCCCTGTCGGTGGTACGCCTCATCGACGACCCGGTGATCGAGCCGGACGTCGACAGCATGAAGGTCACCATCAGCGTGCAGCAGGTCGGCCTGCTGCGGGCCAACGGCATGCTCGTCCCACCCCTGGCCACCGAGACGACCTACGAGTTCCGCCTGATCAACGCCGGTCCGGCGGGTCAGGACGACGCCGGCTTCTACGTCAGCGAGCCACCGAACATCCTGCTGCTCAGCGACGAGGCCCTGCGCCTGTACTACCAGACCGAATCCATCTACTTCTGGAACTCCGAGCGGACCCGTCTGGTGCCCGACCAGCGGTACCTCTCCTCGGCGGTGCCCGCCGAGCGGCGGGTCAGTGAGGTGGTCCGCTGGTTGACCGCAGGCCCCTCGGACTGGCTGCGGGTCGGCGTCTCCGGGCTGCCCGACCGCACCGAGATGATCAACAATGCCACCGGCTCTGACGGCCGGTGGGAGGTCAATCTCGACATGCCCGGCGCCGACGACGTCCGGTTGGAGCAGTTCGCCACCCAACTGGCCTGGTCGCTGCTGGAGCTGGACGGCATCCTGGAGATCAAGATCCTGAACCAGTCCCGCAAGCTCGTCGACCTGGGCGAGCAGCGCACGGCGAACCAGCTCTACCAGTTGGAGGACAACGGCCGACGCTTCTGCGTGTACGAAGGCGCGGTCCACGCCCTGGCCGTGGCCAACGAGCCGATCGGCCGGGTGCCGGTGGTGGCCGAGGCGAACCGCGGGGTGTTCTCCGCGGGGCTGCGTCGGGCCGGCGACGACGTGCTGGCCGCCCTGGTGGTCGGTGCATCCGGGGGCCGGCAGCGGCTCAGTGTCGGCCGGGGCCGCGAGGTGGTGGAGAGCTTCACGGCCGGCCCCACCCACACCGCGATCGGTCGGCCGGTCTGGTTGCGCACCGACAGCGATCAGCCGGCCGGTCTGGTGGTCGCCGACGGCGAGCTGCACCGCTTCGACGACCGGGCGGTGATGCGCCCGGTGCAGCTCGGCCTGCCGGGTCGGGTCGAGGCGGTGGCCGCCGCCCTGGACGGGCACCGGATCGCCCTGATCGTCGGCGGCGCCCTGTACGTGGCCGCCATCAGTTGGGAGGGCGGGGTGCCCACCATCGGGCCGGCCCGACGCCTGACCACCTCCCTGACCCGGCTGACCGCGGTCGACTGGTGGGCCGAAGGCCGGCTGCTGGTGGCCGGGGCCGCCGGTCGGCCGGCGATCTACGACGTCAGTGTCGACGGGGCCCTGGAGACCCGGCTGCGGGACGACGCCGGTGCCGAGGTCACCCACCTGGCCGCCCACCCCGCCACCCCGACCTCCCCGCTGGCCGCCAGCTTCATGTACGAGGCCAACGGGGTGACCTACCGCAACAACCCGTTCGAGCGGATCGTGCGGGAACAGGTCCAGGAGGTCACCGCCCCGCCGACCGGGGTCCGTCCGGGCAATCCCACCGCACCGGTCTTCCTCTACTGAGCCGGCAGTGCTGGGCGGGCTGTGGGCGGATCTGGCCGATCTGGCCCTGCCCACGGAGTGCGCCGGCTGTCGGCAGCGTAGCTCCCGGCTGCGGCAGGGGGTCTGTCCGGAATGTGTGACCGTGTTGCGGGCCCTGCGTCCCGGGGCGGTCCGACCGGTTCCGGCCCCGCTGGGGCTGCCGCCCTGTCACGCCCTGGGCAGCTACGCCGGGCCGTTGCGGGAGACTCTGCTCGCGTACAAGGATCATGGCCGGCACGGTCTGGCCCGGCCCCTGGGAGCGTTGCTGGCCGAGGTCGTGGCCGCCGCGGTCGGATCGGTGCGCCCCCTGGTGCTGGTGCCGGTGCCGGACACCCCGGCGGCGGCCCGGGCCCGCTACGGCGACCATCTGGGGCGGCTGGCCCGGCACTGCGCCCGCAGGCTGGGCGCGGCGGGTTGGCCGGTACGGGTGCAGCGGCCGGTGCAGGCGAGGTCCCGGCCCGATTCGGTCACCCTGGACAGCGCCGGCCGGGCGGCCACCGCCCTGGGGGCCTTCCGGGTCCGGCCGGGTGTCGGCCCGACCCCGCCCGGGGTGACCGTGGTGCTGCTCGACGACATCATCACCACCGGGTCCACCCTCGCCGCGATCAGTCAATTGCTGCGCGTACCAGGAATGTCGCCCTCGGTGGCGGCGGTTCTTGCGGCTACCGAAAAAAGGCACAAGCGGTAACCGATTGTGTTTCCGTTCACCCCTTCGTGTGTGATCTCTGCAAAATTCCGGCCCGGGTCGGCGGCTGGGGATGACGAGGGAGCAAATAAGAGTTAGCGTTTGCATGTCGAGGGTAGGAGATCATTAGCCCACCCCGGCGGTGAGAGGAGGCGTAGCCGTATTGACCGGTCGACGCCGAGCGGGACCCCTCCCCGGACGTGCGACCGGAGTTCTCGGAGCAAAGACCGTCCGAACGAGGGAGGTCACGTGGACATCGTGGTCAAGGGCCGTAACGTCGAAGTGCCGGATCATTACCGGGTGCACGTAGCCGAAAAACTGGCGAAGATCGAACGTTACGACCACAAACTTATCCGGGCCGAGGTGGAGCTTTTCCACGAGCGCAATCCGCGCCAGGCCGACCACTGCCAGCGAGTGGAAATCACCTGCTTCTCCCGGGGCCCGGTGATCCGGGCCGAGGCCTGCACGAGCGACTTCTACAGCGCGCTGGACACGGCCATCGCCAAGCTCGACGCCCGCCTGCGCCGCGCCGCTGACCGGCGTCGCGTACACCGGGGCCGCCCGCCGGTATCGGTCGCCGCCGCCACCGCCGGCCTGCCGGTCGCCGACATGTTCTCCGCCGCCCTGAGCGCACCGGGGGCCACCGCGGTCGCCGAACGCGCCGAGGAGGACGAGTACGACGACCAGCCGTGGCACATCGCCCGGGAGAAGGTGCACCCGGCCCAGCCGATGACCGTCGACGAAGCGCTGTTCCAGATGGAACTCGTCGGCCACGACTTCTACCTGTTCCAGGACAAGGAATCCGGTCGCCCCAGTGTCGTCTACCGACGGCACGCCTACGACTACGGCATCATCTCGCTCGACATCTGACCGAGGTCGGCGCGGGTCGGGGCAGCGCCCCGGCCCGCGCCGCGCTCAGGCGCTCAGTCCACCAGTTCGCCGGGGAGCAGCCCGTACACGGTCGAGTCCCGCCGGTCGCCCTCCACGCCGGGTAGCAGGGAGCGCAACAGCCCCTCGTACTGGAAGCCGGCCCGTTCCAGCACCCGCCGGGAGGCCAGGTTCTCCGGCAGGGTGCCGGCCCACACCCGGGCCAGGCCGACCTGCGCGAAACCCCACCGGGCCAGCAGCCGCACCGCCCGGGTGGCGTAGCCGCGCCCCCGCCACTGCGGGAACAGGCTGTAGCCCAGCATCCCCTGCCCGGCGCGCTGGTCGTGCAGCAGCATGCAGGACCCGGCCACCGTCCCGGAGGCCGCGTCGAGGATGGTCATCGCCGCGACCGTGCCGACCAGCCACTGGTGGGCCGCGCCGAGACCACGCCCGGCGATCTCTTCCCGGGTGGGCGGGCCCGGTGGCACCCGGGAGGACACCACCCCCGGGCTGGTGTTCAGGCGGTACATCTCGTCGGTGTCCTCGGGCTCCAACCGCCGGAGCACGATCACCCCGTCGGTGAGTCGCCCCTCGGGCAGGTCGGGCAGCGGGCGGGGGTACGGCCCGGGCGGATCGTCGGCCAGCCGCGCCCAGACCGCCAGGTCGGGCCGGCTGCCACCGGGGGCCAGGCCGCCACGTCGGCGTACCCCCTCGGGTCGGAAACCGGCCGCCACCGCGACCCGCTGGCTGGCCACGTTCTCCAGCCTGGTGAGCAGTTCCAGCCGGTCGATGCCGTCGGCGAAGGCGTGTTCGGCCAACGCCCGGGTGGCCGCCGTGGCCACCCCGCGACCCCGTGCCCCCGGCCGCACCCAGTAGCCGATCTCGGCCTGCCGCCGCTGGGGCAGCGGGTTACTCAGCCCCACCGAGCCGAGCAGCCGGTCGGTGGCCGGATCGGCGACGGCGTACGCGGCACCACCCGAGGCGGCCAGCGCCGGGGCACCCTCGGTGATCCAGCGCCGGGCGTCGGCCTCGGTGTACGGGCGGGGCAGCCCGTCCAGGAAACGTTGGGTCACCGGGTCGGCGCAGCCGGCTACGACATCGGCCAGGTCGTCCAGACGGTACGGCCGCAGCCATACCCCGTGGGCCTCGATGGACTCGGCGGTCATGCCGTCACCCGGCCCGGTCGACCGTTGCCGCGTGCCGCACCGCCGGCTGTGGCCAGATCCTCGGCCAGCAGAGCACCGATCCACGCGTCGGCCCGGGTGCCACGGTGGTTCAGCAGACCCCGGGCGGTGCCCTCCATGGTGAAGCCGGCCCGCTCGGCGACCCGGCGGGAGGCCAGGTTGCCGACGTTCGCCCGCCATTCGATGCGGGCCAGCCCGAGGGTGGCGAAACCCCAGGTGGCCAGCGCGGCCAGCGCCGCCGTCTGGTAACCCCGGCCCCGGGCATGTGGCGCGGTCATGAAGCCGACGTCGGCCAGCAGGGGATCGGTGGGGGACAGCCGCAGGTCGATCGAGCCGGCGTAGTGATCCTGTTCGTCGGCGATCACATAGTAGGCCGCGGTGCCGCCCGCCCAGCAGTCCTGGCAGTGGATCAGGAAGGACTCGGCCGCCGACCGGTCGTAGGGATCCGGGACGGTGGTCCACCGCAGGGTCTCCGGGTCCTGGCAGGTGATCACCAATGCCGCCAGGTCACGTTCCTCCATCGGACGGAGCCGCAGCTCGCGCCGTGGGGTGCTGGCGAAGATCGTGGGCTGGGGGCGACCGAAGACGGTGGCCCGGCGGGCCTCCAGGGTGCCCGGGCCGGCCGGACCGATCTCGTCGGGGGCCGGTACCTCGCCGGGCAGCAGCGAGCCGAACCACTCGTAGCTGCCGCGTGCCGGGTCGGCCGCGCGCAGCCGCCCCTCGATCCGGAAACCGCTGCGCAGGGCGACCAGCCGGGCGGGGTAGTTGCCGGCGAGGGAGGTCCAGAGCAGCCGGCGCAGGTTCAGCTCCGTGAAGGACCATCGGGCCAGGGCCCGTACGGCGCGGACGGCCACGCCCTGACCGCGCGCCCACGGGGCGGTCCAGTAGCCGATCTCGCTGAGTTGGTGGTCCTGATCGATTCTCTGCAGGTCGCAGGCGCCCAGGAGTCGACCGGTGGCGGGGTCACAGACCGCGAAGGCGGCTGCCGTGCCCTCCGCCCACTGGCGCGAGCGGCCCGCTATGAACCGTTGCGCGTCCTGCGGCCGGTAGGGTCGGGGGACGTCGATCCAGCGCTGGATCT
Source organism: Micromonospora sp. NPDC047134 (assembly GCF_040643455.1). NCBI lineage: Bacteria > Bacillati > Actinomycetota > Actinomycetes > Micromonosporales > Micromonosporaceae > Micromonospora > Micromonospora sp. NPDC047134. The sequence continues at coordinate 169,851 of NZ_JBEYUI010000002.1, forward strand.
CCGGATCCTGGCAGGCGTGATACAGGTCGTCGGCGTCGGTAGGCCGCCACGGCCGGAGGGCCAGTCCGGCCTCGGTGATCTCCACGGGGTCCATCTGACCCATCGTGCCGGATCGTTCGCCCACGGCGTAACGGGTAAACCGGGCGCGTAGCCTGGAGCGTCGCGCGTTATGTCGGTTTCGCGATGGCCGAGGGTCGCCACCAGTGACCATTGGCCCGATGAAACGCCTACGATGGTTCGAGACTGTCTAGGGGAGCGTTGATCCGTGTCGATTCTGGAAAAGGTCCTTCGCGCGGGCGAAGGGCGCATGGTGCGCCGGCTGAAGGCGATCGCCGCTGCCGTCAACTCGATCGAGGACGACTACGTCAACCTCACCGACGAAGAGCTGAGCGGCATGACCGAGCAGTTCAGGGAGCGGCTCGCCGAAGGCGAGACCCTGGACGACCTGTTGCCCGAGGCGTTCGCGGTCTGCCGGGAGGCGGCGGCGCGGGTGCTCGGCCAGCGGCCGTACGACGTCCAGGTGATGGGCGGCGCGGCGCTGCACTTCGGCAACATCGCCGAGATGAAGACCGGTGAGGGTAAGACCCTGACCTCGGTCATGCCGGTCTACCTCAACGCGCTGTCCGGCAAGGGCGTGCACGTGGTCACGGTCAACGACTACCTGGCCCAGCGTGACGCGGCCTGGATGGGTCGGGTGCACCAGTTCCTCGGCCTGACCGTCGGTGTGGTGCTGCCCAACCGCCCGGCCGCCGAGCACCGCGCGGCGTACGAGTGTGACATCACCTACGGCACCAACAACGAGTTCGGCTTCGACTACCTGCGCGACAACATGGCCTGGTCGAAGGAGGAGCTGGTCCAGCGGGGCCACAACTTCGCCGTGGTCGACGAGGTCGACTCCATCCTGATCGACGAGGCCCGGACCCCGCTGATCATCTCCGGCCCGGCCGAGCACTCCGCCCGCTGGTACGGCGAGTTCGCCGCCGTGGTGGCCCGGCTCCAGGCCGGCAAGGACGGCGAGGGCGACTACGAGGTCGACTACGCCAAGCGCACCATCGCGGTCACCGAGCGCGGTGTGGCCAAGGTCGAGGACCGGCTCGGCATCGACAACCTGTACGAGTCGGTGAACACTCCGCTGGTCGGCTACCTGAACAACGCCATCAAGGCCAAGGAGCTGTACAAGCGCGACAAGGACTACATCGTCAGCGACGGTGAGGTCCTGATCGTCGACGAGTTCACCGGCCGCATCCTGCACGGTCGCCGCTACAACGAGGGCATGCACCAGGCGATCGAGGCCAAGGAGGGGGTGGAGATCAAGCAGGAGAACCAGACCCTGGCCACCATCACCCTCCAGAACTACTTCCGCCTCTACGACAAGCTCTCCGGCATGACCGGTACGGCCCAGACCGAGGCGGGGGAGTTCAACAAGGTCTACAAGGTCGGTGTGGTGACCATCCCGACCCACCGGCCGATGGTCCGGCAGGACCGGGCCGACGTCATCTACAAGACCGAGAAGGCCAAGTTCAACGCGGTCATCGAGGACATCGCCGAGCGTCACCAGGCCGGGCAGCCCGTGCTGGTCGGCACGGTCTCGGTGGAGAACTCCGAGATCCTCTCCCAGCTGCTGCGCCGCCGGGGCATCCCGCACTCCGTGCTGAACGCCAAGTTCCACGCCCGGGAGGCGGAGATCGTCGCCCAGGCCGGTCGCAAGGGCGCGGTCACGGTGGCCACCAACATGGCCGGTCGAGGCACGGACATTCTGCTCGGCGGCAACGCCGAGTTCCTCGCCGCCAGCGAGCTGCGCCAGCGTGGTCTGGACCCGGTGGAGAACGCCGAGGAGTACGACAAGGCGATGGAGGAGGTCCTGCCGAAGTGGAAGCAGGCCTGCGAAGCGGAGGCCGATGAGGTCGCCGCCGCCGGTGGGCTCTACGTGCTGGGCACGGAGCGGCACGAGTCCCGACGCATCGACAACCAGCTGCGTGGTCGGTCCGGCCGGCAGGGTGACCCGGGTGAGTCGCGCTTCTACCTGTCGCTTCAGGACGAGTTGATGAAGCGGTTCCGCTCCGGCGCGGTCGAGGCGGTCATGGAGCGCTTCAACATCCCGGAGGACGTGCCCATCGAGTCGAAGATGGTCACCCGCCAGATCAAGAGCGCCCAGGCCCAGATCGAGGGGCAGAACGCCGAGATCCGCAAGAACGTCCTCAAGTACGACGAGGTCATGAACAAGCAGCGCCAGGTGATCTACGCCGAGCGGCTGCGGGTGCTCAACGGAGAGGACCTCTCCGAGCAGGTCCGCAACATGATCGACGACGTGATCGAGGCGTACGTTCAGGGCGCCACCTCGGAGAACTACGCCGAGGAATGGGATCTCGAGCAGCTCTGGACCAGCCTCAAGCAGCTCTACCCGGTGGGCATCACCATCGAGGAGATGGAGGAGGAGGCCGGCGGCTCCCGGGCCGGCATCGACGCCGACTTCCTGGTCTCCCGACTGCGGGCGGACGCGCACGCCGCGTACGACCGTCGGGAGGAGCAGCTAGGCGCCGAGGGCACCCGGCAGTTGGAGCGGATGGTGCTGCTCCAGGTCATCGACCGCAAGTGGCGTGAGCACCTCTACGAGATGGACTACCTCCAGGAGGGCATCACCCTGCGGGCGTACGCCCAGCGGGACCCGGTGGTGGAGTACCAGCGCGAGGGCTTCGCGATGTTCGCCACCATGATGGACGGCATCAAGGAGGAGACGGTCGGCTTCCTCTTCAACCTCGAGGTGCAGGTCAACGAGCCCGAGGCTGAGGCCGAGGAAGTTCAGCTGCTGGACAAGCCGGTGGAGATCCGCGCCAAGGGTCTGGCTCGCGCCCCGCAGCAGCAGGGCCTGCAGTACTCCGCCCCGACCATCGACGGTGAGGCCGGTGCCGGTGGGGTGGCCGTGCAGCGCGACGACCAGCGGGCCCCGGCCCTGGGCATCGGTGGCCCGGTGCCCGGCGCACCGGCGGCTCCCGGGCAGACCGCCCCGGCGGCTCCCCAGCGTCAGGCCGGCGGCCTGCGGGGTGCCGGGGTGGCCTCCAGCACGGCTCGGCAGACGGCGGCCAACGGGCAGGCCTCGGCCGGCAACGGCCCCTCCCGCAACGCGCCGTGCCCCTGCGGCTCCGGCCGCAAGTACAAGCGCTGCCACGGTGCCCCCGGCGGCTCCGCCGACTGAGAGGCACTGAACGAAGCCCCGGCAACCGCGTCAGCGGTGGCCGGGGCTTCGGCGTGCAGGCCCCCGGTGGTCAGAGGATCCGCAGGTCGGTGCAGAGCCAGGTGCCGCGGCGGTGCTCCAGCCGCAGGGCCATGGCCCAGCTGGCGTCGACGACCCCGGTGAGCACGGCGGCGGCCTCGATGGCGTTCGGACGGGGTTCGCAGACCCGCAGGCGGCGCAGTCGCAGACCGGGGCGGGGGGTGCGGCGCCGCGTCCCGACCGCCCGGGCGCTGCCGCGGGCCAGTTCGGGCAGCAGGTGGGCGCAGCGCGCGGGATCGAGCTGACGGCGCAACTGCACCGGGGGACGGAAGCCGTTGAACACCTCGATGCAGCTGGCCACGAAGCGGTGGGCCACCCGGGTGGCTCCCGGAGTGGCGGTGGTCAGGGCCCCCGGCGGTAGTTGCCGGACCGGATCGCGGCCGGGCCGGGCCGGGGTCGGGCGGACGGTGACCCGCTGGTGGGGTGGGCGTGCCGGGCCGCTGCCAGGGGACCAGTGCGGGGCGGAGAAGAGGTCCAGGGCCAGTTGACCGTCAGCGGGTCCGGGCCATTCGCTGCCCTCGTCGACGAAGGGTGGGTCGTACGCGGGGGCCGGCCGCAGCCGCACCGGGGGTCGGCTGGGCCCAGGTCGCCGGGGATCGATCATCGCCTGCCCTCTACCTCTCAGCGCCAAAAACCCTACGTTTGCCTTCGTTTGCTTTCGATGGGCCTCATTCTTGAGCAAGGCAGAGCCCTCGGTCAATGGCTGGAGGGTGATGTGGTTACTCCGGGTCGCGCTCGGCCAGCGGATTGCCACGCACCCACTCGGCGGTCTCCGCGTACTTCTGCTGGATGTACTCCTCCAGCCGGGAGCGCTCGACCCGCCACTGGCCCCGGCCGCCGATCTTGATCGCGGGCAGCTCGCCGCTGCGCACCATGTGGTAGACCTGCGAGTCCGACACGTTCAGCTCGGCGGCCACGTCGGACAGGAGCAGGAACCTGGGCTCCACGAGAACTCCCCGGGTTGGTGTCGTTTGCTTTAGTTTGCCATCGAGGACTGACTTCGAGGCGACCTCTGAGCATGCCATCGGAGATGCCGACTCCGACACACCGGGCCCCGCCGAGCTTCCACCGGGCGGGTCCGGGGTGTATGACGTTCAGGGCGTACGGGTGATCGTGCGCCCTTCGCGGCGGAGTCGCCGACCGGAGCAGAGCGGGAGACCAACGGTGACTGACGAGCTTGTCCGGGTGTACCTGCCGGCGACCGTACCGATGCTGACCATGCTTCCCGAGCACGGCCTGGCCGTGTCGCAGGCGCACGCCGTGACCCCGATGCTGCGCGAGTGGTACGCCGAGGGCGACGAGGAGGAGTTGGAGTACGTGGCCTTCACCCGCGCCGCCCAGGACGCCCTGCAACTGCTCCGCCACGATCCCGCCGCCCCGCGTCGGCGGGTGGTGGTCTCGGCGGACCTGCCCGCCTCGGCGATCGGCCGTGGCGAGGGTGAACTGGGTTCCAGCGTGGTGGAACTGCACGGGGCGGTGCCGGTCAAGGCCGTGGCGGCCCTGCATGTGGACGGTGCCGACGCCGTACCGGATGTCGCCGCCGCGGTGCAGGTGGTGGAGGAGGCCCTGGCCGGCGATCCGGACGCCCAGTTCACGGTCGACGGGGCCGAGGACCACGAGCTTGAGTGGTACGACCCCAGCGAGTTGGATCTCCTGCTGCGCGACGCCACCGACCAGGGGTGACCCTCAGCGCACCGCGTCGGCCTCGGCGGGGTCGGTCTCCGGGGTCGGGCTCAGGGTGCGGCCGAAGACGATCATGGCGGTGAGGGCACCCACGAACAGCACCCAGATCCCGTTGTCGACCCGGGAGGTGCCCATGGAGGTCTGGGCCACCGCGTCCGCCTCGCTCAGGGCGGCGGCCAGGTCGATCAGGGAACGCCCACCGACCCGGATGATCACCTCGGCGACCAGCAGCAGCAGGCCGGGGCCGGCCCCGGCGATCAGGTACACCGGCCAGCGCAGGGCGGTGACGGGGGTGTCGCGGCGGGCGGCACGCCGTCGGGCCCAGGTCAGATAGCCGAAGGCCAGGAACCCGGCGAGCAGACCGGCGAGCAGCGACTCCGTACGCGAGACCCAGGTGGCGGCGGTGATCACCGACTGCTGGCTGTCTCCCGCACCGAACAGGTCGAACAGCGGAGCCCGGGCGACACTGAACCCCACGACGAAGACCAGGGTGCCCAGAGCGGCGGAGGCGACGGCACCGACCACCGCGCCGTTGCGGGCACCGGCCAGCGCGCCGCCGATGACCGCCGCGGCGGCGGTCGTACCGGCGATCGTGCGGGTGGTGGTGTTGTCGGCGTAGCTGAGGCTGATGGCCAGGGCAGCGGCGAGCCCGACCAGCAGGCCGGCGCCGACCGCCACCGCGAAGCGCAGGGTGGCCCGATCGCCCCGGCGGGTGACCGGCTCGCCAGCTGCCAGGCCCACCGCGGCACCTGCCACCAGGGCAGCCGAGATCACCCCGGGCAGGGCGAAGGCGGACAGGCTGATCGCGGTGACCCCGGCGGTGGCCGAGCTGATCGCCTCCCGGGTGGACCAGAGCATCGCGGCCAGCCAGCCGGCCGCCAACAGGGCCAGCACCAGGGTGCCCGGCGCGGAGGGCGGCGATCCGGCGGAGTCGTCGGCGGGAAGGGCCTGCTCCTCGGCCGCCGTGGGGTCGGTGGCCTGCGGTCGTTCGGGCTGCGCGGCGGTCGGCCCACCGGGCTGCTTGCTCATGGTCTCCCCTTCGCCGCCGGACCCGGCGACCTGGCCCGGGCACCTCACCGGCAATCCAGCGTACGCGGCCCGGTGGGGGAGGGAACCGACCCCTGCGAATCGCAGAGATGATCTAGCTTCCTTCGGTCTGCCCGGCCCTGTGGGTACGAATCACTGTCAAATCGTCTCAACAGCCTCCAGATCTATGGTGGGGTGCTGGCCGGGGGAGGATCCGGGACAGCTGGGCGTGGAAAGATGGAATCCAGGTCCCGCCAACCCTGGGACCGGCTTCGCCACCGTCGTCGAGATCGCCAGGAGCCCTGATGGACGCCGTGTTCTCCGTACCCGAGCCGCACAACGAGCCGGTGCGCACCTACGAGCCGGGCAGTGCCGAAACCGAACGGCTCCGCCGGCGCCTCACCGAGCTGGCCGCCGAGCAGATCGAGCTGCCGATGACCATCGCGGGCGAACAGCGGATGGCCGGCGGCGAGTCGATCCAGGTGGTGCAGCCGCACCGGCACGCCCACGTACTGGGGGTCACCGGGCACGCCACCCACGACGACGCCCAGGCCGCGGTCAAGGCCGCCAAGGACGCGGCACCGGGATGGCGGGCGCTGCCCTTCGAGGAGCGGGCCGCGGTCTTCCTGCGCGCCGCCGAACTCCTCGCCGGCCCCTGGCGCGACACCCTGAACGCGGCCACCATGCTCGGCCAGTCGAAGACCGTTCAGCAGGCGGAGATCGACGCGGCCTGCGAGTTCATCGACTTCCTGCGGTTCAACGTGCACTTCGCCCGCAGGCTGCTCGCCGAGCAGCCGATCTCCTCCCCCGGGGTGTGGAACCGGTTCGACCACCGCCCCCTGGAGGGCTTCGTCTACGCGATCACCCCGTTCAACTTCACCGCCATCGCGGGCAACCTGCCCGCGGCCCCGGCCCTGATGGGCAACACCGTGGTCTGGAAGCCGGGCCCGACCCAGCAGTTCTCGGCGCACTTCACCATGCGGCTGTTCGAGGCGGCCGGCCTGCCCCCGGGAGTGATCAACATGGTCACCGGGCGGGGCGAGGAGGTCTCCGAGGTGGTCCTGGCCGACCCCGACCTGGCCGGCATCCACTTCACCGGCTCCACCCGGGTCTTCCAGCACCTGTGGCGCACGGTGGGCGAGAACATCGCCCGCTACCGGGGCTATCCCCGGCTGGTCGGGGAGACCGGCGGCAAGGACTTCGTGGTGGCGCACTCCAGCGCCGATGTCGACGCCCTGCACACCGCCCTGATCCGGGGGGCCTTCGAATACCAGGGGCAGAAGTGCTCCGCGGCCTCCCGGGCGTACATCCCCCGGTCGATCTGGGAGGGGGGCCTGCGGGACCGGCTGGCCGCCACCGCGGACAGCCTGACCTACGGCGACGTGACCGACTTCCGCAACTTCGGCGGGGCGGTCATCGATGACAAGGCCTTCGCCCGGCACACCGCCGCCCTGGACCTGGTCTCGAACGACGACAGTTGCCGGGTCATCGCCGGGGGCACCGCGGACGACTCGGTCGGCTGGTTCGTCCGTCCGACGATCTTCGAATGCGACGATCCGGCCCACGAGACCTTCACCACGGAGTACTTCGGGCCGATCCTCGGCGTGCACGTCTTCGACGACAGCCGCTTCGACGAGGTGATCACCCAGGCCGAGTCGATCGCGCCGTACGCCCTGACCGGGTCGATCTTCGCCACCGACCGCCGGGTGGTCGACGCGGTGGCCGAGAAGATGCGGTACGCGGCCGGCAACTTCTACATCAACGACAAGCCGACCGGCGCGGTGGTCGGGCAGCAGCCCTTCGGTGGTTCCCGGGCCAGCGGCACCAACGACAAGGCCGGCTCCTGGCACAACCTGCTCCGGTGGACCTCCCCCCGGACCATCAAGGAGACCTTCGTACCCCCCACCGACCACACCTACCCCCACATGCACTGAGGTGTAAGGAAGGGCCCCTTCTTAACGCCTGGTGCATAGGAAGGGGTCCTTTTTAACACCGCCGCTGCCGGAATGGGGCTCATGGTGGGGTCCGCGCCCGGGCCACCGGTGGACCGTCGCGCACCGACAGTGCACATAGGAAACCCCATTGGGTGGCGAAACGGTGAAATCCTGGACGGCGGCCCGGCAAAGTGGCAGCGTGAAGGGCATGGCGGATTCCGGAGTCAACCCCACGGCGGCGGCCCTGCTCGGGCTGCTCCACGAGGGCCCCATGACAGGTGGCCAGTTGATGGCCGCCGCCGAGCGCCGACTGGCGCCGTACTGGTCGATGACCCGCAGTCAGGTTTACCGCGAGTTGCCGGTGTTGGCCGAGAAAGGCCTGGTCCGGCTGGGTAAACCCGGGCCGCGGATGAGCCAACCGTACGCGATCACGGCAGCGGGAAAGCGGACCTTCTCCCGATGGTTGGCCGAGGACCCGGGGCGGGACACCATCCGCAACCCGATCGCCCTGCGGATCGCCTTCGGGCAGCTGCACTCCGCGACCCAGCTGAAAAGCCTCCAGGTCGCGGCGAACGAATACCACACCGAAGCCCTGGCCCGGGTACGCGAGCAGGTCAAGAACGCGCGCAAGGAAGGCGACATGTACGACGCCAGCGCGCTGGAGTTCGCCGTGGCGTACCACAAGGCCGCCCTCTCCTGGCTCAAGAGCGCACCCGTCGGCAGCTGATCAGTTCCTGTTTTGGCTCGGAGTGCGGGGCTCGCAAGCTCACTCCTCCTCCGAGCAGTACCCTTGTCTGTCGTGACAGCTGCCGATTACGCCGACCAGCTCAAGGATCTCGACGCCACCCTGCGCAACATCGAGGCGGTGCTCGACCTGGACCGCCTGCGGGCGGACAAGGCGCGCCTGGAAGAGCAGGCCTCCGCCCCGGATCTGTGGGACGACCAGGCCCGGGCCCAACAGGTGACCTCGCAGCTGTCGTACGTCAACGGCGAGATCGACAAGCTGGGTAGCCTGCGCGCCCGGCTCGACGACGCCAATGTGCTGCTGGAACTGGCCGAGGCGGAGGCCGACTCGGGAGTGCTCTCCGAGGTCGAGTCCGAGGTCGCCGGGCTGACCAAGGCCATCCAGGAGATGGAGGTCCGCACCCTGCTCTCCGGCGAGTACGACTCCCGGGAGGCCCTGGTGGCCATCCGGGCCGGCGCCGGTGGGGTGGACGCGGCGGACTTCGCGGAGATGCTGCTGCGGATGTACCTGCGCTGGGCGGAGCGGCACGGCTACCCGACCGAGGTCTACGAGACCTCGTACGCCGAGGAGGCGGGCCTCAAGTCGGCCACCTTCACGGTGAAGGTGCCCTACGCCTACGGCACGCTGAGCGTGGAGTCCGGCACCCACCGGCTGGTCCGGATCAGCCCCTTCGACAACCAGGGCCGTCGGCAGACCAGCTTCGCCGGGGTCGAGGTGCTGCCGGTGGTGGAGCAGACCGACCACATCGACATCCCCGAGAACGAGATGCGGATCGACGTCTACCGTTCGTCCGGGCCGGGTGGGCAGAGCGTCAACACCACCGACTCGGCGGTCCGGATCACCCACATCCCCACTGGCATCGTGGTGACCTGCCAGAACGAGAAGTCGCAGCTGCAGAACAAGGCCTCCGCGCTGCGGGTGCTGCAGGCCCGGCTGTTGGAGCGCAAGCGCCAGGAGGAGCAGGCCAAGATGGCCGGCCTGAAGACCGACGCGGCGGGCTCCTGGGGCGACCAGATGCGCTCGTACGTGCTGCACCCGTATCAGATGGTGAAGGATCTGCGTACCGAGCAGGAGACCGGTAACCCCAGTGCGGTCTTCGACGGTGAGCTCGATTCCTTCATCGAGGCCGGTATCCGCTGGCGCAAGCAGCAGCAACTCGCCGGCGACGCTGCGTGACCGATCGTGGGCGGAGTGCGTCATCGATCTCCACATGACGTGCGGGATCAATGACTCACCCCGCAATCGCGGGGCGTAGGACTTGGCACGACAGTTACACGGCGTAGACTCACCACCCGTGATTCAGCTTGAGCAAGTGACGAAGACGTACCCGAAGGCGTCGCGGCCTTCGCTCGACAACGTGTCCGTGTCGATCGACAAGGGCGAGTTCGTCTTCTTCATCGGCCCATCCGGCTCCGGCAAGTCCACGATCATCAAGATGCTGCTGCACGAGGTGACCCCCAACAAGGGTCGCGTCGTCGTCAACGGCAAGGACGTCACCTCGATGCGGTCCTGGAAGCGCCCGCACTTCCGCCGCTCGATCGGCTGCGTCTTCCAGGACTTCCGGCTGCTGCCCAACCGCACCGCGTACGAGAACGTGGCTTTCGCGCTCGAGGTGATCGGCAAGACCAAGGCGGTGGCCCGCCGGGTCGTGCCGGAGGTGTTGGAGCTGGTCGGGCTCGGTGGCAAGGAGCACCGCTACCCGCACGAGCTCTCCGGTGGTGAGCAGCAGCGTGTGGCGGTGGCCCGGGCGTTCGTGAACCGTCCCCTGATCCTGTTGGCCGACGAGCCGACCGGAAACCTGGACCCGGACACCTCCATCGAAATCATGCGACTGCTGGACCGGATCAACCGCACCGGCACGACCGTCGTGATGGTCACGCACGACTCCAACATCGTGAACCAGATGCGCCGCCGGGTCATCGAGATCGAGAGCGGCCGCATCGTCCGCGACCAGGCCCGCGGCGTCTACGGGTGACCTGGCGAACCCAGCGCACCCCGATCTGACGACGAACACCTCACGCCGGAGAGCCGGAGGAATATCCCGATGCGGATGAAATACGTCCTGTCCGAGGTACTGGTCGGACTGTGGCGCAACGTGACGATGACCATCGCGATGATCATCACGTTGGGCGTCTCGCTGACCATGCTCGGCGCCAGCGGCCTGATCTACACCAAGGTCGCTGACATGAAGGACCTGTACTTCGAGAACATCCAGGTGTCGATCTTCCTCAAGACCGACATCTCCGAGGAGGAACGCACCTCACTGGGTTCCCGGCTGGAGGCCGACCCGCTGATCTCGCAGGTCACCTACGTCAACAAGGACGAGGCGTACCAGCGCTTCCAGGAGATGTTCCGGGACTCGCCGGACCTGCTCAGCGCGGTCAAGGCGGACCAGTTGCCCGAGTCGTACCGGCTGAACCTGGTGGACCCGGAGCAGTACAAGTCGATCTCGGAGCAGTACTCCTCGGCCGCCGGGGTCGATCAGGTGGTCGACCAGAGTCAGGTGCTCGACAAGATCTTCAACCTGTTCACCGCCGGACAGAACGTCGCACTGGCCGCCGCCATCGCGATGGCGGTGGCAGCGTTGCTGCTGGTGGCCAACACGATCCAGGTGGCCGCGTACAGCAAGCGGCGCGAGGTGGCCGTCATGAAGCTGGTCGGCGCCTCGAACTGGTTCATCCAGGCACCATTCGTCCTGGAAGCCGTGGTCGCCGGCCTGATCGGCTCGCTGCTCGGCCTCGGGGCCCTGGTGGCGTTGAAGAAGTTCCTCTTCGACGACGCCCTGAGCGCCCTGCAAGGGCTGTTCGCCCCGGTCAGTTGGAGCGAGGTGCTGCTGACCTTCCCAGTGATGGCCGGCGTCGGTGGTCTGATCAGCGCGATCACCGCCTGGGTCACCCTCCGCTTCTACCTGCGGGTCTAGTTTTCGGTACGACCTTCGCGAGGGCCCTTCGGAGCGGGAACAAACCGCGCGGAAGGGCCCTTGTCATTCGGGTAGCATGATCTCCGCTCTCCGGCCGCCAGGCCGCCGAGGGCAGTGGGCTAGGGGAAAGGAGGTGGCGCGGCGATGCCACGGGAGAAGGGGCGCAAGGTCGTCGCCTCCAACAAGAAGGCCCGTCATGACTACGCCATCCTCGACACGTACGAGGCAGGCATGGCGTTGACCGGCACCGAGGTGAAGTCACTGCGGGCCGGGCGGGCCTCGTTGGTCGACGCCTTCGCCCAGGAACGCGACGGCGAGCTGTATCTGCACGGCATGCACATCCCGGAGTACACCCAGGGCACCTGGACCAACCATGAGCCCCGGCGTACCCGCAAGCTGCTGCTCAAGCGGTTGGAGATCGACCGGCTGATCGGCAAGGCCCGGGAGGGCGGGCTGACCCTGGTGCCGTTGCAGGTCTACTTCTCCGACGGCTGGGCCAAGGTGGAGATCGGCCTGGCCAAGGGCAAGAAGGCGTACGACAAGCGCCAGGACCTGGCCAAGCGGGACGCGGACCGGGAGATCCAACGGGCGGTCGGCCGACGCGGCAAAGGCATGAGTGAGTAGTTTGTCCGGTTCATTCATCCCTGGTGTCGGCGACCTGACCTCGGGATGAATCCGGTTGCGGCAGGCGTTACGCTTGTCAGAGCCGCCGGAAGATGGCGGCCCGTCGAGGGGGTGACTGGTTTCGACTTCGTACGTTGCGGCAGGGGAAGCGAGCCGAGGAAGCCGACGTCGTCTCGAGAATCGTTCGTCGGAAAACAATAAGCGCCAAGAGCAATCGCGCTGACTTCGCTCTCGCCGCCTGAGGCGAGTAGTGAGTCTGTCGGCCTGGGAGTGCCTTCGACCCAGTTAGCCGGCATCAGCTAGAAGGCTGGCCAACCGGACCCGGTCGCGGGGTCCGTGCGGCGAGATTAATCAGCGACTGGGCCCGTCACACCGACTCGCTCGCGTGATCGGAGGGGCCGAGTAGAGGCACAGCGAGCTGCGCTCGGAGAAGCCCTGACAAGGCGGCGAAGGACCCGGGTTCGATTCCCGGCACCTCCACCACCTGAACTGCGCGCCCCGGCCATCCGGCCGGGGCGCGCAGTCGTGTCTCCCCGGAAGGAATCGATCTTGTCAGGGAACCTGGTGCCGGGTAGGCCCGTCAGAGCAGGTATGCGTCGTCTCGCCGCCCGGTTGGGCCTGCCCCTGATGATCGTCGTAGCCGGTTGTGCACCGGCAGGCACCGGCCCGACCGGTCCCCTCCCCTCCGACCAGGACCAGGACCAGGACCAGGACCCCTTCGACCGGCGGGCCACCGCGGTGGCCGAGGGGTGGCGCCCCGGGCCCGGCTGGAGCACCGGCTACATCCCCCTTCAGGACCCCACCCTGCTGATCGGCGAGGCTGACTTCACCCCCGCCACCCAGACGGCGTTCCAGGCCGGCTGGTACCGCAAGCCGGCCGATCTGCCGGCCCGGCAGCCCGACTCGGGCACCATCCGCTTCCCGGACGGGGAACTGCGGGTACCGCTGGTCGACGCCGACGAAGCCTTCCGGACCCTCACCAACGGCGTCGAGCCGCCCTCCTGCCCGGGGGCGAAGAAGCCCGAGGTTCCGCCGCCGCCCGCCCCTGGTGGCGACCCGGACGGCACGGTCAGCAGCCGCCCCCAGGGCGAGTGTGTAGCACTCACCATCAGCAAGGTCGAACTGGGGACCGCGCCGCTGCACACCAACCGTGGCGAGGCACAGGTGCCGGCCTGGCTGTTCACCGTGGAGGAGATCGGCGCCGTGGTGGCCACCACCGCGGTCGCGCCGCAGGCGGTCGGTAGGGTGCCCGACCCGGTCGTCCCCTCCGACTCCGCTCCGGAGGGGCTGGTGGCCGCGCAGAACATCATCGAGGTCGACGGGACGAGGCTGGCCTTCCGGCTGGGGGTCGGCAGCTGCGACTCCGAGATCACCCCGCTGGTGCAGGAACGGGAGGACCTCGTGGTGGTGGGCGGCTCGGTGGTGCGTTCCACGGACGTCTGCGACGCCATGCTGAAGCTGGAGGAGGTCGAGGTGACCTTGAAGGAGCCGCTGGGCACCCGACCCGTCCTGGACGCCCTCACCGGCGCGCCGCTACGGGTCGGCGGCAACTGACCCCTCAGAGCAGCGGGGGGATGTCCGTCCGGATGGGTACCGGCAGCACGGTCGGGCCCTCCGCGCGCAGGGCGAGGTCGAGGGCCTCACCCAGGTGCTCGGGGGTCTCGACCACTGTGGTGGCGCAGCCGTAGCCACGGGCCACCGCGCTGATGTCGATGCCGGGAAGATCCAGCCCGGGTACCCCGGGGGTGTGTTTCAGCTCGGCGAAGGACTTGAGGATGGCGTACTGCTGGTTGACCGGGACGATCACGACCAGCGGCAGCCGCAGCTGGGCGGCGGTCCACAGGGCCTGCACGGAGTAGTGGAAGGCACCGTCCCCGATCACCGCAACCACCGGTCGGTGCATGCCGGTGTGGCGTTGAGCCAGGGCTATGCCGACCGCCGCCGGCAGGCCGTACCCTAGGCCCCCGCTGGCCATCGTGAAGTACGAGCCGGGTCGGCGCAGCCGCAGGCGCCGGCGCAGCGCGGAGAGGTTCGACGGGGACTCCTGCACCAGCACCCCGTCCTCGGGCCAGTGCCGGGCCAAGGCGGCGAAGAGGGCGTCCGCACTGAGCGGAAGGGAGTCCTCGACCGAGGGTGGGTCGGGTCGGGGAGCCGGTGGGGGCCGGTCCACCGGCGGCAGCAGTTCCACCAGGGCGGCGAGGGTGAGCCCGGCGTCGCCGAGCAGGCTGTCACCGACCGGGGCCCGGGCGGCCTCCTCCGGATCGTCCGTGACGTGCAACAGGCGGGCCCCCTGGGGCACGGTGGCCCCGGGAATGTGCGGGTAGTACCGGAACACCGGGGCGCCGACCACCAGCACGGTGTCGTGCCCCTCCAGCCGCTCGGCCAGTGGCCCGGCGGCGTAGGGCAGCACCCCCTGGAAGTACGGGTGGTCCTCGGGGAAGGCGGTGCGTTCGGGCGCGGGTGCCGACCAGACCGGCGCGACCAGCCGCTCGGCCAGGGCAGTAGCCGCCTCCCAGGCCCCGGCGCGGTCCACGGCCGCACCGAGCACCACCACCGGTGACCGGGCCTCCGTCAGCGCGGCGGCGAACTGCCGCAGCCGCTGCGGGTCGGGCGCGAACCGGGTAGCCACCGTCCGCGCCTCCGGCAGGGGGTCGGCGGGCTGCGCCCAGTCGTCCAGGGGCAGGGAGAGGAAGACCGGCCCGGCCGGTGGCTGGACGGCAGTGGCGTACGCCCGCATCAACGAGGCCGGTACGTCCTGGGCGCGGACCGGTTCGTGGGCCCATTTGACGTACGGCTGGGGCAGCTCGGTGGGACGGCGGGCGGTGAGGCGCGGTTCGAGCAGCAGCATCTGCCGGGTCTGCTGCCCGGCGGTGACGATCAGGGGGGTCCGGTTGTGCCAGGCGGTGACGATGTTGCCCATGGCGTTGCCGGTGCCCGGGGCGGTGTGCAGATTGACATGTGCGGGGCCCCCGGTCACCTGGGCGTACCCGTCGGCCATGCCGATCGCCGAGGCCTCGTGCAGCGCGTGCACGTACTGGAAGTCATCGGGGAAGGCCTGCAGGAAGGGCTCCTCGGTCGACCCGGGGTTGCCGAAGACGGTCGTCATGCCCAGTGCGCGGAGCAGCTCGTAGGTGGTGTCGCGGACCGTTGCCATCGCTCCTGAATCTAGCCCGATCGCTCCGGCCGGCAGGGGCATTCGGGATTGCCGGGAGCCCTTCGGTCGGGGCTGGCGCAGCGGGCAGAGCCGGCCCCGATGTCGATCACTCGGCGATCAGACCGTCGCCACGGCCGGGGTCGCAAGCTATCGTGCCAGACATGGCTACGACAGCGCGGATGGCACCGGTGGGGCCTGTCGTTGGTGTGCCGGACCGGCCCTGCCCGCCGCGACGAGGCTGACGGGTACGCGTGATGCAGGGAGAGGGGCAGGCGATCGGCGGGCGGGCCATGGAGTCGATGATCGGGAAACTGCTGGTGGCGACGCCCGCACTGAAAGATCCGAACTTCGACCGTACGGTGGTCCTGTTGGTCGCCCACGAGCCCGGCGGGGCCCTCGGGGTGGTGCTGAACCGGGCCACCGAGGTGCCGGTGGCCGACGTGCTGCGCGACTGGGGCGACCTGGCCCGGCACCCGGCGGTGTTGTTCGAGGGCGGCCCGGTGCAGCCCGAATCGGCGATCTGCCTGGCCCGGATGCATCCCCCGGTCCGCCGCCTAAAGGGCTTCCACCAGGTCTCCGGAGCCGTCGGCACCCTGGACCTGTCCGTCGATCCGGAGCGGCTGCGGGAGAACGTGCAGACCATCCGGGTCTTCGCCGGGTACGCCGGTTGGGGCGGCGGGCAACTGGAGCAGGAGATCGAGGAGGGCTCCTGGTTCGTGCTGGACGCCCTGCCCGGCGACGCCTTCGTCGAACGCCCCGACGACCTGTGGCCCATGGTGCTGCGCCGGCAGGGCGGCATGATGGCCGCGGTGGCACATTTCCCACCCGACGTGGCCCTGAACTGACCCGCCGGAGGGGGGTACCCCGCGAGATGACCATGCCGGGCGTCGTGTGTATAGTTCTTCCAGTGCCCGGGGAACCGGGCGCGAACGCAAGGGGCCGTGGCGCAGCTGGTAGCGCACCACACTGGCAGTGTGGGGGTCAGGGGTTCGAGTCCCCTCGGCTCCACCTTGTGTAGAAAATCGGCGTCGGTCTTTGATCGGCGCCGATTTTCTGATCATCATGCTTACACGATCGCCCCATACTGCTGCTCACGGACATGGTGAGGCGGTCCAGGCATTCGCTCTCCAACAGCTTCTGCCCGTCGAGTTCGTTGGTCGCGGTGCTGGCCGGGGCGCGCACGTTCGCCGCGATCAGCGACCGGGTCCGAGATCTGGACCGGTCGGCGTGGGGCCGACTCGGGTTCGCCGACCGGGCGCCCGCGGCCACGACGGTGGCGGCTGCTGATTCGTATCGACGCCGAGGTGCTGTCGCCGGTGTTGGCCCGGTGGCTGCGCGCCCGGACGGCGCCCGTGGCCGTTGCCGGGGCGGCGGTGGCGTCTTGTCGCCGTGCAGGGCAAGGTCGGAATCCGGGCCCGGCTCGCCGGCGGACGGGCGGGTGTGTGTGGACGAGTTCGGGCCGCTGAACCTGCAACCCCGCCCCGGCCGCGCCTGGCGACACCATGGGCAGCCGGTGCGGCTGCGGGCCACCTACACCCGCGACCAGGCGACGGTACAGGGTCAGATTTCCGCCGTCCATCTCGTAGTCAAAGCCTTTCACTCCCGCAGGACACGGATCATGTCAACGCGAGCGGCTGCTATTGCGGGAACCAACCCTCCGGAAAGCCCGGCGGCCACCGCAGCGATGAAGCCGTACACAGCAGCTTGCCACGGGAATCCGGGCTGATCGATGGCGGAAGCGGGATCCAGGACGCGCGGGACGTACCAGGTTACACCGATGTAGGCGATCCCGATCGCCAAAGCGGCCGCTAGTGTGCTGAGGGTCAGCGTGGTGGTGAGCACGAGCCCGAGTACACGTTTGCGTGTCGCTCCGATTGCACGACGAAGGCTGAGTTCGCGGGTGCGTTCTCGTAGTGTTGCGAGCCCAATATTGAGCAGTCCGACTACGGCGACGAACAGAGTGACTGCGGCCACGACGCTGATTAAGCGCTGGGTCCGCTCCAGGCTTATCAGGAAGTCTGCCAGGCTGCTGGTCAATTGTGGGTCTGCACCTTGGTCTTGTGCCGCCAGCGCGTCGTCGATATCGCGCATCTTCTCGCGGATCATTGCCTGGCTTGCCCCGGGGTAATGAACGAGGAGCTCTGGACCTTGCCCTGAGTGACTCGTGATCGACGGATTAAAGTGTAATGCCGATCGCAGTGACTGGTAAATTCGCGGTTCGCGGCGTCCATCGGCGACGACGCCGATCACTGGCCGATCGTAGGGAAGAAGGTTCCCACTCAGGCGGATCCTCAGTCTACTTCCTACGCTGCCCCCGAGTTGCCTGCTCGCAACGTCGTTCAGCACTACACCGTCAGGGAAGACTGCTTCCCCTGCTGGCAGCCACGTGCCGCCGAGAACGGGCATCCGCCGTACGAGGTTCAGGTCAACGGTTGCCAGCACTATACGCAACGACTCGGACTCTCCGGCGAAGTCGCCGAGGATGGGTGCCGCCTCACCGGGCCGCTCCATTTGAAGCGCGTAGTGTCCGCCGGTGGCGGACACTTGACGGTCGAGTTCCTTGGTGACTTCGGTCAGTCTGGCTTCCGTGATGAGCCCATAGTCCAAGGTCGTAGCCATTGTCCATAGGCGGCCGTTCATCTGCTCGTCTTGAGCGACAAAGACCTCGCGTACGACAGTTCCGATCGTAGTGACAGCGACCAGTGACAGAATCGCTATGAACAGGCCAAGCGCGGCCAAGACGGATCGCACTTTATGTGCACGCAGATCCAGCGCGGCGTCTCGCATCAATCGCATGTCATGCCACCGAGTCGTGCAGGGTGCCGTCGCGCAGGCGCATGACACGATCTGCCCTTGCCGCAACCTCTACATCGTGAGTCACCAGCACCAAAGCCGTCCCGTTGCCCCGCGCCTCGCCGATCAGGAGATCAAGCACGTCTTCCGCCGTCGCTTCATCCAGGGAGCCTGTGGGCTCGTCTGCCAGGATGACGCGTGGCTTTCTCACAAGCGCACGCGCCACCGCAACCCGTTGTTGTTCGCCCCCTGACAGCTGGCGAGGATAAGCATTTCTGCGAGCGTCGAGTCCGACCGACGCCAGCCCCTCATCCACTCGTCGCCGAATCTCCTTCGTGGGGATCCGTTTGCCTTGCATAAATGGCAGCGCCACGTTCTGGGCAGCCGTCAGGTGCGGCAACAGAGAGTAGTTCTGGAACACGAAACCGATATGCGCACTACGCAGATGCGACCTGGCTGAGTCGGTGAGCCCGGCGGTGTCGTGACCAGCGATGTAGACGGTTCCGCTGTCGGGCCGGGCGAGAAGTCCGAGCATTGCGAGTAGCGTGCTCTTTCCACTCCCTGACCGTCCTACCACGGCCACGAGCTCCCCACCGTGCACCGAAAGGTTCACATCACGCAAGATCTGCAAACGCTCGCCGAGGGCGAGGCCGACCGCCTTGTTCAGACCGTTGACTTGAAGGGCATGCATCGCTATCGCACAAGAGCCGGAGGCGAAGCGAGTACCCGCATACCAGCATCGAGTCCGGAAGTGATCTCCACGATTGCGCCGTCGGTTGCGCCGAGCCCAACCTCGCGAATGGTGACAGTCCCGTCATCCAGCACCAGCGACACCTCGCCTCGGTCGGCGGATCCCGCGACCGCTGTCACCGGAAGCGTGGGAACGTTGGTGACCTGCCCGCTCGTGATAGCGATCTGACCCTGAAGGCCAGCAAATGCACGAACGTCTTGCGGGACAGCGCAGACGACCGTCGGGCTGGCGGCAGAACCTGCCTCGGGGTTCGGCTCGACCGACGGCACCTCTAACAATGTGCAGTCGAACCCAGCCGGCCCACCTGTTATTGACCCAGTCGCCTTCAGATCTCCGCTCAGGAGACGGTACGCGTCGGTCGGGGGCAAAGCACCCTGTAGCCCAAACCCGAGATACCGCAGTTGCGCGACAGGCACACCACCCACGACCTCCCCGCCGTCGGGAACCAGCCATCGCTCGAACCGTGCTGCGACGGATGACCTGACATCTCGTGCCTTCAACCTGAACACCGGCGCACCCTCGCTTACTTCACCGCCTTGTCCACCGACCCAGGTATGCCGCACGATCCCATCGCTGGGCGCGAGAATGCTAAAGGCTGGGAGCGGGAGCATAGTGCCGTCAATAGCAACGACAGCGCTAATGTCGCGGCGCACAACTTCCACTGTGCGCGGATCTGGCGCCGAGGCCCCCGCGATGCCCGCCGTGGGAGATTGTCCGTCCTCCCTGAGTGCCAATGTAGCTACTACCCCACCAGCGCCCCCTATCGCCGCCAGAGTTAGGCCCACCAGAATTCCCAGTGCTTTCCTCACCGGGGTGGCACCGGGCAGTTCAACTCAGTGGTCTCTGTCAGCGGGCGGAGGTCGCCAGCACGGGTAGCCTCCAGCTTGGAATCCAGAGTCGCCCTATCATTCGGCAAGAGGCCGACTTTGTAAAATGGAGTCTCAGGGACCCGCAGCACCTGCGCCAAGGCGGCGGCTCGATCGGCTTCCACCGTCGCGTCAATTAGTGCGCGACTCCATGCGCAGAACCAATACGAAGTCGCATCGACGCTACCGGTATTGAGGCCGTAAACTATCCCAGCTCCATCAGCCGCTACGTCCTTGTAAACGGGCTCTGGCGGCCACTCCCAGTCGCTGGGAAGCGCCCACTTCTCGGCTTCGTCCCGGTACTCCCGCTCGGCCTCCTGATGTGTAAGCGCAGGAGGATTGCCGCTCCCCGCACCTTCAGCAGCGCTATTGCTGCAGGCGCTCGTCAACAGCAACACGCCAGCCAGAATAGTGGCCGGGGCAAAGTGAACCTTGCGTAAACCGAGTGCCTCGGAGTTCAGATTTGCGCTGGGGCTCTGCTTTGCGCGCTCTCGTGGCACCAAGAGCTGAAGCATTTTCCCCAATTCGTTGCCTTCCTGTTCAATCTCTCCGCACGAAACGTGCGGCCGCGAAAAGTTTGGAACTCCGAGCTCGCCAGTAGTCGCCTCGTAGAGTGGCGTGGTGATGCTGTCGCACCCATCCAATGAATCAATCGACCAGCTGGTGCGCTTCGCTCTACTGTTGATAGCGTAACTGGCTGGCGTGGCATGCGACCTAGTAGTACTGTTGTCCCGTGAAGTCGTTTGAACCGCAATTGAAATCGCACCAAGTAATTCGACGGAACATGTTCTTGAACTGGTATCCGTTCGACATGCCGGAGTAGAGTGTTTGCGTGTTGTTTAGGGTATGAAAATCGGAGTAGTTGAGTAGGCTGCAATTAGTGGAGGCGGGGCCGATCCTCAGCCCGCTAGTCGGGAGAGCGCTGAACTTTGCCTCAACGATCCCGTTGCCCTCCTTGTAGCGAATATTGCTAGAGCAGAAGTAACTCGCGTTGCTGTAAACGGTGCCCGAGATACTCCTCCACCTGGCGGCATGGGCTGGAGATGCCACCACCAATGTGGATGCAGCAGCGAGGAGAAGCCCAGCCGCAGCGGCTGCGATCTTTCGTGAACTAACTCTGATCCTCATTCTCGGATCCTCCGAAGAAATATTGCGATGGCTGGAACCCCGACACCTGCCTTCGCGCATTCCGGGCGTTGAGTCCTGCGCCAAACGGAATCGCGCAGTTGATCTTACGTCGACGGGCATCGCTGCGCAAGCGCATGTTCCCGAAGGTGCTGACTGGGGGCAGGTCCCAGGGCCGGTGTAGTTGGATGAGGTGTTTCCGACCTGGAGTTTTATGTCTGGGGTGGGTCTACTGCAGACGGGTGTGACTCCAGAGCCAAAGCAAAGTCTGTTTACTGTGGCCGGGATGTGTTGAGCAGGGCGGGATGGGCGTTTTGTCGGCGTGGTGGTTTTCCTCGTCGAACAGGACGTCACGGCCAGTGGGTAGCGGACCCCGTCCGGCATCGAGCTGACGCCAGACTATGGCCGGCGCCGATTTGTGATGGCGAGATGCCTCACCTTGCGCTGCGGCATCCGGCGAGCAGGCGGGCCACCATGTCCTGCGCCTGGGCCCGCTCGTAGCCCGGGCCGAGGATGCACAGGTTCCCCACCGCGCGCATGAGGGTGTACGCGGTCACGCCGGGGTCGATCTCGCCTGCGGAGACACCTGCGGCGATCAACGACGCGCAGGCCGGGACGAGCTCGTCGAGCATCAGCGAATGCAGGGTGAGCAGGCTCGGGTCGTCGGACTGCAGGGCGACCCCCAGCCCGTGCTTGGTCACCAGGAACTCCACGAAGGCCCCGATCCAGCGCGTCAGGGCCTCGCCGGGCGCGATGTCCTCTCGCTGCAGTGCCGAGGCCAGCGCCACGCACTCCTCGATCTGGTGGCGGTACACCGCAGTGACCAGTTCGGCGCGGTTCGGGAAGTGGCGGTAGACCGTGCCGAGACCCACTCCGGCCCGTCCGGCGATGTCCCGGATGGGTGCCTGCACTCCCTGCTCCACGAAGACCGCCGCAGCGGCGGCGAGAAGTGTCTCGCGGGTGCGGCGTACGCCTGCCTCGCGTGCCCCGGGCGACTCGGTCACGGTTCCTCCTTGTTGGCGGAACATTGTTCCGCTAGCTTTGACGGAACGGTGTTCCGCCAATTGTGGCAGGCGCCCTCCCCGCGGCAGAGGAAGCAGCGACATCATGCACCTGCACCAACTCGCCCAGCAGATCATGGCGATCAAGCCCGTCCCCGTGCCCACCACCGGACGTGACTTCGACCTGGCGGTCAAGGTCACCGCCCCGGTTTCCGGCCACGACCTCCCAGTGCTCGTGTTCTCGCACGGCAACGCCTGGTCCATGGACGCCTACGAGCCGCTCGTCGACCGGTGGGCCGCCACCGGCTTCGTCGTCGTCCAGCCGACCCACCTCGACTCCCGCCGCCACGGCCTGGGGTTCGACGACCCGCGATTCGGCACCATCTGGCGAGTCCGAATCGCCGACCTGCACGCCGTCCTGGACAACCTCGACGACATCCTCGGCCGAGCGGGGCTGGCCGGCCGCACCGACCGGGAGCGGGTCGCCGCCGTCGGGCACTCCTGGGGTGGTCAGAGCGTCGGCACCCTCCTCGGTGCCCGGGTGCTCGACGCCGACGGCACGCCCGGGGAGGATTTCTCCCATCCCTTGGTCAAGGCCGGGGCGCTGCTCACCGCGACCGGTACCGGCGACTCGCTGACCCCCTTCGCGGTGGAGCATCTGCCGTTCATGCGGCCGGACTTCTCCACCATGACCACGCCGGCCCTCGTCGTCGCGGGCGGCAAGGACCAGTCGGCGATGTCCACCCGTGGGCCGGACTGGTTCACCGACGCCTACCACCTCAGCCCCACGCCCAAGAGCCTGTTCACCATCACCGACGGTGAACACACCCTCGGTGGGGTGGCCGGCGAGCAGGTAGCCGAGACCAGCGACGAGGATCCCGCCCGCGTGGCCCTGGTAGCCGAGGCGGTCTCCGCCTATCTCCTCGACACCTTCGACCTCGACGGTACGACCTGGAAAGCTCTCACCGAAGGCGCTGCGGCCAGCGACTGCGCCTACCACGTCGAGCACAGGTGAGCCCTGGTGCCTACCGGGCCGGAGCGGGTGCGCCCCGGCCCGGTACCTGCTCAGTGGTGCCGGCGGAGGGCAGTCTTGCTCTGTGGGTGCTGATGCTGCCTGTTCAGCCGATAGGGGATGCCTCTCCATGTAAATACTTCGTGAGGAGGTCGAGGGCGTGCGGCTCGAGACACCACTGCTCGACCACGCGTGTCGCGTGATTGATGCGGTTGGGCTGGTGACGGGCGAGGCTCAGGAGGTTGACGATGTTACTCGGCGAAACGGTCTGGCCGGAGGCGAACAGTTGCGTGTAGGGGAGCAGCAGCAGGACTGCTGCCGACCGATGGAGTTGCGACAGCCGCATGAACCGTGTGGTCGACACCTGCGGGGCGAGAAGGGCGATCTCCTCGCGCATGGCCGCGAAGCCGTGCAGGCGTGACTCTGGGGCGGTCAGCCAAGGCCATGGCTGGCTGATCATAATGTCGTAAAGCTCGGACAGTCGCGATAGGAGCCAGCCGTCATGCGCATCGCCTCGGTCGTTCGTCAGCGCCAGCGTTAGCAGGAGCTGTGTTTTTGACGCTAGCCCGACCTGACCCACAAGGGTTTCCTGGTAAAGAATCCTGATCCCGTGTTCACGTAGGTGCTCGGGCCGGGGATCAAGCATCGCCTCCCACCGGTGTGCCTCGCTCGGCAGTTCAAGGTCATGCATGCGAGCGGCGATGTGCTCGGTCATCTCGTTGTCGTTGCGCGAGAAGTTCCTGAGGAACGCGAGTAGGAAGGCCGGAGTGTTCTTGGCCCAGCCGACGTCAGCGAACGCCGCCGATCGGCTGAGCAGTGCGTCGATTACAAAACTCGCGACACGGCTGGCGTTCTCCGGTAGCGAAACCAGCAGGAGATCAGATAGCGGCTGGTCGATGAACCGGATCTCGGATCGAGGGCCGTGAGGCAAGAAGAGGCGTCGGGAGTCGGCCGGGACCGCGCACGAGCGATTGATCGCACGTAGACACAGATCCTGGAGTGACGCGTTGTTGAGTGTCAGGTGGCTGGTGAGCCGAGCTGCGAAGCATAGCCGGACAGCATCTGTCGCCTTGTTGTCGTCGCGTACAAGGTGGGCTACGAACCGGTTGGCGCCGCCGTCGCTGTTGCGGTCCAGGATCTGCACTGCTAGTTCGCTCACCACCGACCAGGACGCGTCGCCGATGCGCGGGCGCAACGCTTGCCAGGTGGCCTCGACCGTCTCTTGCTTGCGTACCAGGTGCAGGGCGGCGAAGTACTCCAGGAAGGTGCTGTGTGTGAAGCCGTACAGCGGCCCCTGACTATCGGTTCCGGTCTCGGTGAGCACCCAAGCCCGACCGGCGCAGAACGCGAGGAAGTCCTCGGCAGCAGCGGCGGCCTCGTGGTCGGTGGCGTAACGTTCTTCTCGCAGGTACTTGGTCAGGAAGCCGAGAATTTCCCGCTTCCGCATCTTCTGCCCCTTAGAGGGGTCAGCGAATAGCTTCCAAGCAAGTTCGGTGATAGCCGGCCTGACGTCAACTACGTACTTCAGGGGCACGGAGATGTCGCGGCGTTTGTCCCAGCGCTCGAACAGCAGTTCGGCGCACTGCTCGTATATTTCGGTGCGGTGTCGCGGAATGTAATGTTTCGAGGCGTAAAGCGAGCAAAGCAGCGACAGGAGAAGTGGGTTGCGGCGCAGGTCGTCCACTGTCTCCGTTTCGGCCATGAGGCCGTGGGCCAAGCGCTCCCGCTGCGCCGGTGTCGAATCATTGTCGAGGGCGAACCATTTCACGGCGTACTGCTTGCACTGCTCGCCGGTGAACGGCCGTACCAGTGCGCGAGGGAAGGATCGAGGATCGAGCGGTGCTTCGTCATAACCGATGATTCGTGAGGTGACAACCATTCTGGTGTCGGGATATCGGTTGGAGAACGCCTCGACCAATTCGCCGAAACGGCAGCGGGCCTCACGCGTGCCGAGTTCGTCCACGCCGTCGATGATCACGACCGCGCTTCCCGATTTCAGTAGGTACTCCAGTCCGTGCTCGGGTGGTGTGACGTTATAGGGGTTGCGCGACGTTGCGTCCAGAAATTCGTTGAGCGTGTGACCGCCTTGGAGCAGGTGTGCATGATCCCGCGCGACCAGTAGGAAGGGCACCTTGTCGGTGAGCCCGGGAACATTATCGGTTGCCAGGTCAAAGGCCAGCTTTGCGGCAAAGGTTGATTTGCCGGCACCAGGATCGCCCAGTACGACGAGCCGGCGGTGAACCGCGAGCAGTTCGCGAATTCTGAACGATCGGGTGGGATCCGCGTTCTGGGCGAACGCGGGTTCGACGTGGAGGCTGCCATAGCTGGTTATCGGTCCGGTTGCGAGATGAGTCAGACGTAGAATGGACCGGAGCTCGCGGACCTGGCGACGCAATTGCATGCTGTACTGGTGGATGATCGAGAGGCCCCGTAGGTGCGCTACGAACTCGTTGTTGCGCAGTTGATGACAGGCCATCGCGGTTGCAGCGCTGGCCGCCTGGGGTTGTCTGGCCGCGTCAAAACGTTGCATTGTTCCTACAATGACGACCGTCAGGAACTGCAGGATTATATCACCGCCGATTCGGACGTCCCCCGAGTCGAGGGAGGTGACACGGCTCAGGCTGCTGCGGATCTCATGCAAAAGGTTCGTGTGTCGATCGTTATCCCAGCCAGTCGCCTGCCATAGCAGCACTTGATTTGCCAGGAATTCAAACTGCGCGGACTCGAGGAATCTGTGCAATTCGTCCGCGTTTGCAGGGTTCAGTCGTTCGAGGAATTCGGCGATAGTTTGCTGGGCGACGGGATGTTCGATTTTATCTTTGAGCCGTCTGGTCTTCCAGGTTTCCTTGATTGTGGCCCCGAGGTATTTCGCTGCCTGCGCGCTGGACCTTATGAAGATGCTCTCGATCGACACTCGTGCGATTATGCCATGGGCAATTGAATGAGCCCTATCTTTCGTGATCAAAGGCTCCTGAGCAGGCACTCGGCGGCGTGTCGCTGCTCCAGATAGGACGAATCTCTAGGCAGGGCGGCAGTCGACCAAGACGGAGGTGCGTCGTGGAGTTGGATCGTCAAGGCCATCGACCTGGCCACTGTCCCGGCGGATCCGTACCGCCACCTGTGCGGCATCGAATGGCTACGGCACGACGGGCCGCGAGTCGTGCGACAACGGGCGGTTGTCGCCGACCATGAACATTTGGCCTCGCGGTCCGACGACAGGTGCAGGAATCGGTGCGGCCGTGTCACTGGGGGTAAATCAGAGGTCGGGACGGGTACCGTTCCAGCCATGCGCTACGTGCGGCTCGACACCCCGAAACCCCTGTCCAAGATCGGCCTAGGCACCTGGCAGTTCGGGTCGCGGGAGTGGGGGTACGGTCCGGACTACGAGAAGTTGGCGGGGGCCATCGTCCGGCGGGCGGTCGAGTTGGGCGTCACCCTCTTCGACACCGCAGAGCTGTACGGTTTCGGTCGCAGCGAGCGGATCCTCGGCGCCGCCCTGACCGAGGCCCGGGACAAGGTCACCGTCGCTACCAAGATATTTCCGGTGCTGCCGGTGGCCGCCGTGGTGCAGCAGCGGGCGGTCGCCTCGGCGGCCCGGCTGGGGACCACCCGCATCGATCTCTACCAGGTGCATTCGCCCAACCCGGTGGTCAGCGATCAGAACACCATGCGGGGGATGCGGGCCCTCCAGGAGGTCGGCCTGGTCGGCGAGGTGGGGGTCAGCAACTACAGCCTGCGTCGCTGGCAGGTGGCCGAGGCCGCGCTGGGCCGTCGGGTGTTGAGCAACCAGGTGCGCTACAGCCTGATCGACCGCAAGCCGGAGGACGACCTTCTGCCGTACGCGGAGCAGGCCGGTCGCCTGGTCATCGCGTACAGCCCGTTGGCGCAGGGGTTCCTCTCCGGGCGGTACGACGCGAATCATCCGCCGGTCGGGGCGGTGCGCAGGGCCAACCCGTACTTTCTGCCGGAGAACCTGGAGCGCGGCACCGCCCTGATCGAGACCCTGCGTCAGGTGGCCGCCGCGCACGACGCCACCCCCAGCCAGATCGCCCTGGCGTACGTGTTGCGGCACCCCAACGTGGTGGCGATTCCGGGGGCCTCCACGGTGGAGCAGGTGGAACGCAACGCCGCCGCCGCGGAGATCGACCTGGCCGAGGACGAGTACGCCGCTCTGGTCAACGCGGCGCGGGCGTTCCGCCCGGTCACCGGGCTGGCCGCCGTACCGGGAATGCTCCGGGCCCGCGCCGGACGCTGACCAGCAGCCAGCGACGAGGGTCGGTCAGGGTAGGTCGCGGGCGTAGCAGATGGACAACGGCGCTCCCCGGTACGGGCCGAAGTTGTCGATGCGGTGGTAGCCCTCGCGCTCGTAGAAGCGCATGGCCTCGGGCTGGGCGGTGCCGGTCTCCAGCAGCAGGGTGCGTACGCCCAGCTCGCGGGCCTGGTGCTCCAGGGCGCGCAGGATGGCGACGGCGACCCCGGTGCCCCGGGCGGCCGGGATGACGTACATCCGTTTGATCTCGGCGGAGTCGGGGGTGAGCGGGCGCAGGCCGCCGCAGCCCACGGCGGTGCCGTCGGCGTCGCGGGCGACCAGGAAGACCGGGACGCTGGCGGCGGTGGGTTCCTCGCCGGGTTCGTGGTTGTCGTTGCCGTAGCGGGCGTCGAGTTCGACGCGCTGCGCCTCGCGCAGCCGGACCGCGTCGGTGGACTCCCACGGCTCCTGGTCGACGAGGACCATGACGACCTTCCTTCCGCCCAGACTCCGTAACAAGCGTTACCGTAACGTACGCTACGGATCGGCTCTCCCGGAAGGGGTACGGATGGCCAGACGACGTGACCTGGTCGACCAGCAGCAGCGGCTGTCGGCGGCCACCTGGTCGGTGCTGGCCGAGCGGGGTCTGTCCGGCCTGACCCTGCGGGCGGTAGCCGAGCGGGCCGGCTGCACCACCGGGATGGTCCTGCACACCTTCGCCGACAAGCAGGCTCTGCTGGTGCACGCCCGGGAACTGCTGCACCGGCGTACCGGCCAGCAGGCCGACGCGGCGCAGGCGGCCGCGGACAGCCCTCGGGCGGCGCTACGGGCCGTGCTGTGGCAGGCGGCCTCGCCGACCGAGGAGAAGCGGGAGCAGGCACGGGTGTGGGTGGGTTTCCTGGCCGCAGCCCTGGCCGACCCGGTCCTGGCCGACCTGCACCGCTCCTACAACCGCCGGTTCGTCGACCGGATCGCCGCTCTGGTCGCCGAGGCACGGCCGGACCGGTCGCCGACCGACTGTACGGCCACCGCGACCAGCCTGGTGGCCCTGGTCGAGGGGCTGAACGTGCTGGCGGCCGTCGATCCGGCCGTCTACTCCGACCAGGCCCAGCGCGAGGCCATCGACACCGCCCTGGCCGCTCTCTGACCCGTTGGTCAGGGGAGGGTGAAGTCCAGCCGGACGACTCCGCCGGCGGTGACGGTAGCGGTCTGCGGCGGGCTGTCCCGCTCCTCGCTGCTGATCACGATCTCGTAGCGGCCCGGCAGGAGTCGCCACTCGTACTGCCCGGTGTCCCCGGTGAGCACCCCGATCTCCGGTATCGCCGGAGCCGGATCGTCGAGGGCCCTGACCTGGACGGCGGCTCTCTCGACGGGGGCGCCGGCGGCGGTGGTGACGGTGCCGGTCACGATGCCGGTCGTCTCGTCCATGGTCGAGGGCGGTGCCGGGCCGTCGTCCGAAACCGGGCGATCACCGCCGACCATCAGCAGGCTCGCCCCGATCAACAGCGGCGTGGCGATCAGGAGTATGAGCACCCCGAGGCGCTTCCTGCTCATGACTGCTCCCCTCCAGGCATCCACGACGATAGCTGAATGCGCCGCCCGGGTCACCGGTTCCACGCCGGTCGATGTCGATCCCTGTCTCATGCGCCGCTACGGTTGGTTTCGGACAAATCGCGTAGCGCATCGATCATCTTTGTGGTCCGCGCCGCCACCCGGGGCCTTGCGGTATCGACAATCCGACCCGGTCGGGCTAGCGGGCCTGATCGCGGCGAGTGCGAGCTAGCGTGGTCTGGTGAGCAGCTTTCCGGCAACTCCGATCCCGTCGCCCGATCTGCCCGCCACCCTCGGCGCGTTACGCGCCGCCGGATGGCGATACCGCACCGTCAAGCAGGAGTTGCGGGACAACCTGCTGGCCCGGATGCGGGAAGGTGCGCCACGCTTCGCCGGCATCGTCGGGTACGACGACACCGTGCTGCCCGAGGTGGAACGGGCGCTGCTGGCCGGACACGACATGGTGCTGCTCGGCGAGCGGGGCCAAGGCAAGACCCGGCTGATCCGGTCCCTGGTGGAGCTGCTGGACGAGTGGACCCCGGTGATCGCCGGATCGGTGCTCAACGAGCACCCCCTGCACCCGGTCACCCCGTCATCCCGGGCGCTGGTCGCCGAGGCCGGCGACGACCTGCCGGTCGGCTGGCTGCACCGCTCGATGCGCTACGGCGAGAAGCTGGCCACCCCGGACACCAGCGTCGGCGACCTGATCGGCGACGTCGACCCCATCCGGCTGGCGCAGGGGCGCACCCTGGGCGACCCGGAGACGATCCACTTCGGTCTGGTGCCGCGTACCAACCGGGGCATCTTCGCGGTCAACGAGCTGCCCGACCTGGCCGAGCGGATCCAGGTGGCGTTGCTCAACGTGCTGGAGGAACGGGACATCCAGGTACGCGGCTACCAGCTGCGGCTGCCGCTGGACCTGCTCCTGGTGGCCAGCGCCAACCCGGAGGACTACACCAACCGGGGGCGGATCATCACCCCGCTCAAGGACCGGTTCGGCGCCGAGATCCGTACCCACTATCCGACCGACCTGGAGTTGGAGCTGGCGCTGATCCGGCAGGAGGCCGACCTGGTCGCCGAGGTGCCGGAGCACGTGCTGGAGGTGCTGGCCCGGTTCGCCCGGGCGGTACGCGACTCGCCCTCGGTGGATCCCCGCTCCGGGGTCTCCGCCCGGTTCGCCATCGCCGCCGCGGAGACGGTCGCCGCCGCCGCGTTGCGCCGCGCCAGCCTGCTGGCCGCCGATGCCGAGGCGGTCGCGCGGGTGGGGGATGCGGTGTCGGTGACCTCCACCCTGCGCGGCAAGGTGGAGTTCGAGAGCGGGGAGGAGGGCCGGGAGGCCGAGATCCTCGGGCATCTGCTGCGTACCGCCACCGCGGAGACCTTCCGGGCCCGGCTGGCCGGGCTGGACCTGTCCGGATTCACCACCCTGGTCGAGGACGGCAAGGCCATCGAGACCGGGGAGTTGGTCTCCGCGACCGACCTGCTGAGCCAGGTGGGCACGGTACCCGGCCTGGCCAAGGTGCTGGACCGGCTCGGTGTCGGGGACGCCCCCAGCCCCGGGCAGGCCGCCGCCGCGGTCGAGTTCGTCTTGGAAGGACTGCACCTGAGCCGTCGGCTGGGCAAGGACGTCACCGACTCGGGGCGGACCCGCTACGGCGGCCGGGACTGATCATGGCCGGCAACCGGTTCCGGTACGGGCAGTGGCGCGGCGGCCCCGACCCCCTGGCCCCGCCGTACGACGTGCAGGCCGCGGTGGATCAGGTGGGCCAGGAGGTGCTGGCCGGGGGCAGCCTGCGTCAGGCACTGCGTGACCTGCTGCGCCGAGGCCCCAAGGGGTCCCGCGGGCTGGACGAGTTGACCGCCCGGGCCCGCCGACTGCGGCGGGAGATGCTGCGTCGGGGCGAGCTGGACGGGGCGGTGACCCGGGCCCGGGGCCTGCTCGACCAGGCCCTGGCGGCCGAGCGGGACGAGTTGGCCAACCGGCAGGACGAGCCGGCCCGGTTCGCCGAGACCATGCTGAGCAACCTGCCCCGCTCCACCGCCCAGGCCGTACGGGAGCTGGCCGGCTACCAGTGGGCCAGCGACGAGGCCCGCCAGCTCTACCAGCGGATCCTCGACGGGCTGCGGGAGGAGGTGCTCGGCCAGCGGTTCGCGGGGCTGCGCGAGTCGGCGCAGTTGGCGGCCGACCCGGCCGTGCAGCAGCGGCTGGCCGAGATGATGCGGGACCTGAACGCCCTGCTGGCCCGGCACGCCCGCGCCGAGGACACCACGGACGCCTTCGCCGAGTTCATGCGCCGGCACGGCGAGTTCTTCCCGGAACGACCCGGGAACGTCGACGAACTGATCGAGCTGCTGGCCCGCCGGGCGGCGGCCGGGCAGCGGCTGATGAACTCGCTGTCCGAGCGGCAGCGTACGGAGCTGTCCGAGCTGATGCGGCAGTCCCTCGGTGACCGGCTGGCCGGGGAGTTGGCCGCGCTGGAGCAGAACCTGCGCTCCCTGCGACCGGACCTGCGCTGGGGGCGCGGCGAGCGGACCCAGGGCGGTCAACCCCTGGGGTACGGCGAGGCGACCGGGGTGCTCGACGAGGTGGCCGAACTGGATGACCTGCTGGACCAACTGGGCCAGGGGCACCCCGGGGCCACCCTGGACGACATCGACGTCGAGGCGGTAGCCCGGACGTTGGGTCGCGACGCCGCCGAGGACGTACGCCAATTGCGGGAGCTGGAGCGTGAGCTGCGTCGGCAGGGTTGGGTGACCCGGGATGCCGAAGGGCTGACCCTCAGCCCCAAGGCGCTGCGCCGGCTAGGGGGCACCGCTCTGCGTCAGGTCTTCGCCGAGCTGACCGCCGGCCCGCGCGGGCGACACGACCTGCGTTCGGCGGGAGCCGCCGGGGAGGTCAGTGGGGCCTCCCGCCCCTGGGAGTACGGCGACGAGCAGCCCCTGGACGTGGTGCGTACCCTCACCCGGGCGGTGGCCCGGTCCGGGCCGGGGGTGCCGGTGCGGCTGGCGGTGTCGGACTTCGAGGTGGTCGAGACCGAGCGGCGGGCCGCCGCGGCGGTGGCCCTCTGCGTGGACCTGTCGTACTCGATGATCTCGCAGGGCCGGTGGGGCCCGATGAAGCAGACCGCGCTGGCCCTGGCCCACCTGATGGCCACCCGGTTCCCGCAGGACGCCTTGCAGATCATCGGATTCGGCCGAGAGGCGGCGACCCTCAGCCAACAGGAGTTGGCTGCGGTGGAGCCGGACCGGGCCCAGGGTACGAACCTTCAACACGCGCTGCGGTTGGCCGGTCGGCACCTGAGTCGTCATCCGGACGCCGAGCCGGTGGTGCTGGTGGTCACCGACGGGGAGCCCACCGCCCATCTGGATCCCGAGGACGGGGAGGCGGTGTTCTGCTGGCCGCCGCTACCGGAGACGATCGATGCGACGATCCGGGAGGTGGACCGGCTGGGTCGGCGCGGGGCTACCCTGAACCTGTTCATGCTCGGCGACGACCCCGGGCTGCGTCGGTTCGTCGACGCGGTGGCCCGCCGCAGCGGTGGCCGGGTCTTCACCCCGGACACCGAGGACCTGGGCGAGTACGTGGTCAGCGACTATCTGCGGGCCCGTCGGGGTCGGCGCTAGCTGCTTCCCAGGATCACTGGAGGGTCCAGCGCTGGGCGGGGTTGCCGTCGCAGGGGGCCTGGACCAGGTCGTCGCCGGCCGCCGCGCCACCGCCGTTGACCTGGGCGCACTTGCCGCTGTGCACGGCGACCAGCAGGGCCGCGCCGCCGTCGACCGGCTGCAGGCGCCACTGCTGGTTGGCCTCGCCGTGGCAGCGGAACTGCAACACCCGGGCGCCGTCGTCGCCGCTGCCGCCCTCGACGTCCAGGCACTGGTTGTACGCGGCACTGGTCAGGGTGACCGTGTCCGGGCCGAACCGGTTGACCACCCACTGCTGTTCCGGCCCGCCGGAGCACCCGGCCAACTCGGCCAGGGCCATCTCGCCGGCACCGTCTAGCCCCAGGCACAGGCCCGAGCCGACACTGCGGACCACCCTCGTGCCGACCACCGGGTCCGGGGCGGGGGTGGGAGTGGGGCTTGCCGAAGGCGTGGCCTCGGGGTCCTCGACGATGGTCAGGGTCGGTTCCGTCTCGGTCGGGCTGGGCGTGACCGGGCTGCTCAGCACCGTGGGGGAGGATGGCGGGTCGCCACCGCCGAGCACCTCGGTGGCGAACAGCACCCCGACCAGGACGCCGACGAGCCCGACCCCCAGGGCCGTGCTCAGCAGCGGATCGCGGAGCAGGCCCCGACGGTGGGTGCCGTAGACCCGGCCCGATCCCTCGGTTTCCGACATGCCGGCATCCTGGTCCACGCCCGCCGGGCCGGGCCAGCCGCCCCCTGTCGCGGTGACTCAGTCGACGACCCGGACGTCCTTCCAGAAGGCCACCCGGTCGCGGACCATCTCCGCCTCCGGCAGCGGCTGCGGGTAGTACCAGACCGCGTCGGCGCTGGTCCGGCCCGCGTGTTCCAGCGTGTAGTAGGAGGCGGTGCCCTTCCACGGGCAGAAGGTGTGGGTGTCGGAGGCGCGGAGCAGGTCCTCCCGCAGGGCCGAGCGGGGGAAGTAGTGGTTGCCCTCCACCACCACGGTGTCCTCGCTCTCGGCGATGATCAGGTCGTTCCACACAGCTTTCGGCATGACTCCACGCTAGGCCCGCCCCACCGCAGGCGGATACCGCAGACACGGAGTATCCGAAATGCCCTCAGGGGCATCCCCACGCATCGTCGGCGCGTAAAGTGATCCCATGCGCGCTGTGCGTGATCACGACCGGGCGGTGGCCCAGCTGCGGCGGTCGTATTATGCGGTGCCACCGGGTCAACCGGTTCGGCTGGCCAAGCGCACCTCCAACCTGTTCCGTCCGCGTAACGCACCCCGCTCCACCGGGTTGGACGTCAGTGGGCTGGACGGGGTCCTGGGCGTCGACCCGGTCGCCCGCACCGCCGAGGTGCAGGGCATGTGCACCTACGAACGGCTGGTCGAGGCGACCCTGGCGTACGGGCTGATGCCCTTGGTGGTGCCCCAGTTGCGCACCATCACCCTGGGTGGGGCGGTGACCGGGCTGGGCATCGAGTCGACCTCCTTCCGCAACGGCCTGCCGCACGAGTCCGTCATCGAGCTGGACGTGCTGACCGGTGCCGGGGAGGTGATCAGTGCCCGGCCTGAGGGGGAGCACGCCGACCTGTTCGCGGCCTTCCCCAACTCGCTGGGCAGCCTCGGCTACGCCACCCGACTGCGCATCGAGCTCCAGCCGGTCCGCCGCTTCGTCGCCCTGCGCAATGTGCGCTTCACCGACCTGGCCGAGCTGACCGACGCGATCGGCCAGATCACGGCCGACCGCAGTTGGGAAGGGCAGCCGGTGGACGCCCTGGACGGGGTGATGTTCAGCCCCGAGGAGGCGTACCTGGTGCTGGGCACCTTCACCGACGAGGTGCCGGCGGTGTCCGACTACACCGGGCAGGAGATCTACTACCGCTCGTTGCGGCGACGCCGGGACGATGCGTTGACCACCCACGACTACCTGTGGCGCTGGGACACGGACTGGTTCTGGTGCTCGGCCGCCTTCGGGGTGCAGCATCCGGTGGTACGACGGCTGTGGCCGGCGCGGTGGCGGCGCAGCGACGTCTACCACCGCATCGTGCGCCTGGAGCACCGGCATCAGGTGGCCGCCCGGATCGACCGCTGGCGCGGCCAGCCGGCCCGGGAGCGGGTGGTGCAGGACGTGGAGATTCCGCTGGAGCGTACGGCGGAATTCCTGCACTGGTTCGCCGACCGGGTGCGGATGACCCCGGTGTGGTTGTGCCCGCTGCGGCTGCGTGAGCCGACGGGCGCCGGATCGGCCCGGTCCTGGCCCCTGTATCCACTACGGCCGGCGCAGGACTACGTCAACATCGGGTTCTGGGGAACTGTGCCGATCGCCGAGGGCGCCGCCGACGGCGACGTCAACCGGGAGATCGAGCGCGCGGTGTCGGAGGTGGGCGGGCACAAGTCGCTCTACTCCGACGCGTACTACGACCGGGATGCGTTCGACCGGCTCTACGGCGGCGACACATGGCGTGCCGTGCGGGACCGGTACGACCCGGAGCATCGCCTCACCGGACTGTACGAAAAGGCGGTAGCACGAGCATGAGCGAGCGAATCATCAGGCTCGGCGTGGATGCGGCGCGGAACGGAGTGCCGGCATGAGCCTGACGGACCGAGACCAGGGAACAGCCGGCGCCGCCGCCACCCCGCCGCCGGGGTCCGGGCGGCGCGGACCGACCGTGGCGGACGTCGTCCGGGCGGTCACCGCAGGACCCCTGCCGGTGCGGGTCACCGGCTACGACGGCAGCGCCATCGGGCCCACCGATTCCGGCATCACCCTGTCGATCCGCACCGAGCGAGGGCTGTCGTACCTGCTCACCGCCCCGGGTGACCTGGGCATGGCGCGGGCGTACGTCAGCGGGGATCTGGCCCTGGAGGGGGTGCACCCGGGCGATCCCTACGAGGCGTTGCGGGTGTTCAAGGACGAGTTGCGGCTGCGCCCACCGGCCCTGGCCGAGGGGCTGGCCCTGGTACGCGAGCTGGGCTGGGAGCGCCTGCTGCCGCCGCCGCCCCCGCCGCAGGAGGCGGTGCCGCGCTGGAAGCGGGTGATGAGTGGGCTGCGGCATTCGCGCCTGCGCGACAGCAGCGCCATCTCCCACCACTACGACGTGTCCAACGCCTTCTACGAGAAGGTGTTGGGACCCTCGATGACCTACACCTGCGCGGTGTACCGCAGCCCGGACGACACCCTGGAGCAGGCCCAGGCCAGCAAGTACGACCTGGTGGCGGGCAAGCTGGCGCTGCGCCCGGGGATGCGGCTGCTGGATGTGGGCTGCGGGTGGGGCGGCATGGTCCGGCACGCGGCCCGGGAGTACGGGGTCAAGGCCCTGGGGGTGACGTTGTCCCGGGCGCAGGCCCAGTGGGCCCAGGCCGCGATCGAGCGGGAGGGCTTGACCGGGCTGGCCGAGGTGCGGCACCTGGACTACCGGGACGCCCCACCCGAGCAGTTCGACGCGGTCTCCTCGATTGGCCTGACCGAGCACATCGGGGTCCGCAACTACCCGGTGTACTTCGGTGCCCTGGCCGACCGGCTGCGGCCGGAGGGGCGTCTGCTCAACCACTGCATCACCCGGGCGGACAACCGGGCGCCGCACCGCTCCGGGGCCTTCATCGACCGGTACGTCTTCCCGGACGGCGAGTTGGCCGGCCCGGGTCGGCTGATCAGCGAGATCCACGATGTCGGGCTGGAGGTGCACCATGAGGAGAACCTGCGCCAGCACTATGCCCTGACCCTGGCGGCCTGGTGCCGCAACCTGGTCGAGCACTGGGATTTCTGCGTCGGCGAGGTGGGCACCGGCACGGCCCGGGTGTGGGGGCTCTACATGGCCGGTTCGCGGTTGGCCTTCGAACGCAACGGCATCCAACTGCACCAGGTCGTGGCGACCCGCAACGGCCCCGACGGGGTGAACGGCTACCCGCTGCGCCCGGACTGGCTGGCCTGACCCGTTGACCCACTGACCTTCTGACCCACTGATCTCCTGACCCACTGATCTCCTGACCCACTGATCTCCTGACCTCCTGATCGACGAAGGCCGCGTCGGAATCGCCCGGCGCGGCCTTCGTCGAATCGATTGACAAACAGATTTTGTACGTACAAGCTGATTTTTGCTATGAGAGACGTCCTGTACCTGGAGCAGATCGAGCAGGCCGAGACCCTGCTCAAGCCGCAGCGTGTCGAGGTGCTGCGGCAGTTGGCCGAGCCGCGCACCTGCACCGAGGTGGCCGCCCGACTGGAGCAGACCCCGCAGCGGGTCTACTACCACGTCAAGCAGCTGGTCGGGGCCGGGCTGGTGGAGCAGGTCGACCAGCGCAAGGTCCGCGGCATCACCGAGGGCATCTACCAGGCCGCCGCCCGGTCGTACTGGCTCTCGCCCCGGGTGGTGGGGCGGATCGGGCTGCGTCGCACCCGCGACGAGTTGAGCCTGGGCTACCTGCTGGACCTGATGGAAGAGGTCCAGGCCGACGTCGCCGCCCTCGACCGCAGCGCACCCGAACTGCCCTCGATCGGCGTCTCCGGGGAGATCCGGGTGCCGGCCGAGCGCCGGCAGGAATTCCTGCACGACCTCCAGTCCGCGTTACAGGAGTTGTTCACCCGCTACGGCGGCGCCGAAGGCGACGCCTTCAAACTCGCCGTGGCCTGCTACCCGAAGGAGACCGACCGTGACTGAACCGATGACCTTCGCCGTACGCCTGACCGCACCGATCGCGCGGGTACACCAAGCCCTGACCGATCCGGCCGAGTTGCGGATCTGGCTGGCCGAGCATGTTGAGGTCGACCTGCCCAAGCGGTACGAGTTCTGGGGCCGCTACACCCCCGAGGGCGACGCCCCGCACCAGCGACTGCTGCACGTCGACGACGAGCGGCTGCGCTTCGCCTGGTTACTCGACGGGGAGGAGACCACCACCGAGATCACCCTGAGTCCGGACGGGCCGGACGCCACCGTGCTGCACCTGTCGCAGACCCACTACGACTTCAACGACGTCGTCAACGGCACCAGCATCCGGGGGGTGCTCCTGACCTACTGGGCCCTGGCGACCGCCAACCTGGGCGCCCACCTGGAAGGCAGCCCACTGCTGCCGAAGACGGACTTCACCAGCGCCGATTTCCGCGCCGAAATGGTCATCAACGCCCCGGCCGACAAGGTCTGGGAGTCGCTGACCGACTCGGAGCAGGTGACCGCCTGGTTCGGCTACCCGATCGGCATCGAGCCCTGGGTCGGTGGCCGGTACGCCATGGGCGGCCTCGAGCACGGCGACGCCGCCAAGATCGTCGACCTGGAGCCGGGCCGGCGGATGTCCGTCGACTGGGGAGAGCCCGGCGTGACGACCTTTGAACTGGCCGAGTCCGACGGCAAGACCCGGCTCACCTTCGTGCAGAGCGGCTTCGACGAGCAGAACCCTCCGTACGCCGCCTGGTCCGGCTCCGTCTCCGGCCTAGCCGAACTACGCCGCTTCCACGAGATCCCCAACTGGCAACCCATCTGGCTCCCCACCCCCTAACCCGCTCTCTCCCCCCACCCCACCCCCCACCCCACCCTCCCGCGCCGATTCGCCCCGTTGATCATGAGGTTGACGGCAGTCGTTGATCTCCGCACTGCCATCAACCTCATGATCAACGGGGTGTTTCGGGCGTGAGCGTGTATCGGCGACCGAAAGTGCAAGATCTGCGGGGTGAGGGCGGGGGGTGGGGCGCGGGGGAGGGGTGGCGGGGAGGGTGGGGATTGACAACTGCGGTGATGTCAGCAGTCTTTGGCGCTCTATGAACCCGGCACGACACCAGTCGGTCAGACCGGGACCGTCCCACCGCAAGGCGGGACTACCGATCATGCGCTCACCAAAACGCACTGAGAGGTAACGGCTAGGGTGGCGTGTCGTGACGAGCAGCGAGCAGCGGTTGGCGGCGATTCGGGGTGGATTGCCGCCGCGGCGGCACAACGCCCGGACGATCGCGGCGTTGACCGGTAACCCGGGTTGCAACCGCCGGGCGATCCTGGACGGGGCTGGGGTGGACAAGCCGTCGCTGGCCGAGCGGATTGGCTTTCCCGCCCGGTTCGGCCAATCCCGGTTCGCCATCACCCGAGGTAACGCGTTCGAGGCGCAGGTGAAGGCCGACGGGGGTGCCGAACTGCTGCGCCTGGTGGCCGAGCGGCTCGGGGTCGCGGTGCCGGCGGTGGCGAGCTGGATCGATCTCGGTGCCGGCGAGGAGGTGGCCGATCGGGCGCAGCGCTCCGCCGCCCTGCTCACCGCAGCCGTGACACCGCAGGTGCACGAGCCGGAAGTGCCGGTCCCGGGCCAGGCGCAGGGCATCGACCCGGCATCGACGCCCGGCCAGGCGGACCCGGACCAGGCCCAGGCTGCGGCGTTGTTCGATCATCCGTTGTTGGGGTTGGAGGTCGCCGGGCGGCGGGTGCATCTGGAACCGGACCTGGTGGCCGCGCGGCTGGGCGGCCGGTTCCACGTGGTCGAGATCAAGTCTTTCCCGGTCGTCGACGGGCAGGCCGACGGGGCCAAGCTGGCCGCCGCGGCGATCCAGTCGGCGGTGTACGTGCTGGCCCTGCGGGAGCTGCTCGCCGCGCGGGGGCACGATCCGCAGCTGGTGTCGCACGAGGTGGTGCTGATCTGCCCGCGCGACTTCACCAACCAGCCGGTGGCCCACCTGCTGGACGTCCGCAAGCAACTGCTGGTGGTACGCCGACAACTGGACCGGATGGATCAGCTCGACGAGTTGCTGGCTGCCGTACCCGCCGATTTCACCGCCGATCCGGCCGCTGACCCGGCGGCCCTGGTAGCGGCGCTGTCCCAGGTGCCGGCCCGCTACGCCCCGGATTGCCTGGCCGCCTGCGAGTTGGCGTACTTCTGTCGGCACGAGGCGCGTGGGCAGACCGGGGCGCTGGGCCGTCCGGTCCGCGAGGCCCTCGGTGGCATCGACCGGGTGGAGGAGGTTCTGGCGCTGGCCGCCGGTGACCCGGTGGCCGATCCCCAGCGGGCCGAGGCCGCGACCCTGCTCCGCACCGCCGCCCGCCTGCGCACCGAAGCCCTCGGTGGGGCGGCATGAGTAGCTTGCGGGCGTTGGCGGCGGCGCAGGCGGTGGCCGCCGGGGTGGCCCAGCCGGTCGCCACCGTCCGGCACCTGCATCTGTCGCGACGGCCCCTGGTGTTGGTGCCCCTGGCCATGGCGGGGGAGGCGAACGCCCCGCTGGCGGCGATGGTCGGCGCGGCACCGGGTGAGGGGCGGCTGCTGATCGTGCCGCAGCCGCGTAACCGGGATCAGCGGTTCGCCTTCGTGGCCGAGTTGGCGGCCACCGTACTGCCCTATGTGGACTCTCATCGGGGCGCCAACGAGGCGGTGTCGGTCGACCGGGGACGGGAGGTGCGGTACCGCTACCTGGACGCACCCCAGGTGCTGGTGCCGAATCCGGCCGGGGTTACCTTCCTGCGGCTGCTGGGTCGGGCCACCCGGTTCCGGCGGGTCGACGGGGAGTATCCGGTGCCGCCGCAGGTGCCCTTGCTGGGGCGGTGGCTGACCTTCTTCGCCGAGCGGGCCGAGCATCCGGGCTCGGCGACCCTGGTGGCGATGACCCAGGCGTTGAGTCTGCACTGGGCTACCGGGCAGAGCGCGGTGGAGGACCTGCACCTGCCGGCCCTGCTGGGCTGGATCGCCCCGCCGGCCGGGATGACCGGTGCCGAGGCGGCGGCGTACGCCGAGGACCCGGTCCGGTGTCCGCCCGCCGGTCCGGCCACCGACCCGGGTTTCGACAACGAGCGGCTGGCCCCGGCCATCGAGGCGTACGCGGCCGCCGAGGCGGACGAGGCGGCCCGGGGTGAGGCGTACGCGGAGCTGGAGAAGTTGCTGCGCGACCAGTTGACGCCCACCTGGGAGCTGATGTGGCGCGGGGTGGGGTTGTTGCGGGCGCTGCCGCTCGGCGCCCGGGTGCCCGCCCGGTGGGAGGGTGACCGGGACGCCTTCACCGCCTACACCGAGCATGTCGACGCCGACGGTGCACCCCAGCCGCGCCGCGACGGTGCGGTGGCGGCAGCCGCCCGGCTGCATCGGCTGGAACGGGCCGCAGCCCGGTACGCGGTGCAGCGCGCCTACGACGATCCGCTGGTGATGGCCGAGTACCGGTTGACCGGGGAGGCCTTCGTCGGGGAGGTGGTGTTGGCCGATCCGGGGCGGATCGACGACAGTGGTCGACGGCCGGTGTTGCGTCCTCGGATCCAGGTGGTCACCACCGATCCGGTGCTGGTAGGGGCCGGTGCGGCGCTGTCCAGCCCCACCCGGCCGGGGCAGAAGGCGCGGGTGGTCTTCGTGACTCCGGGGGCCGAGGGCAGGACCGAGGTGGTGTTGGAGCTCTCCGGCGGGATGGGGCGCGGGCTGACCGCCACCCCGGGCAGTGTGCCGGAGGTGGGGGAGCGGCTCTGCTACACCACCCTCAGTGAGGCGTACGTGCCGGCCGGGACCTTCCCGGCGTTGGAGGAGACCCCCTGGACCCACGGGGGTCCCCCCGGCCCGGCCGGGGAAGGGGACCATCTGCCGCGCCCCGAGGAGGCGTGGAGGTAGGCCCCGGAGGCAGGTGATCGTCGCCCAGCGTGTCCTCCCGCTCACTGCTGACGGTGATCAATTGATCGGAGGGGCCGTCGGGTTGCGGACTCCGACCGGCTGGATCTGGCGGCGCGGTCGTCGGCATGGCTAGTCTTTTCCGGATTTGCCAGGACCGGTCCTCGCCGTCGAGGGTGCGCGATCGAGAGAAAGCCGGAGCCACGACGTGTCGCGGATGGACATCGAGCAGGCACCTGCGGGGTCGGCCGGGCAGTCCCGGTCAGCCCGCGTCGGGGTGCTCGCCGCAGGCGCGGTCGTGGCCGTCGAGACCATCTGGTTGGCCCTGGCCCTGCCGGGTACGGCCCTGGTCAGTGACCTCGGTGCGCTCATCGTGGCCAGCTGGGCGGCACTGGCCTGTGTGGGGGCCGCCCGCCGGCATCCGCGGCCGTTGCGTCGGTTCTGGCTGCTGCTGGCCGCCACCATGCTGCTCTCGGTGGCCGGCCGGGCACTGTGGACCGTTCAACGGCTGGCCGGTCAGGAACTGCCGCACACCCTGCCGGTCGGGCTGATCTTCACGGCGAGTCTGCTGACCGGGACGGTAGCGGTGCTGTGTGCGCTGACCGCGCCGCGTACCTCCCCGGGGCGGGTGTTGGCCCTGCTCGACGGGCTGATCGTCGGGCTGGCGTTGATTCCGATCGGCTGGCTGCTGCTGTTCCGCAACGTGGCCCTGGTGGCCGATGCCATGTACGCGTCCTGGATGGCCGCCGGCACCTACCAGACCGGCACCCTGGTCGACGTGCTCTGGCCGCTGAGCTACCTGCTGATCGGGGCGGCCACCCTGCTTCCCGCCCCGCAGCGGTGTGATCAGGGCGAGGAGGCCAGCGAGGCGCCGCTGCCGCCGTGGTGGCGGGTGGCCCTGCCGTACCTGCCGGTGGGTGGGGTGATCGTGGCGGCCCTGCTGGCCCGGGACGTCTCCGGGCACAGCCCGCTGCCGGTCTTCCTGGCCCTGCTGGCCCTGCTGGCGGCCTTGGCGGTGCGACAGATCCTGGCGGCCAACGAGAACCTGCGTCTGGTGGGGCGGCTGCGGCAACTCGCCTATGTCGACCAGCTCACCGGGTTGCCGAACCGGTTGGCCTTCATCCGCCGGCTGCGGTCCGCCCTGGGTGGTGCCCAGCCGGTCGCCGTCCTGCTGCTCGACCTGGACGGCTTCAAGCAGGTCAACGACCGGTTCGGGCACACCACCGGGGACAACCTGCTGACCGGCCTGTCGAGCCGGATGCGGGGGGCGGTGGCCGACGACGGGCTGATCGCCCGGATCGGTGGGGACGAGTTCGCGGTGCTGGTCACCGGGCGCGCGGCCACCCCGGAGGGGTTGGCGGAACGGTTGTTGGCCTCCCTGCACCCCTCGGCCGGGGAGGAGGTGGTCGGGGTCCACCCCTCGGCCAGCATCGGCATCGCCGAGTACGGGCCGCAGCACGAGTCGTACACGGATCTGCTGCGTGACGCCGACATCGCGATGTACGCGGCCAAGGCGGCCGGCAAGTCGGCGTACCGGCGGTGCACCCCGGCCCTGCGGGAGTCCGCGGTCAGCCGGGCGGAGCTGATCGCCGACCTGCGGCGGGCGGTCGACGAGCAGCAGTTGCACCTGGAGTTCCAGCCGATCGTGGACCTGGCCACCGGCACGGTACGCAGCGCCGAGGCGTTGGTGCGGTGGCGTCATCCCCGGCTGGGCACCCTGAGCCCGGGGCGGTTCCTGCCGCTGGCCGAGGAGACCGGGCTGATCCTGCCGATCGACCGGTGGGTGATCCAGGAGGCGTGTCGGGCGGCGGCCACCTGGCAGGACCGGGTTCCGGCGGCCACCGTGGCGGTGAACATCGCGGCCTCCCACCTGCGCCGACCGGATCTCATCGCCACCGTCACCGAGGCCACCGCGGGGGCCGGACTGGCCCCGCGGGCCCTGACCCTGGAGCTGACCGAGTCGGCGTTGATCGAGGGCAGCGAGGCGGTGCTCGACCGGCTGAGTCAACTCCGTGAGCTGGGCATCCGGATCGCCATCGACGACTTCGGCACCGGCTACTCCTCGCTGAGCTACCTGCACCGGATCCCGGCCACCGAGTTGAAGATCGACAGGTCCTTCGTGGCCCGGCTCTCCGAGGACACCCGGGCGTACGCCACGGTGGAGATGGTCACCCGGTTGGCCGGGGCGTACGGCCTGGGGGTGGTGGCCGAGGGGGTGGAGACCGAGCGGCAGCACGACGCGGTGGCCGCGATCGGCTGCGTGCAGGGGCAGGGCTACCGGTACGGGCGGCCCGCCGCCCTGGACGAGTTGCGTACCGTCCTGGCCCGCTGCGGCCCCGCCCCCGTGGCCGATGTCGCAGAATCGGACTTGACCCTCACGTAACGGCAGGCGGGACCGTGGTTGCCGAAGGGAGGGAACCATGGCGTACACCGTGGGTCAGGTCGCCAAGCTCGCCGGGGTGACCGTGCGGGCCCTGCACCACTACGACCAGATCGGGTTGCTGTCGCCCAGCGGGCGCACCGCCGCCGGCTACCGCCGCTACAGCGAGGCGGACCTGGAGCGGCTGCAACTGGTCCGGTACTACCGCGAGCTGGGGTTCCCGCTGGAACAGATCGCCGAGATTCTCGCCGACCCGGCCGGTGACCGGGACGCGCATCTGCGCCGCCAGCACGAGCTGCTGACGGTACGGATCAAGCGGTTGCAGGAGATGGTCACGGCGATCGAGTTTGCGATGGAGGCGAGCAAGTTGAACATTCCACTGACCCCGCAGGAGCGTTTCGAGGTGTTCGGTGACTTCGAGCCGGAGGCGCACGCCGAGGAGGCGGAGCAGCGCTGGGGCGACACCGAGGCGTACCGGGAGTCGAATCGTCGGGTGTCCGGCTACGCCAAGGCGGACTGGCTGCGGATCAAGGAGGAGTCCGAGGACTGGGGGCGGCGGATCGTCGCGCTGATGGCCTCCGGGGCCCCGGCGGACAGCCCGGCGGCGATGGAGTTGGCC
Organism: Micromonospora sp. NPDC047134; assembly: GCF_040643455.1. Classification (NCBI taxonomy): domain Bacteria; kingdom Bacillati; phylum Actinomycetota; class Actinomycetes; order Micromonosporales; family Micromonosporaceae; genus Micromonospora; species Micromonospora sp. NPDC047134. The sequence goes on from NZ_JBEYUI010000002.1 coordinate 213,733, forward strand.
GAGGAGCACCGGCAGCACATCAGCCGATGGTTCTACGAGTGCTCGTACGAGATCCACACCGGGCTGGCCGACATGTATGTCGCCGACGAGCGGTTCCTGGCCCATTACGAGGCCATGGCGCCGGGGTTGGGGGCGTACCTGAACGAGGCGATCCACGCCAACGCGATCACCCGGGCGTGACCTGGGGGTGGCTGATCGCCGGTTCGAGGGCCGGGAGATGTCGGGGCGGGGGAGTATGACTGGCGTGGTCGATGTCCCGATCCGCGGAGGTCCGAAGGTGTTGATAGTCGCCGGCACGTTGTATGTCGATCCCGTCGAGCGGGACGACTACCTGGCCACCTGTGTCGAGATCGTCAAGCAGGCCAGGTCGGCGCCCGGCTGTGTGGATTTCGCCATCAGCGCCGATCTGGTGGAGCCGGGACGGATCAACGTCTACGAGCGGTGGGAGTCCGAGGAGCAACTGTTGGACTTCCGCGCTTCCGGCCCGGAACCGGAGCAGCAGGTCGCCATCGTCGGCGCCGAGGTGCACCGGTTCCGCATCATCGAGGTCGAGTCACCCTGACCCCTGCCGTCGGTCTGCGGCGGGGGTCACGGGGGACGCCGCCGGGTCAGTCGGGCCAGGAAGGCGGCCACCGCGGCGGGTTCCCCTTCGAGTTCGTGGGGGCGGGCGGGCCCGCACAGCGCCCGCAGCAGGGCGGCTAGCCGTCCGGCCCGGTTGAGGGCGTTCGGATCGCCGTCGAGGAGCAGGTCAGCGGTGTCCCGGTCGAGCCGGCGGGTCGGGATGCTCATCTCGTGGCGCCGTTCGTCATGCACCCGTCCGCCCTCGGCGACGGGTCCGTCCACTCGTTCGCTTGATTGGCGCTACCGCTGCTGGATGCGTCACACCCGGCCTTGTCCGAAGGCGGACAGGAGGAATTAAACCACCAACTCGTCCTTGTTAATCCCCCGATCGGGTAATTCGTCCCAGGTCAGCCGTGTCCATGGTGGTGACCTGCGCCGTTAATCACTGTGACACCCCCTCTGCTGGCCTGCGGTTGCCTACATGCGCGGCGAAGGAGTCGGCGTGGCGAGGACTGATTCGACGGGTTCGACCTGGCGGTACCGGTGGGCGCGCCGGCAGAACGAGCGCCGACGGCGGCTGTTCCGCAGCGCCGAGGGGGCCTGGCGGCGACGGGACGAGGAACTGCGCCGGCTGCGTACGCTGGCCGAACAGTGCCACGGTTCCGCCGCAGCGGGTGCCGGGCTGCCGCTGGAACTGGGCCCCGACGAGATCGTGCTCCGGGTGGTACCGGCGGCCCGCCTGGTGGAGGTACGGCACATCGCCGTGCTGCCCGCCCCGGAGTTGACCGTCGGAGAGGCGCCCCGGCGGATGCACCGCCGGCTGCCCGAGGGGGTACGAGCCACTGACGCCGGCATAGCGGTGATCACCAACCGGCGGCTGGTGCTGCTCGGTGGGCGCGGCCGGCGGGACTGGGCGTACGGGCGGATCACCGGCCTGGCCCACGACCCGCAGGCCCCGGTCACCCTGATCCAGGTGCTCGACCGGCGGCGTACCTCCGGGGTGTTGCTGCCCGCCGACGCGGCGGCCGAGTTCCGGTTCCTGCTGACCCTGGCCTTCGCCGACGCCATCGAGCAGCGCGAGGCGGTGATCGCCCAGCTCGACGAACTGATCGCCGAGCACGCCAAGGCCCGTCCGTGCCGACCGGGCATCGCCACCCCCGCCCAGGCCCGGCTCTCGGCCCTACTGCCGGGCGGTAGGCGGACCGTGGTGGTGGCGGTCGCCCTGGCCGTGCTGGTGCCGCTGGCCCTGGCCAACTCCGGCCCCTCGGGCCCGACCGGCCGGGAGCGGGCGGTGGCCGCCCCCCCGGCCCCGGCCGCCACCTCGAAGGCGCCCCGGCTCTCCGGCTCACCGCCGGCCCGCCGCGCCAGCCCCACCCCCCAGGGACGCTGCGGCGCCCCGGTCAACCCGATGGGGTACGACTTCTGCGCCGGTGAGCGGATCCGCAAGCCGGACCCCGAGGTGTGCGAGCACTTCGACTGTGTGCCCGGGTTCTGGCAGGGACGGGGTCACCTGGTGCAGTGCGCCAACGGCAAGATCAGCCTGGCCGGTGGCAGCCCCAAGGCGTGCGGCCTGCACGGCGGGGTCCGCCGTACCGTCTTCACCTGACCCAAGTTCGGCGAAACGGGCCTCCTTGCGGCGGATGGTTGCCCGGGGCTGACCGGTTTGGTCTGATGCGGTCATGGGAGTCACCGAGGTCAATCGGACCATCGACGCGGTGTGGCGGATCGAGTCCGCACGGGTGATCGCCGCCCTGGCCGGGTTGGTACGCGACATCTCCTGGGCCGAGGAGTTGGCCCAGGACGCGTTGGTAGCCGCCCTGGAACAGTGGCCGCGCGACGGCATACCGAACAATCCGGGTGCCTGGCTGACCGCGGTCGGCAAGCGGCGGGCCATCGACGGTCTGCGGCATCGGCAGGTACGCGATCGCAAGGTCGCCGAACTCGGCCGTGACCTCGGCGCGGAGACCTTCACCCCGGACTTCGACGCGGCCTTCGAGGAGACCATCGACGACGACCTGCTCCGGTTGATCTTCACCGCCTGCCATCCGGTGCTGACCCCCCAGGCCCGCGCCGCCCTGACCCTGCGGATGGTCGGCGGCCTGAAGACCGAGGAGATCGCCCGGGCCTTCCTGGTGCCGGAGTCCACCATGGCCCAGCGGATCACCCGGGCCAAGAAGACCCTGGCCGAGGCCAGGGTGCCCTTCGAGGTGCCCGGGGTGGCCGAACGCCCGCAGCGCCTGGCCAGCGTCCTGGAGGTCACCTATCTGATCTTCAACGAGGGGTACGCCGCGACCGCCGGGCAGGACTGGATGCGTCCGGCCCTCTGCGAGGACGCCCTGCGGCTGGCCCGGATGCTCCAGGCCCTGATGCCGGACGAACCGGAGGTGCACGGGCTGGCCGCCCTGCTGGAGATCCAGGCATCCCGGACCGGGGCGCGCACCGACGCAGCCGGGGAACCGGTGCTGTTGTTGGAGCAGGACCGCCGACGCTGGGACCGGCTGCTCATCCGCCGGGGCCTGGCGGCGCTGGAACGGGCCCGGGCGAGCGGGGACCAGCCTGGGCCGTACACCCTTCAGGCGGAGATCGTGGCCTGCCACGCCCGGGCGGGCACCCCCCAGGAGACCGACTGGGGACGGATCGCGGCGACCTACGCCGCGCTGGCACGGGTGGCACCCTCGCCGGTGGTGGAGCTGAACCGGGCGGTGGCGGTCTCCTTCGCGCAAGGGCCGGCCGCCGGCCTGGCCCTGGCCCGCACCCTGGTCGAGGACCCGGTGCTGGCCCGCTACCACCTGTTGCCGGCCGTGCTCGGTGACCTGTTGGCCAAGCTCGGCCGCTACGCGGAGGCCGCCGCGGAGTTCACCCGGGCGGCCGAGCTGACCGGCAATGCCCGGGAACAGCGGCTGCTGCGTGACCGGGCGGCGGACTGTGCCGCCGGAGGGCCGCCGAGGCGCTGAGAAAACTCCGGAAGAAATTCCGGTGGCGATGTCGAATCCCGGTCGGGCCGCCCGACGCGTCAGTGACAGCCCGCCTGACAGGCCCCACCGATCGACGAGAACCAGAAGAGGGACGACCGATGCGTTACATGATCATGCACAAGCTGGACGAGCAGACCCCCGAGCTGTGGCAGCCGGACGAGGCTTTCATCGCCCGGATGGGGGCCTTCATGGGGGAGGCCAACCAGGCCGGGGTCCTGCTCGCCGCTGAAGGGCTGCGGCCCAGCAGTGTGGACTCCGGCCGGATCACCGTCACCGGGGGCAAGGCGACCGTGACCGACGGACCGTTCACCGAGACCAAGGAACTGATCGCCGGGTTCGCCCTGCTCCAGGTGCGGGACAAGGCCGAGGCGATGCAGTGGGCTCAGCGGTTCACCGACATCTTCATCGCCGCCGGTGCCGAGGTCGAGGTGGATGTCCGCCGGGTCACCGAGTTCGAGGATCTGGCCCCGCCGGCCTGACCGCCGTCGCAGGGGACCGGCTCGGCCACCGAGCCGGTCCTCAGCGTTGCTCGGTTACCTGGTCGGCCAGTCGGGACAGCGCCGGTGCGGCGGCCAGCAGCCGCTCCCGGTCATCGGGGTCCAACTGCGCCAGGGCGTCGGCCAGCAGGTCGCTGCGGTGCCGGCTGTAGGCGGCCATCCGCTCCCGCGCCGCCTCGGTCAGGCCCAGCCGGACGGTACGCCGGTCGCCGGGATCCCGCTCCCGGCTCAGCAGCCCCGCCGAGGTCAGCCCACCGACCAGGGTGCTCACCGTGTTGGCGGCCGTGCCCAGGCGCTCGGCGGCCTCCCGGACACTGATCCCGGGCTGGCGCTGCACCAGGCGCAGCACCTCCACCTGCGCGTCCGGCAGCACCCGCCGACCGGTGCGCTGACTGGCCGTGCGGCGCAGCACCCGGTGCAGGTCACCCAGGGCCACGCCGAGTTCGGCGAGGGTCTCCTCCGTCACAGTGCGCCCCCGTCTCCGGCAAATGCCTCTGTAGGCAGAGCTATCGTAGCCGCCATGCCGCAGACCGTCATGCCCTCCGCCCCCGCGCCGGACCGAGTCGCCGTACCCACCGGCCGGGCCGCCATCGGGCTGCTGGTGCTGCTCGGCAGCCTCACCGCCATCGGGCCCCTGACGCTGGACACCTACCTGCCGGCCCTGCCCGAGATGACCCGCGACCTGTCCACCAGCCAGGCGACCATCCAACTCTCCCTGACCACCTGCCTGATCGGCATGGCCGTCGGTCAACTCGTCACCGGTCCCCTCAGCGACCGCTGGGGGCGGCGCCGACCGGTGCTGGTCGGGGTGGCCGCGTACACCCTGGTGTCGCTGCTGTGCACCCTCGCGCCGACCGCGGAGACCTTCGCCGCGGCCCGCTTCCTCCAGGGCTTCGCCGGCGGGATGGGCACGGTCGTGGCCCGCGCCATCGTCCGTGACCTCTACACCGGCCGCGCCGCCGCCAAGTACTTCTCCCGCCTCACCCTGATCTTCGGCCTGGCCCCGATGGCCGCCCCCGCCTTCGGTGGGCTGCTGCTCGGCCTCGGCAACTGGCGGATCATCTTCGTCGCCCTGACCATCATCGGGGTCCTGCTCGGCACGGTCGTCATCTGGCGGCTACCGGAGACCCTGCCGGTCACCCGGCGGAACGCCGGGGGCCTGGCCGCGATCGCCCGGGCCGCCCGCACCCTGCTCACCGACCGCATCTACCTGGGATACACCGTGACCCAGGGCCTGGCCTTCGCCGGACTCTTCGCCTACCTCTCCGGGTCCTCCTTCGTCCTCCAGGACGTCTTCGGCCTGTCCACCGGTGCCTACAGCCTGATCTTCGGCCTCAACGCCCTGGCCATGCTCGCCACCGGTCAACTCAACGCCCGACTGCTCGACCGGCGTAATCCCCGCCCACTGCTGATCACCGGTCTGAGTCTCGGCCTGCTGGCCGCCCTCGGTCTGCTGGCCGGAGTCCTGCTGGACTCCCGGCCGCTGGTCCTGGCCGCCCTCTTCCTCTTCCTGGGCTCGCTCGGCATGGTGATGCCCAACGGCACCGCCCTGGCCCTGGACCGGCACGGCAGCCACGCCGGCACCGCCGCCGCCCTGCTCGGCGGCATCCAGGCCGTGATCGCCGCCGCCGCCGCGCCGCTGGTCGGTCTGGGTGGGGAGGGCACCGCCCTGCCGATGGCCGTCGTGGTCCTCGGCGGCGCCGCCGGATCGCTGCTGATGGTGCTCACCCTGGCCCGCAGCCGCTGACCGCACCTGCCCGACTCAGCCGGCTAGCGGCCCCGGGCTGCGCCGGCACGCGGCCCGGGCTCAGTCCGCTCGTGGCCCCGGATCGGCGGCCAGGTCGGCCGACAGCCGGTCCAGATAGGCGTCGACCTCGGTGGTGTCGTATCCCCGCAGACTGACGGCCAGATCCGTGCGGGCCGACTCGATCTGCGCCCGGACCGCAGCACGTTGGGTCGGTATCCCGGAGGCGACCGCATCCAGGCCCCGCCCGACCAACTCGTCGATCTGCGCCTTGTCGTAGCCGCGCAGGGAGGTGGTGAACGACGGCGGCTCGGCGGTCGGCTGGCGGTGTCTGCGGCCGTCGACGAACCGGCCACCGCCGAAACGGGTCAGAGCAGCCGTGACCTCGTCGACCGGCTGCCGCACGGTGCCCAGGTCGAGCAGGAGCAGACCCTTGCGGCCGTCGACCGGGCTGGGATCGGTGAGCGGACGATCGAGGACACCCGCCGCCGGCACCAGCAGCAACCACGGCGACCAGCGGGGACCTGGCGGCCGGCACAGGACGATCGCGTCGATCTCGTGCCAGGCGAGCATCCGGCGAAGCCCGGGCACCCGTACGTCCAGCCCGTCGGCGTCGATCCGGAACCGGAACGGCCGGACCACGGCGACGACCAACAACCCCCCGCCGGCCACCACCAGCAGCCCGCCGCCGATCATCGCGAGCAGCTCGGACCCGGGGGTCAACAGCAACCACAGGCCGAGGAGGAGGTACCCGACCGCCATCACCAGCTGAGTCCGCTTGCGGGTCAGGTCCATCGCAACCCCCGATCATGAGCCGGCATCGACCCACAGCATCCCATCACGGCCTCAGCCCAGGGGGACCTGCACCGCCACGTCGTGCTTGGGGTAGAGGGAGTCGAACTCGTCCGGGCCGTACTTGTCGCGGAACATGGCCACGATGTCCGCGACCTGCCGGCTGTCCGTGATAGGGGTGGCGCTGGAACTCAACGAGGCACCGTCGACCGCCAGTTCGACCATCGGGGTCTGCTGGACGTTCTTGTACCACTGGGTGTCCGAGCCGGTCACCGGCACCAGGAAGACGTTGTCGTCGTGCTGCACGAACCACACCGGCCGGGGAATCTGCCGTCCGGTCCTGCGGCCGGTCACGGTCAGCTCGACCTCGCGTACCCCCGACAGTGCCTCACCGATCGCGTTGGTCATGGTGTCCTCCGGCAGCTTGCCCTGCGACGATGCCCTCGCCCGTCAGGGTAGGCAGCGTGGGAGGGGCGCGCCGCCGGTTCGGGCCCCGGTCCCCGGAACGGAAACGCCCGGCGCCGCAGGTCGCGGCACCGGGCGTTCCCTCTCGGCTGGATCAGCTCAGCGGGCCGCCGCCGGGCTGGACCACGTTGTTCACCGTCAGCTTGTACGGCGCGTACTGGGTGACCTGCTCGGTCGGGTCGTCGTAGGCGACGATCGCGACCACCTTCGGGAAGGCCAGCAGGGCCAGGGTCGGCACCGCACCGAGGGTGAAGCTCGACTTGCCGTTCACCTCGTGCTGGTAGGCGATCTTGTTCTTCTCGTCGAGACCGACGAACCGCACGTTCCAGTTCGCCACCGGGGTCGGGTAGATCTCCGAGGGCGAGTCGAACGGTGCCAGGCTCGACCCGTCGCTGACCAGGGTGCCGCCGACGGTGATGTCGTCGATCAGCACACCACCCTCGTTGACCCCACCGTCGCTGACGTACCGGAAGCTCAGCAGGATCTGCTGACCGGCGTACGCCGACAGGTCGAACGAGTGCGGCTCGAACCCGTCGGTGGTGCCGTTGAGCGCCGGACCCAGCGGACCGCTGACGGTCTTGTCCCCGGCGATCGGGGTGTACGACTTGCCGCCGTCGGTGGAGACGCTGACGTAGCCGTAGTCGTAGCCGATCTCCGCGCCGTACTTCGCCAGGAAGGTCAGGGTCGGGTCGGCGGCCGGCACGGTCACCGGGGTGACGGCGGCGGCGTCCGTGCTGTTGCCGTTGCCGGACCAGATCACCGGGTTACCCGGGCGATCCGGGTCATTGTTCACCGTCGTCCAGGCCAGCGGGATCGCCGGCAGGGTCTTAGCGCCCTGGAACTTGATCGAACGCAGATCCCCCCTACCCAACGGCTTGCCGTTGGCCTTGCGCAACTGCACATAGTCGGCACCGTTGGGAGCCGCCCCCGCAGTAGCGTACGAGGCCGGGTTGTCCAGGTTCACGGTGGCGTTCAGGCTGGCCGTGGTCACCCGCCGCTTGTCGACGCCGAGCATGATGCCCAGCTTCGAGTTGCCCACGATCCGGTCCACCAGGTTCATCGTCTGGTAGTCGTGCAGCACCTTGTACATGTCCTTGACGCCCTCGTCGGCCAGCGCCGCCTTCAGGCTGGCCAATCCCTGAAGGTCGCCGTCCTGGTGCAGCCGGGAGATGAAGTCCAGGCCGTAGCGGTCGTACAGGAAGAGGATCAAGGAGTACGCGTTGCCGTAGTCGGCCAGCACCCCGCTGCTGGTGCTGCCCTCGTTCCACAGATTGATCGAGTTCTCCGGGCCACCACAGTCCCGTGGGTTGGTGTTGTACGGCGTCTGGACCGTACCGAAGCCCTGGAAGCAGTAGATGTGGCTGTCCGTGCCGGGCTGGTCGATCCGGGCCCGGGCGTCCACATAGCCGGCGAGCGTCTGGGCGAAGTCCGCCAGCCCTTCGTTCAGCCAGACCGACTCGAAGGGGTCGGCGTGGTAGTGCGCCAGGTGCTGCCACTCGTGGATGAAGACGCCCTCGTAGAGGTTCGGCCGGGCCGGCCGGGAGGTGCACAGGTCGTCCGTGGGCTCGTCCGGCGGGTTCTCGCCGGTGCGGTGCGCCCAGTCGAAGGCGTCCACCGTCATGATGTTGCGGTCGAGCAGCTCGTCGAAGAGCGAGAAGTGGAACCCGGCGATGTAGCTGGGGGCGGCCGGGAAGTCATAGAAGTTGTCGTCCCGGACGTTGTCGATGAGGGTGACCGTACGGTTGCCGGCCCCGGTGAAGTCACCGGCCAACTGCGCGTTGCTGCCGTCGCGCTCCGGCGGGGTGCTGAAGGCCGCGATCGACTTCGGGTACATGTTCGTGTCGAACTCGCTGACCAGGCGGTTCACCTGGGCATCGGTGATCACCGTGGAGTTCGGGATCTGCCGACGGCAGTCGCCCTCCGGGAACTCGGTGTCGTTGGCGACCCACACCTCGATGTTGTCGCCCACCCCACGCAGGGTGTACGGCTTGAGGTACATGACACCCTGGTAGTCGTCGAGGGCCAACCAGTTGCGTACGGTCCCGACCGGCGGGGTCTCGGCCGCGGCCTGCGTCCGGCGAGACTGGGCCGGCGGCTGGTACTGGGTCGGCACCTCCACCGGCTTGCCGTTGAAGGTGAAGTCCTTGCGGGTCAGCTCGCGGATGTCACTGACGAGCCCGCCGGTGTCGGCGGCGGCGCTGGGCGCCGGCTGCGGGCCGGGAGCGGCCGACGCGGTCGCCGGTGCGGCGACGACAGAGAGAAACGGTAGGACAATGGCGCTTGCTGCTATCCCCGCAAAGCGGCGACGTGCCATGGAACCTCCTCATCGATGGAAGATCCAACCGATCCCTACGCTGGGTCGCGAACGGGATCAGTTGATCTACGTACGCTGATTGAGCGTCTTCGTGACCTCAACACAAGGAGATCGATCAGGCAAGGGGCTCCCGTCCCGGCACCGTCGGCTTTGACGACGGAAAAAACACCGCCGGCCCGGGAGGCCAAGGTCCCGGGCCGGCGGCGCGCCGAATGTATCGGCCATTGTGGATTAGACGAAGTTCACGTCACTGCACCACATGTACGCCTGGTCGAGGTGGGACGCCTGCCAGATGACGAAGAGAATGTGGTGTCCGGTGTAGCCGGAGGTCGAGACGTTGAACGAGATGTTCTGCGCCGGCGCGTACCGCCCGGTCTGGGTGATGAAATCGAGGTTTCCCCACCCGAGCTGCTGGGTAGCAGGGTTGAAACCCTGCTTGCTCACGTAGACCCGGAAGTAGTCAGCGCCGTGGCTAGCCTGGTCGTGCAGTTGGACGGTGAAGTTACGGCTGATGTTCGTGGTCTTCCACGCCCCAGGCCGGTTCAGGCTGTTGTTGCGCGACAGCGCGTTGCTGCACAACTGGCCGTCCGGCGTACGGGCCTGGAACTGCCCGCCGAGACCGTCGCGCAACGCGCTCATCCAGTTCCACATGGTGTCCGGGTTGGCCTGGAAGGCCTGCCAGCACATCGGGTCCTGCTGCTGCATCTGCGGGCTCATGTGGTTGTTGCCCCAGGTCTTCCAACACTGGTACGCACGAGAGGCCGGGTTGACGATGGTGCCGTGGGCCTGGGCCGTACCGGCCCAGGGCAGCATCCCCACCACCAGGGCGAGCAGCAGGACGAGCGCTCGTGCGGGCCGGCGGACAGCGGGCCGGGACTGCCGGCCGGACTGTTCGGATTCGAGTGATCGCACTTGCATCCTCCGTTCTAGACATCCATGGACGTCGATGGGAGCGCTTGGGCTGAGTCTGCCACTCCTCGCCCGATTTGGCAACGATCGTCTATTGACGTTGGGCTGGCGAGGATTTGATCTGGCTCGTTCGCCACGGTGTGCTTCTGTCCTCGTCTGCGGCGGAAGGTGTGCCTCCGGTTGCTGCGACCCTCGCGCGCTTGACCGGTAGTTGCCGGCGACGGGCAAGGAGACGCCAAGGAAATCCACTACAGGTGGCGGCAACGTGTATAGAGTTTCCCTGTGAAGGGCGGTTTGGAAGCTGAGAGCAGGCGGCTTGGCATGCTTCCGGCCACGTTCAGCTACTCCCAAGCCCTTGATGCTGGCTTCTCCGAGTGGCAGCTTTACCGGCTGCGAGACCAGGGGCTCATCGCATCTGTTGGCCGAGGTCTCTATCGGCGTGTCCCGGGCGCTGGCCGAACGCGGCTACGTCGAGGTGCTGTAGCGGCATCCTCGGGCTGGACAATGGCCTTGTGACAGACCCAGCCGCTTAGCAGCACATTCGGCCGTCGTTAGGCGGCGATGGCGCGGGCGGCGGTGTACAGGTCGGCGGGGAGTGGGTGGTGTAGCCGCCAGATGATGCGCATCGGCCGGTCGCCTTCGTGCTCCTGATAGGTCATCGGTCCGGCGTACAGGTAGGCCGGGGCGCCCAGGTCACGGTCGGCCACCTTGGTTTCGCGGATGAAGAGATGCACCGTCGAGCCCCGCTCGGCGTGGTGGATGTACCGCTGCCCGGTTGCCGATGCCGACGACGTGGTGCTCTGCGACTCCCACTGGAAGAGCGTCTCGGTGATGGCCCGGTCGGCATACATCGTCGTCGGGGAGTAGTGCTGCTCGGACTTGACCAGGGTGACGAAGAAGATGTCGGCCTGGGCGTCGGGCAGCCACTTCACCCCTTCGCGCAGCGAGCCCGGGTTCGGCATGCCGAAGGCGGCGCACGCCTCGTTGCGGCTGTACCGGGCGTGCACCCGAAGCGGTAGCCCGTCGACCGGCTCGGTGACCCGGTGGATGCGCTCGCGCAGCACCGAGACAACCTCCCGGAGCTCCCGGCAGCGGGCCGGCTCGGCCCACAGTCGGGCCAACCGCTCTTGCCGCTCGGCCAGCGATGCGTTCGGCCCCCACAGGTCGAAGTGCAGCAGATCCCAGAGTCGCCCGGCCTCCGGCGATTCGCCACCCGCCATCCGGGCAAGCAGGTCGAGCCGGTCCAGGTCGTCCAGGTGCAGCATCCGCCCGATCGCCCTACCCAACTCGCGATCGTTCGGGCCGGGTGGTGAGTTGTCCAGCCCGGCGAGCCGCCGCAACCCGGTCCACCCGCCGATGCTCGTGGACCGGTAGACGTCCTCGATCTCCACGCCCGCTTCGTGCAGGAACTCGCCCAGGCTCACGTCCCCGATCAGCCGCAACTCCCGTGCCAGGCCGGACTTCGAGGTGGGCACTGCGGATTTTAGGTTGGCCAGCACGATCTCCTTGGCCACCCGGTCGAGCTGGATGTGGCAGCCGCTGGGCAGGACCGGGAAGTCATCCCGTACGGCCTCGGTTATCGCGCGGCGAGTGACCCCGGTCAAAGCGCGCCAGCGCAGGTCGAAGCGGAAGTTGGCGTGCTGTCCGCCGATGAAGTCGAGCACCGTCAGGCAGGGCTTGTCGTCGGCCAGGCGCAGCCCACGACCGAGCTGCTGAAGGAAGATCGTGGCGCTTTCGGTGGGCCGCAGCATCAGGATTGTGTCGACCATCGGCAGGTCGACACCCTCGTTGAACAGGTCGACGGTGAACAGCACCCGCAGCGTGCCGTCCCGCAGTTGCTTGATCAGGGTTTGCCGATCGGCGGGACCGGTTCGGGAGGTCACCGCCGCCGAGGGGACACCATGCTTGCTGAACCAGTCCGCCATGAACTCTGCGTGGCCGATGCTCACGCAGAATCCGAGCGCCCGCATCCGGTCGACATCAACGGTGTCCCGAACCGCTCGCAGCACCATCCGCGCCCGCGCGTGGTTGCCGGTATAGACGCCATCAAGCTCGGCCGGGTCGTACCCCTGCCCGCGCTTCCAGTGCAGCTGAGACAGGTCGACATCGTCGTGCAGGCCGAAATACTGGAACGGCGCCAGTAACTGCCGCTCCAACGCCTCCCACAGGTGCAACTCCACGGCGGCGTGGCCGTCGAACCACCCCCGCACGTCGCCGCCGTCACTGCGGTCGGGAGTCGCCGTCAATCCCAGCAGTACGCGCGGACGCAGGTGCCTCAACAATCGGGCATACGTCGGTGCTTCCGCATGGTGAAACTCATCGATGATCACCATGTCGTACGCCTCGGGGTCGATCTCCCGCCGGTGCAGCGACTGGATCGAGGCGAAGACGTGCCGCCATTGCTGCGGCGCTCGACCCCCGACCAGCATCTCGCCGAAGCTACCGTCCCCCATGACCTGCCGGAACGTCGCCACGCTCTGCCGAAGGATCTGCTCCTGATGGGCGACGAACAGCAGCGAGTCGACAGCCTTCTCGCGCTGCAACCGGCGGTAGTCGAGGGCCGCGACCACCGTCTTACCCGTGCCGGTAGCCATCACGACCAGATTGCGCCAGCGGCCGTGGACCTTACGCTCGGCGTCGAGATCGGCCAGGATCTCGGCCTGGTACGGGTAGGGCCGGACATCCAGGTTGGCGATCTCAGTCGGTGCCTCGCCGTCGCGGCGCTCCCCACGCAGAGCTGTGCGGAGTCGGTCGGCGTCCTTGGTCGGGTCGTACTCCTCGAACGCCGGATCGTTCCAGTAGTCCTCGAAGGTCGCGGTGAACGTGTCGATCACGTACGGCTGCTCCAGGTTGGAGATCCGCACATTCCACTCCACGCCGTCGAGTAGCGCGGCCTTGGACAGATTCGACGAGCCGACGTACGCGGTGGTGGTGCCGGTGCGGCGGCGGAACAGCCATGCTTTGGCGTGCAGGCGGGTGGTTCGGGTCTCGTAGGAGACCTTGATGTCGGCGCCCAGGTCGGCTAGCCGGTCGAGGGCGCGCTGATCGGTCGCACCGAGGTAGGTGGTGGTGATGACCCGCAGCCGCCCGCCACGGTCGAGCAGGTCGCGGATCGCGGGTTCGAGGATGCGCAGCCCGTGCCACTTGATGAACGCGCAGAGCAGGTCCACCTGATCGGCGGAGGCCATCTCGTGGCCGACCTCGTGACCGATCCTGGGCTGATTACGACCGTTGACCAGCAGCGCACCGGCCGAAAGCGGAGTGGCAGGGCGATGCGGAAAGGTTGCTGTGGCAGGTTGCGTCGGCGGTGAAGCGATGGCGTGGAGCAGGCGCTCGGTGGCCGTGAGTTGGTCTTCGTCCCCGACCGAGCCTGGCTGGATCGCCGCAATGCTCTCGGCGATGCGATTCGCCAGCTCGACCTGTCGGGCAAGCCGACCATCACCACCAGGTACCGCCTTCAGCGCGCGCTGAGCGAGAGCAGCTATGTGTCGCGCAAGGACGTCATGCGCGTCGGCTGCGTCGAGCCGCCCGTGCTGCACAAGCGCCGGATCAACGTCCGCGAGCCGGCTGGCGAGCTGCCGAGTGAGAAGGTGCTCGTAAATGCCATGGTCAAAAGCTGCCACATGGTGAGTCAACCAGGAGTGACCGACAGGTGTGACAACCGGCCGGCTCGTGTCCTTGCGCCGACCGGTCCGCCACCGCGCCCGTCCGATTGGTGAGACCTCATCCGTTGTCAATGCCGGCCTGAAACCTTTAGCTGTCATCCGAGTGGCTCCACGGAGCTGACCGGATAATCAGCCGCGCTGCCGGAGTGGTACCCATGTTGGGTCGTAACGCTTGTGCGGGGTGAAGATATCCAACTGGCTGATTGTCGCTGTCACTGGACTGTCCGGCGGATGGCGGTCTCGTCGGCGGGAGCCAAGAGTGTCCTGGTGCCTCAAGAGCAACCGATGATTCCGGGGAATGACGGCTCATACCCACACGGCTCGGCCTATCCGCCCCCCGCTGTGCCGCATCCGGGCGTGCCCACCGGCTACCCGCCACAGTCAGCTGTTCCCTATTCGGGCCCGCCTGTAGTTCATCCGCCGCGCTCTGGGGTGCCCTACTCCGCGCCACCTGCTGCCTACCCACCGGGGCCGTACGCGCCCCAGCTGCCGTACCCGCCCCAGCCGCCGTACCCACCCCAGCAGGTGTACCCGTATCCAGCCCAGCCGATGCCCTATCCACAGTTCGCACCGCCGCCTTTGCCGGTCTATACCCGGGAATACATCGGCACCGGATTCCACGTGGTGCACATCATCCTGTGCGTTCTCACTGCTGGCTGCTGGCTGCCCATCTATGGCCTGGCGTACTACCTGAAGTCCCGGCCGAAAACCGTGACGACCTACGGTCGGTGATGAACTCATGGGGCGGCACAGGCCAGTGATGTCTTCCGGGATGTTGCCGACAGTCGCGGTTGTGGATCCTTCTCGATCACCTGCATCGCCAGCTTCGGGGCACCTGACGTGCAGCCCTAGCTTCGGCCGCTTTGGGTCAAGCTGATGGACAGAACGGCCCCCAGACCGCATTAACCTGTGCCTTTGACTGCGGCTAGCGCTCTTTGGTACGCGGCTAGGACAGCGCCGGACAGTGCCGGTGTGATCGCGAGCGTCACTGCTGAGGCGATGTTGTGCACAGCACCATCACCGTCGACCACCACGGCTCCCGCTTCCCTTGCGATGAGCACGCCGGCGGCCATGTCCCAGGGATGGTTTGACAGGGTCAGCGCCGAGTCGATTTTGCCCTCGGCGAGCCATGCCAGGTCGAGTGCAGCGCTGCCGGTCATCCGAATTCGCTGTGCCTCGGCTGCCAACTGAGCAGTGAGGGCTAACCGTAGCCGGTTCCGGTCCTCTGCACCGGAGCCGACCGCGTAGTCCCCGACAGCCACCAGGGCCTGACTCATGCTGGCGGTGTCGCTCACGGTGATCCGCTTTCCGTTGGCATGGGCGCCCGACCCTTGAGCAGCGGTGTAGCGAACGGAAAGGAATGGCAGCTCGATGACGCCGGCTACGGATGTGTCTCCGTGGGCGAGCCCGAGCGACACCGCACACAAGGGTAGGCCGCGCACGTAGTTTGACGTGCCGTCGATCGGGTCGAGAATCCAGCGCCAACTCGCCGAGCCGGTCAGCCCTTCCTCCTCGCCGAGGAAGCCGATGCCAGGTGTCTCGGTACTCAGAAATGCTCGGACATCCCGCTCGATCGCGTAGTCCAACTCGGAGGCAACATCCCGGTCGCCCTTAGAGGTGAGTGCACCAGGCGGTCGGCGCCGCATCGCATCCGCCGCTCGTCGGACTGCCTCGACCGCGACCGCCAGATGCTCCGCATAGTCGCTCACAGCGCCCGCCGACCCTGCCACTGCGATTCGAAGACCTGCTCGAACACCGGATAGAGCCCGGTGTCGGCAGATCCGCGATGCATGACGAAGGCAGGGGAGTCGACCCCACGGCTTGCCGTCAGATAGGGCTGGGCGACGCACAGGTCGTCCACCAGCATGATGTTGAAGCGAAGTGTCTCGTCGTATGTCCCCAGCTCCAGATGTTCCCGCAGCGAGACGGGTAGCCGGTCGCGAACTCGGAGCAGGGTCTCGATGTTCAGTTTGGTCAGTGCCGACAGCTGACCAGAGGGGAATCCCTCCTCCCGCTCGCGGGCTTGGATCGATGCCCCAGCGGGCTCCAGGAACAGGCAGCGGACCTGGGCGTCTCGCCCCAGGAGTTCATGCCAGCGTCGATCGGCATACTCCTGACAGAGCAAGTTGAGGGACAGGCCGACCGCGCGCACCACTCGTGCACCATCGAGCAGTTGGTCAGCGGGCATCGCGGCAGTGAAATCGCACCGGCTCTGATAAACCGCCATCAGGCCACCCAGAGGGTCAGCGGCAGGCGGTACCAGCGTCTTCGGTGGCTGCACATCAGCCGCGACGAGGGCGGCCTCGAAACGGCTCCGGACATCGTCGGCGGAGTTACCGAGCACGGTGTCGAGCGCGGCCTGCATCTCTGGTCGCGGCCGTACCGTTGCCTGCCCAGCCTCCCACTTGGACACGGTTCGCTCAGCCACCCCCAGGTGCGCGGAGAAGTCTCGAATGCTCATCCGTAGCGCCTGGCGTAGTGCTCGCGTTTCTCGGCCGGTCCACCGGTGCACCGTGGTCATCGTGCCGCCTTCGATCGTGTCGGCATCGGTCCGGGTGCAGCCTAACGCCAGCGGAGTGCAGTGCGGTTACCTTCAAGGTGCAGTGCGTAGTCATGTCATCGGCTCTGATCCTCGACAAGTCTGGCGGTGAGGCCCGGGGCGGGTGCTGGGCTCCGGCGGCGTCGACCCGAGCGACGTACGTCGTCCCCGCCCGCCTCGGTGCCGCTAGCCAGGGAGGGACATGGATTCGATCGACGAGGTGCTCGGCGAGTTGCCATTGCCGCCGTACGTGACCGCCGAGGATGTCGGCTTCGCCGTCAAGGCGCTGAGCGTGCATGCCGCAGAGCAGTGGCCGGAGGGGCCGCGGTGCCGCAACGACCGGGCACCGCATCCGTGCCGGCTGCACCGGTGGGGACAGCGGGTGTTGGACCAGCGTGGCCTGACCGAGCGGCAGGTGCGGTTGTTGATCGCCGAGCAGGAAGCACCCCGGCCATGATCTATCTGTCTGGGGAGCAACTGCATCCCCATCTGGTACGGGCCGCCACGTTCGATCGTCGCTGGCGGGGGTGGGACCCGGGTCAGGTCGAGGCGCTGCTCGGTCGGGTGGCCGACGAGATGGAGCGGTTGCAGCGGGAGGTGGTCACCGCGAACACCGAGGCTGAACGGATCCGGCAGGCGTTGCGGCAGTGGCAGTCCCGGCACAACGGCTGCCACCACCCGGCAGATCACCCGCAGGGCGGGCGGCGACAGCGATGAGCGCCCCACGCTGGGTCATCCATCTGCCCACCACATTGACCAGCCTGGAGCAGGCCGTCGACCTGGCGGTCGCGTTACGCGACTCGCTCGGCCATGTCACCGTCATCGACTTCGGCGAGACCACCCTCAGCGAGGAAGACACGCAGTACCTGCATACCCGAGTGTGGTGTGACGCCCGAGGCGGCGGACCCGGCCGCTGCCGAGGCCGCGACGAACACGACGGGCCCTGCGTCACCGTGACGGAGTAGCCTCCGGCGCATGTCCGCTTTCTCGATCGATGATCTGCTGTCCGGCTTCACGGCTGCCCCTGTCGCCGAATTCTGACGCACAGATCTTGGTACGAAACTGCCCTCGGAAGGGCGGTCTCGTACCAAGATCTAGAGCGGGTGGGGGAGAGGGTCAGTTGGCGGGTGTCGCGATCAGCGCGGCGGAGTGTGCGGCTTACGCGTTGGTGTCGCCGTACTCGCGGATGCCGTTGACGTCGAGGGTGATCCGGCTGTTCTCGGTCCAGCCGCCGGTGGCCTGCTGCCAGCTGGGGTCGTCGCGCTCGTCGATCGCCGTCCAGTTGAGGCGGTGGTGGCGTAGCTGGATGGGGCCGGTCGACGCGCCGGGCTCAAGCGTCCCGCCGGCGAAGGTCAGCTCGATCCAGCCGGGGATCGACGTACCGTGCGGCGGCAGGACCGTCCGAGTCGGAGTCGGGGTCGGAGTGCCGGTCGACGGCGGCGGCGGTGGCGGTTGGGGCAGCGGGAAGAACTGGATGTGGCGTTGCACGTTGGCGCAGCCGATCGCGGCCCAGTCGCAGTTGGTAACCAGCGAGGTGTTCCCGCCCTCGAACGTCACGTGGTAACGCACCCGCACCTCGGTCAGGTCCAGCGGGGTGCTGCCCGTGTTGACGATCTGGAGGGCGTGCTGGATCTGGTTGTCGGTCGGTGACCAGTCCATGTTCTGGTAACTCACTCTGGCCTTCCCGTACGCGGTGCGCACCGGGACCTGCGGTGAGTCGAGGGAGTATCCGCCGTTGGTGGAGGCCCAGACGGTGATCCGGTACTCGGTGCCCGGTGCCAGGTCGGTCAGGGTGAGGTCGGTGCCGGTGGTGGTGCCGAGGATGCGGTAGGTGTTGGGGCCGAGCCAGGCCCGCACCTCGTGCCGGATGGGGGTCCCGCCGGGCTCGCCGATCCAGGTCGAGGGTGCCCAGGTCAGGGTGAGCAGGTGCGGCTCGTTGGCCACCACCACGGGTGTGCCGGGGGTGGTGAGGATGACCGGGTCGTCGGCCGCGTACGCGATGGCCGTGCCGGAGAGCCCGAGCGCGACGGCGAGGAGCGCGGCGAGAGTGAAGCGGCGAGCACGCATGGTGAGAATGCTAAAGAGTTACATGCATGTTTATCAATGATTAAGTTTTCGGGGTAGGTGGCGCGCCGGCCGCGATGGCGGCAGCCGCCCAGGCGAGCAGTAGGCCCATGGTCAGGCCGGGTGGCAGGTACCAGAAGGTGAGGAAGCCGGCCGGCGGCGTCAGCGGCAGCGCGGCGACGAGCGCCCATGCGACCCGGCGTGGCAGCATCCCGCGACGCAGACCCTGGAGTCCGCACCACACAGTGCCCACCAACGCCGTCAACAGGGCCACGAGGTCGAACAGCCACCCGTACCCGGGGCTGTTGTATTCAAGGCCGATCGCGATGGTCGCGGCGAGGAGCCCGTACCTCGTTAGGCGTCGAGGTGCCGCGGTGGCGCGGCCGGTGACCGTCCAGACGAGCGGCAGTGCCAGCAGCACCGAGACGAAGAAGGGCCCGCGCCAGATCCACGCCGGTTCCGAACCCGCGAACAGCGGAAGGTTCTCGGCCATCCATCGCGCCGGAGCGGGTAGCGACCAGACGGCTCGTCCGCCGCCGACCTCCCACTGCACGGCCATCGCGGCGCCGAGCACCACCGCGACCAGCGGCGCGAGAACCGCCAGGGCGCGCCGCCAGCGGGCCACCAGCCACCCGTCCTCGACGCCGGACGAACCGGCGCGATCGGGTACGTGCTGCGGGTGGGTCGGTCGCATCGATTGATCGTCGCCGCGACGCCGGGAAATCTCATCGGCGAAACAGTCGGCACTCTGCGCCTGACGCGCAGTTCTTGGTACGACCGCAGGCGGGGCCCGTCAGCGTCCGGGTTGTTGGTAGGCGACCGGCAGGTTGACGGCGGCGTCGATCTGCTCCGGAGTGAGCAGGGGGATGAGGCGCCCGTTCACCAGGCCGCCCGCCCGTACGGCGATGGCCATGGCGGTGGCGGTGACGTGGTCGGGCATGTCGAACAGGACGTAGGTGTCGTACTCGCCGAACGAGAAGTACATCAGCTCCAGCTGGCCACCGGCGTTCTCGATCAGGGACCGGACGACCTCGACGCGCACCGTTCCGCCGTCCACGGTCAGCCCTTCCAACCCACCGCCCTGATAGGTCGCCGCGAGCAGGTACTTCGCCATCCCGGACCGCCTCTCGCCTGTCTGCGCGACGCGGCTACCCGCTACGCCGCCGAATATGCGCGAGGCGCGTACCTGGTCGGCGGGCCGGGCACCGACCGCTGCGGGACCGGCGTGCCGGGGCGGATGTCGGTGCCGCTGAGTAGGGTGCGAGGACCGCAGGGGTGAGGGTGGGCGAGGATGCTTCTCGAGTGGGATGTGCCGCCGGGTGTCGAGGCGGATCGGGTGATCACCGCGGTGCTGGCCGACCTGCGCTCCGGGGCGCATCGGGGGGTGGTGGTCGACTCGCCGCCGGGGGCGGGCAAGTCGACCCTGGTGGTGCGGGCCGCGGTGGAGTTGGCCGCCGCCGGCGAGCCCCTGATGGTCATCGCGCAGACCAACGAGCAGGTGGACGACCTGATCGACCGGCTGGCCCGTAAGGCCCCCGAGCTGCGGGTGGGGCGGCTGTCCGCGAGCGACTACCGGCCCTCGGCCCGGGTGCGGGCGCACGAGCAGGTCCGGGTCGCCGCCAAGGTCACCGACCTGGCCGCCTCGGCCGTCATCATCGGTACGGCCGCCAAGTGGGCCACGGTCACCGAGGGCTGCTGGCCGTGGGCGATCGTGGACGAGGCGTACCAGATGCGCTCGGACGCCCTGTTGCGCGTGGCCGGCAGGTTCGATCGGGCCCTGTTCGTGGGGGATCCGGGGCAGCTGGACCCCTTCTCCACGGTCGAGGTCGGTCGGTGGGCGGGGTTGACCTGGGATCCGATGCAGTCCGCGGTGACCGTGCTGCTGCGGCACAACCCTGACCTGCCGGTGCACCGGCTGCCGGTCTCCTGGCGGCTGCCCGCCTCGGCCGCCCCGGTGGTGTCGAAGGCGTTCTACCCCTTCACCGGCTTCCGGTCCGGGACGGCCCCCGCCGACCGGGCCCTGCGGCTGACCGGGGCCGGGCGGGGTGATGCCGTGGACCGGGCGGTGGAGTTGGCCACGGAGACCGGCTGGGCGCTGTACGAGCTGCCGGCCCGGCACACCCTGCGTACCGACGCGGAGGCCGCCGCGGCGTGCGCCGCGCTCGCGTTGCGGGTGCTGGCGCGCGGCGCGGTCGCGGTCTGCGAGCAGGCCCCGGACGGTGCGCCGGTCAGCGCGGACCGGATTGCAGTGGGAGCCGCCCACCGCGACCAGGTGGCGGCCATCCGGGCGCAGCTGGGCGAGGCCGGAGCGGGGGTCACGGTCGACACCGCCAACCGCCTCCAGGGCCGGGAGTACGACCTGACGATCGTGCTGCATCCGCTCTCCGGTCGACGTGACGCGACCGCCTTCCACCTGGAGTCGGGGCGGCTCTGCGTGCTCGCCTCCCGGCACCGGCAGGCCTGTGTGGTGGTGGCCCGGGCCGGCATCGGTGAGCTGCTGGACGCCCACCCCTCGACCGATGTGCCGCAACTGGACGTGCCGGTGAAGTTCCCGGACGGCTGGGAGGCCAACCAGGCCATCCTGGCCCACCTGGCCCAGGTGACCCATCCCGCGCGGTGGTGAGGCGGCCTACTTCCGCCAGGCCGGAATCATCCGCTCCGACATCTCCCGCCAGAAGTCGCGCAGATCCTCCCGGTCCACCTTCTGCCACCAGGCCCAGGAGGAGGGCTGACGCCACTGCCCGACGAGATCGGCCTGGTTGGCACAGAACGCCTCGTCCATCTGGTACGCCAACTCCTCGCCCTTGGGCGGCAACGGGCAGAGCCGGAAGGGGCAGTCGTCGATGCAGGTCGCACCGGGCTGGACATCCCGGGACTGCCGGCGGCTGAGATTGACCCGCATGGCGGTGCGGTCGATGGTCAGGCACGGGGGCAGTTCCGAGCGGTTGGATCGGCCCAGTCGGCGGGTGCGTTCGGTGTCGTCGCCACCCCGGTCGGCGAGATTGAGCAGCAGCATGACATCGGCGAGCAGGCGTTGTGCCCGTGGCTTCAGCACCGCCCAACCGTGCGAGGGCGGCAGCCACGATGCCTGCTGTCGACGGATGGCCGGCTGTGGACTGGCCGAGCCGACCCGACCGACGATCTCGTGCTCGTCGACCCAGCAGTGCAGCTCGGGGTGCCGGTCGACCAGCGCGGCGACGCACTCGTCGGCGACCGTCCGCACCAGTGGGTGCGCCGATTCGCCGTCCGGCTGCGGGGCGGCGTTCCCACCCCCGGCGATGGCCAGCCAGTAGTCGACCAGGCCGCGCGGGTCGGAACCGTGCCGGCCGATCTCACCCAGCGGCTCGGCGGGGTTCTCCGGCAGGGCCAGCAGGGTGAGCGCCTGGATGAGGGTCAGGTGCGAGTACCAGAACCGGGAGTGCCGAAGCGCCTCCTCGGCCGCTTCGGCGAGCCGACCACGGTGTGCCGAGAAGTGCCGGCAGTTGGCGGCCAGCCGGAAGCCCTGCGCCAGTTGGAGCTCCCAGACCCGGGTCGCCTCGTCGTCGGTGCGCAGTCGACCCACCCAGGCACGGAGGAGGTCTTCGGCCTCGGACCTGGGCCGCCAGCCGGGCCGTTCGGGTGGGTCGCCGGCGAAGAGGAACAGCGACGGGGCGAGCCAGGCCCGCAGTTGCCGAAGGCGCTCTCGACGGACCTGCGGGTCTTCGTCCGGCAGGTCGGCGTCCGGATCGTCCGGCAGGTCGGCGTCCTGGTCGTCGAGCAGGCTGCGCAGGGCGACCACGGCCGGGTCGCCGCCTCTGCCGAGTTCGCGGGCCGCCGCCAACCTGGTGAGGTACGAGGTCTCCGTCGCCATCATCCTGAACAGCGACTGGTACCCCGGCTCGGGCCCGCGCTCCTGGTCGATCAGCCGTGCGGCGTCGCCGAACCGGTGCACCAGGGCGATCTTGGCGTCCTCCAGTGGCCGGTCGGTGATCGAGCCGTCTCCCTGGTAGTGGCGCCAGGCATGGCGGATCTGCTGTGCCAGTTCACGGTGGGTGGGGTGGCCGATGGCGGCGTCCATCTCCAGGGCGGCGGCGAACATCTCCACCGCCCGGGTGCGGTTGCGGGTCCGGACCGCCTCCTGGCTGACCGTCCGGACCAGTTCCACTCGCCTGTCCCCGTCACCCGCCGACCTGGCGGTGGGGGGTTTCTGGCCGGAGTACAGGGTGAGGGCGGCCAGCAGTTCCCGGCCGGGCCCGTTGCGCAGTGCCCGGCGCAGAAAGCCCTCGTCCCGCAGCGCGGCGTCGAGGAAGCGACAGCCGAGGTACGCCTGCACCACCCCGTGTTGGAATCGGACGCCGTCCTGCTCCTTGACCACCATGTTGAGCCGGTCGCCGGTGGTCTCGGCCAGTCCGAGATCCTGCGGATTGTCCACACTGAGCTTGTCCAGTCGGGTGTCCAGTTCCTCCCGGATCCGCTGTCGGTCGCCGTCACCGGCCTGCCGGGGGACCGGATCGCTGTCCGGCCGGCGGCCGGTGTCGGCGTACTCTCCGGTCGGGCTGAGTTCGCTGGTGCGGACCTTGAGGGCGTTGTCGCGCAGGCCGAGGCAGGCCAGTGCGGAGAGCACCTCGATCGCCTCGCCGCGTTCCCTGGGCGGCAGGCCGTAGTCCTCGTACAGGTCCCCCTCCACCAGTGCCTGATGCCACTCGTCCAGCAGCCGTCGGCGGGTCACCGCCCGGCCCGGGCCCAGCGGCACCCGATCCAACCGGTTCACCTGGTAGAGCTTGCCGATGATCCGCAGGTAGAAGGGTGAGTCGGCGACATCGGCCATCTTGATCAACGAGGTGGCCTGATCCCATTTGGGTGTCGCGTCGACCTGGCGACCCTGGTTGCGTACGTATCCGAAGGCGGCGCCCTCGGAGAGGGGTTCCAGTTGGAGCAGCACCGCGTCCAGGGCGCGCAACGGGTCCTGGGGACGGGAGGTGATGATCAGTGGCAGGTTCTCCCGCTTGGCCTCGCCGACCGCCTGGCGGAGCAGGCTGTCCCGGTCATAGGGCTGTTCCGTGCCGGCCAGCACCTCATCCAGGCCGTCGGCGAGCACCACCAGCCGGTTCTCCCGCCACAACTGCCGCCAGGTCTTGTCCGCCTCGCCCTCGGCGTGCAGTTGGGTGTCGATGACAGCCTGAAAACGCTGCCGGGCCAGCGTGTGGAAGTTCAGGTCCGCCGGTGTCTGGACGTCACGCAGGTTGATCCCGACCGGGACCACCCCGACCTCCATCAGCATCTCGGCCAGCTTGACCAGGGTCGTGGTCTTGCCGGTGCCGATGCCGCCCACCAGCAGGAGGGGTCGACGGTTGTGCGGATCCCGCACCCGCCGGACCATCAGTTGACACAGGTCCTCCCGACCCACCACCTCGATGTCGCTGATGTCGTGCTCGGCGCTGGGCACCGCGAGTTGCTGCTGGTTGCGGGCCTGTTTCCGATACGACCGCAGCACCCGGCGGTATCGCCAGAACAGGAACACCGCCACGGCGAGGGCGGCCGCCAGCAGCCCCTTGACGAAATCGAGCACCTGCCCGCAGTAGTAGGGCCCGGCCTCCGAGCCGTTGCACCAGGTCGAAGGCCCACGACTGCCGAGCAGGTCCTTCCTCAGCACCGCCCCGACGAGTGAGTACACCAACCACAGGACCAGCAGAGTGGCGCCGCCGACGATCACCCACCACAGGACCCGGTGACCGCGTCGCCAACGCGGCGCACGAGCGGCCCGTTCGTCGATGCGCCGTCGGGTGCGACGTTCGTCGGCGCGTTCCCGACGGGTCCGCCATCGTCGCCGACGCTGCCGCAGCCACAGCCCGGTCTCGAAGACCGGGCCGCGTTTCGGTCGCCGCATGGACACCCCCGTGTCGCTTCGACGGTTACCGGACGCGTGGGAAGCGTCGCCCACCACCACGGTAGGTCCCGACCGTGGCGGCGGTGGCACGTTTGGGGTGACATCGCAGGTCGCGGACGACCCCCGCCGGCCGCCTTCGCAGGACAGCCGAACCGGGTCGGTATAGGGCGCAGGACGGCTGTTCGGAGCGCCCGCAATGTCGGCCCGGTCGGCTACCGTCGGTTTTCATGAGGGCGCAGTCCGGCGGAGTGCTGATCGGGCGGGAACACCCTGCCGGCCTGCTACGGGCGGAACTGGACCGCGCCACCGCCAGTCATGGCGGCCTCGTGCTGGTCGGCGGTGAGCCGGGCATCGGCAAGACCACCCTGGTGACCGCCGCCGCCGACGAGGCCCGCCGGCAGGGCACCCTGGTCCTCGGCGCCGCCTGTTGGGATTCGGCCAGCGCGCCCGGTTACTGGCCCTGGTTGCAGGTGCTGCGTGGGCTGCGCCGGTCGGCCGCCGACTGGGCGGTGGCCCGGGAGTCCGCCGAGCCGGCCCTCGCCCTGCTGCACGGCGAGCCGGCCGGTCATTCCGTGGTGGCCGGTCCGCACGGTGCGGGCGACGCGGCCGAGCAGGAGGCGTTCGCCCTCTACGACGCGGTCACCACCGCTCTGGTCGCCGTCAGCCAACATCGGCCGGTCGTGGTGGTCCTGGACGATCTGCACTGGGCCGACCCGGCGTCCATGCGACTGCTGCAGTTCGCCGCCCAGCACACCTGGTACGAGCGGCTGCTGTTCGTCGGCACCTACCGGGACGCCGAGGTCGAGGCGGGTGATCATCCACTGCGCCCGCTGCTGATGTCGCTGACCGCCAAGGCCACCACGATCACCCTCACCGGCCTGTCCCGGGACGACGTCGGAGTGTTGATCGCCCGCATCACCGGGCGGGAGCCCACCTCCGACTGCGTCGACGACGTCTACCGGCGTACCGGCGGCAACCCCTTCTTCGTCGAGCAGACCGCTCGGCTCTGGCACGTCGACGGCGCGACGAGCGGCATCGCGCCCGGTGTCCGGGAGGTGGTCCGCAGACGGTTGGATCATCTGCCGGAGGCGGTGGTCCATGCGCTCGTGGTCGCTGCGGTGCTGGGCCGCGAGTTCCACCGCGCGGTCCTGGCCGCCAGCGCCGGGCTGCCGCCGACCCGACTCGACCACCTCCTTGACGTCGCGGTGAGCGCGCGACTCGTGCTCGCCCACCCCGACGGCGGGTACGCCTTCGCCCACGACCTGGTCCGGGAGACCCTCTACGAAGGGCTCACCGACGACGATCGCAAGGATCACCACGCCGCCGTGGTCCGCGCCGTCGACGAGCACGCCGCGCTCACCGAGCGGCTGGTCCCCGCCGACCTGGCCCGGCACGCCTGGCTGGCCGGTGACCGTCTCGACCCGTACCGCTGCGCCGACCTGCTGATCGCCGCCGCCCGCGACGCCAGTTGCCGGCTCGCCTTGGAGGAGTCGACAGTGCACCTGCGTCGGGCGCTGGTGATCAGCCGAGACGAGGTGCAGCGGGTACGCATCATGATCGAGTTGGCCGATCGTCTCTTCCACACCGGCGACCAGGCCGAGGCGAGTCGACTGCTGGCCGAGACCACCGTGCAGGCGCTGGCGGTCGACGAACCTGCGCTGCTGGCCCGCTTCGCGCTCAGCGTCTATCGACACTGTCAGATCACCTCGCGGCCGGAGATCGACACGGAGGCGCTGGTGCGGGAGGCGTACCGGCGGCTCGTCGGGGAGCCGGGGTCCGACGTGCCGGTCGAGACCCTGGAAGTCGGCCTGATCAACGCCACCGAGGAGCTTGCCCGACGCAACCAGGACGACGGTGCGCTCAGCGTCAGCCTCTGGGCCCGCCACGACGCCGCATGGGGACCGGGAATGGCGGCCCGCCGAGCCGCGCTCACCGCCGAGATCCGCGAGGTGGCCCGCCGCTCCGGTGACCAGGAGACCCCGCTCTGGGCCACCTCCCTGCGTTGGGTCGCGCTACTGGAACTCGGTGACCCGCGCTACCTGGACGAGCTCACCGCCTTCGTGACCGCCGGCCGGCGGGCCGGCAAGGTCCGGCACCGGATGGCCGCCAACATCGACAGCGGAATCGTCAGCGCCTTCCGGGGCGACTTCGCGGCCGCCGAAGCCTGCTACGCCGAACTGCGCAGCCCCGAGGTGGAACCGTCGACGGGCTTGTGGTGGGAGGGGTGGGAGAACGACAAACACCTGTTCATCGATCGTCACCTGATCTGGTCGCTGTTGCTGCTGCGTGGGCGCCTCGACGAGGCCCAGGCGTTGCTCGACGGGCTTGATCCGGCCGAGCAACAGTTCCTCGAACTGCTCCACGCGGTCACCGCTGCCGAGCGTGGCGAGCACCGCCACGCCGCCCGGATCACCGCCCGGTTGGCAGCGGCCGGTGGCGCGTACCCGTCGGTGATCCTGCCGCTGTGGCTGCGGTTGCAGGCCCAGGTCACGGTGACCGACCCCGGTCGCTGCGAGGCCGCCCGGCAGGCCCTGCTGCCGTACCGGGGTCAATGGCTGGTCGCCGTGTACGGCTGCGACATCAGCGGCCCGGTCGACCACTGGCTGGCCGTGGTCGACGCGGCCGACAAACGCTGGGACGAGGCCGTGGCCGGCTTCACCGCCGCCCGGGACAACGCCGACCGGATGGGTTCGCGGCCCTGGTCGCTGATCGCCAGCACCGCACTGGCCGACGCCCTCACCGCCCGCAACGGTCCCGGCGACTCGGAGGTCGCGGCCGACCTGCGCCGCGAAGCCGAGCGCGAGGCCCGCAGCCTCGACATGCGACAGGTGCTCGCTCGGCTGACCGATCCCACACCGATCGGCTCCTCTCCGGAGCGGGCCGGTGGGCCACTGCTCGAAGCCGAGCCGGATGGGGCGACAACCGCCCTGGCGTACGAGTTCCGCCGGGACGGGGCGGTGTGGCGGCTCAGCTACGGCGGCACCACCGCGTACCTGCCGGACGCCAAAGGGCTCAACGACCTGCACCTGTTGCTCGGGTGCCCCGGGGTTGACATGCCCGCGGTCGGTCTGCTCGATCCGGCCGCCGGGCCGGAACTGGTCGCCGCTCGTCGGCTCGGCGGTGACGAGATCCTCGACGAGGAGGCCAGGAACCGCTACCGGCGGCACCTGGCCCTGCTCGACGAGGAGATCGACCGGGCGGCCCTGCGGGGCGACCAGACCAAGGTGGCGGCCCTGGAGGACGAGCGGCGGGCCCTGATCGAGCAGCTACGTTCGGCTGCCGGCCTGGCCGGCCGCAACCGCCGTCTCGGCGACGAGGCGGAACGGGCCCGCAAGACCGTCACCGCCCGGATCCGGCACACCCTGCGTCGTCTCGAGCAGCAACACCCGCCGCTCGCCGCCCACCTACGTCAGTCGGTCTCCACCGGTACGGCCTGCCGCTACCTGCCCACCGAGCCCGTGCCGTGGCGGCTGTGACCGGCCTGCCCGCCACGGCACGGTGTGTCTGATCAGCGGCGGTTGTAGCGGTACATGGTCAGGGTGCCGAACACCACCATGAACAGAGCACTCCACACCACCATCCAGGTCATGCTCGACACGTCCGTGGTACCGCCCATCGCGGCCCGCACCGACGACACCAGGTGGGTGATCGGGTTGGCCTTGACGAAGGCCTGGAGCCAGCCGGGCATGGTCGAGGGGTCTACGAAGACATTGCTGAGGAAGGTCAGCGGGAACAGCACCATCATGCTGGCCCCCATCACGGACTTCTCGCTGCGCAGCACCAGTCCGAAGAAGGTCCACACCCAGGAGAAGGCGAACGAGAAGACCACGAGCAGACCGATCCCGGCGAGTACCCCGAGCACACCTCCGTCGGGGCGGAAGCCCAGCACCAGCCCGACGGTCAGGATCACCACCGCGGCCAGTACGTAGCGCAGCACATCCCCGACGATCATGCCGACCAGGGCGGCGGGCCGCCACACCGGCAGGGTCCGGAACCGGTCGAAGACCCCCTTCTCGATGTCGGTGTTCAGCCCGACCCCGGTGTACATGGTGATCATCACGACGCTGGTCACCATGATGCCCGGCAGGAAGAACTGGAGGTAGTCACGCGGGCTGTCGGCGAGGGCCCCGCCGAACAGGTACGTGAACATCAGCACCATGATGATCGGGAAGGCCGTCACGTCGAACAGTTGCTCCGGCACATGCTTGATCTTCAGCAGGGCGCGCCAACTGAAGGCCAGGGAGGCGGCCAGTGGGCTGGGCCGGGGCGGTCGACCGCCCGGGGCGAGCACGGTCGCCAACGCCTCGGTCGAGGGGACGTAGACCGTCGGGGCCCGACCGGTCGAGGTGGTGGTGTCGCTGCTCATCGGGCTACCTCCACGGGGTCACGCTCGGTCTCCGTCGATACGGCGGGTCGGTCGGTCAGGGCCAGGAAGACCTCGTCCAGGCTCGGCTGGCCCAGGGAGAAGTCGTCCACCACGATCCCGGCGCGGGACAGCTCACCGAGTGCCCGGGCCGCCTGAGCGCTGGCGTCCAGGTCGCTGCCGTCCCCACCGACCCGGGCGGTGATCGCCACCGGATCGGGTTCCAACTGCACCGGCACACCGAGGGTGGTCTGCAACAGTTGTGCGGCCTCCGGCCGCTTCGCCGCCTCCCGCAGCCGCAGGTGGACCGTGCCGGAGCCGACCGACGACTTCAGCTCGCCCGGGGTGCCCTCCGCGATCACCCGGCCGTGGTCGACCACCGCTATCCGGCTGGCCAGCTTGTCGGCTTCGTCGAGGTACTGGGTGGTCAGCAGGACGGTAGTGCCGTGGGCCACCACCGCCCGGACGATCTCCCACACCTGGTTGCGGCTGCGTGGGTCCAGCCCGGTCGTCGGCTCGTCGAGGAACAGCAGGTCGGGGGTGCTGAGGATGCTCGCCGCGATGTCGATGCGGCGCCGCATGCCGCCGGAATACTTCTTCACCTGCCGGCCGGCGGCCTCGGTCAGCCCGAAGGCGGCCAGCAGCTGCTCGGCCCGCGCTCGGGCGGCCGGCTTGCGCAGGCCGAGCAGTCGGCCCAGCAGGATCAGATTCTCCGTACCGGTCAGGTCCTCGTCGACGGAGGCGTACTGGCCGGTCAGGCTCACCCGGGCGCGGACCGCGTCGGCCTCGGCGACCACGTCGTGGCCGAACACCCGGGCCTTGCCGCCGTCCGGGCGCAGCAGGGTGGCCAGCACCCGGACCGCGGTGGTCTTGCCGGCACCGTTCGGCCCGAGCAGCCCGTACACGGCGCCGGCCGGCACGGTCAGGTCCAGTCCGGCCAGCGCACGGGTCTCACCGAACGACCGGGTCAGCCCCTCGGCCTCGATGGCGAGGCCGGTGGCGCGTCTATTCATGATCTCGTTGTCCTTCCGTTAGCAGACTCCTGCGGGTCACCGGGGCATCGGCGGTGCGCCTGCCCTCTGGACCCGGATGCTGCCTCACCCCAGCGCACCCGTACGACAATTCCGGCCCACCCCCTACAACAACGACGGCGGCCGGTGGTCGGTCAGCTTCGCTTCACCGGCGCGAGACGGCGGCCGGTAGCCGCCAGATCAGATCTAGCGCGGCGGCGAGCAGGTGGCCCCGAGGGAGTTGGCCCGTCGGGTGCTCGACGCCGGCACCGAGGGGCTGACCCTGCTGGGTGGGGAACCCTTCGACCAGTCGGCCGCCCTGCTGGCGGCGACCGACCTGCTGGTGGCCGGTCCCTTCGAGGCGGACCGGATCGACACCGCCCGCCCCTGGGTGGGTTCCACCAATCAGGAGTTCGTGTTGCTCAGCGACCGGTTCCCGGGTCTGCTGGACGAGCTGTCGGTCAGCCCGGACCGGGTCGAGATCACCGTCGACCCGGCCGGTCGGGTCGCGGTGAACGGGTGAGCCGACCCGGACTCCCTGGACGAGTTGCTGGCCGGCCTGCGGGGTCCGCACCGCTGAACCGCCGTTGACCTGCCTCAATCGTCGCCATTGGACACCGTCGCTGCGGGCCAATCACCGAGGCAGATGGCGTACTGGAACGAACGTCTATGTGACCCGACTGAACAGATGCTTTGCCGTGTCCTGTCCGGTGCAGCAGGATGGCCACCAAACATCCGGCGCACGGGGGTGCGGGGAGCCGGATCTCCACAGAGGAAGGACGTGGCACATCGTGGTGCCTTTCTCAGGTAGGCGGGTGGTTGCCGCTATCGCGGCCAGCACCCTCCTGGGCACGATGGCGCTGGCCGGCCCGGCGCAGGCCAGCCCGAACAACAACACCGTCGCCAAGCTGACCAAGGCGGTGACGGTCAAGGGGGTACTCAAGCACCTCGACAAGTTCCAGGACATCGCGAACGCCAACAACGGCACCCGCGCCTCCGGGACCTCGGGTTACGACGCGAGCGCGGACTACGTGGTCCGGCTGCTGAAGAAGGCCGGGTACCAGGTGACCCGGCAGCAGTTCGACTTCGCCTTCTACGAGGAGTTCGGCTCCTCGTTCGCCCAGGTGGCGCCGACGGCCACGACGTATGTCGACGGGGTCGACTACACCCTGATGGACTACTCCGGCGCCGGGGTCGCCCAGGGGCTCGTCGTCCCGGTCGACCTGGCCCTCGACCCGCCGCGGGCCTCGACCTCGGGTTGCGAGGCCAGCGACTTCGCCGGGGTGGACGTGGTCGGCAAGATCGCTCTGGTGCAGCGCGGTACCTGCGCCTTCGGTGACAAGGTGGCCAACGCGGAGGCCGCCGGCGCGATCGGCGCGATCATGATGAACCAGGGCAACGGTACGCCGGAGGCCAACGCCGACCGGTACGACCTGTTCGCCGGCACCCTCGGCGCCCCGGTCGGCATTCCGGCGGTCTCGGTGTCCTACTACACCGGTGCGCAGTTCGCCACCACGCCGGGCCTGACCGTGCGGATCGAAGCCGACACCACCTCGGAGATCCGTAGCACCGAGAACGTCATCGCCCAGAGCAAGCACGGCCGCACCGACAACGTCGTCATGGCCGGGGCGCACCTGGACTCGGACCCGGCCGGGCCGGGCTTCAACGACAACGCCACCGGCAGCGCCGCGCTGCTGGAGGTGGCCCTGCAGATGGCGAAGGTCAAGCCGTACAACGCGGTCCGCTTCGCCTGGTGGGGCGCAGAGGAGGCGGGTCTGATCGGCTCGCAGTACTACGTGGACAGCCTGAGCCCGCAGCAGGTCGACGACATCGCCCTCTACCTGAACTTCGACATGATCGGCTCGCCGAACTACGTGTTCGGGGTGTACGACGGTGACGACTCGGCACAGGAGGGTTCCGGCCCGGGGCCGGAGGGTTCGGCGCAGATCGAGAAGGTCTTCGAGAAGTTCTTCGCCTCCCGGAAGCTGCCCACGGTGGCCTCCGACTTCACCGGTCGCTCGGACTACGGCGCCTTCATCGACGTCCAGATCCCCGCCGGTGGTCTGTTCACCGGGGCGGAAGGCGTCAAGACGGCCGAGGAGGCCGCCCTCTTCGGGGGTGTGGCGGGAGTCGCCTACGACCCCTGCTACCACCTGGCCTGCGACAGCCGTACGCCGGTCGCCGACGGCGGCGACCCGGCGGTGTACAAGTCGCTGGGCAAGAAGTACAAGCTGCACGGCAACGTCAACGTGTTCGCCCTCGACGTCAACTCCGACGCCGTGGCCGCCTCGGTGATCACCTTCGCCTTCGACACCTCGGCCGTGAACGGCGTGCCGGGCAAGGCACCCGGGAAGGGCAAGGGCAAGGGCAAGGGACACAAGCACCACCACAAGCACGGCCACAAGCACCACTGGAAGTAGGTCGGCTCAGCTCGAAAGGAGGGGCCCCTTCTTAACGCCTGCGGCAGAGGAGGGGCCCCTTTTTAACGCGTTCGGGTAACGCTAGGCGCAGACCGTCACTGTGGTGACCGGTCCGAGCGGGTCAACCGCCAGTACTGGCGCTTGGCGTCGTCGCGGACCACCACGCCGTAGCGGCCGAGTTCCGCGCGCAACTCCCGAGCCTCATCGCGCCGGTCCCGCTCCAAGGCCTCCTGCCGGGCGCGTAGCAGCGCGTCCGCGCCGGTCGGCAGGCCGGGCAGGCCGGGCACCCAGCGCCGGTACTCGTCCCGGTGCGGGTCGGCGTCCGCCCAGGGCCAGCCGTGCTCCTGCAACGCCGCGGCCAGTCGGTCGGTCGGCAGGTCGGACCGCTGCCGGACCAGTTCACCCGCGCCGCCGTCGAGCAGCACCAGATCCTTGCCGTCGACGAACACCACCCGGGTCTGCGACCGAGCGATCTCCTGCTCCTTGCCCTGGTGGCGCAACCGGACCCGGGTGCCGTCCACGGTGACCTGCACCCGGTCGGCCGTGCCCATCGCGGCGACCACCAGACCGGCCAGCACCCCCAGCCCCACCCCGCCACCCAGGGCGTACCCGTCGGGCAGGCCGTCGACCAGCCGGAACAGTCCCTGCGCGGGTGCCCAGGCCAGGTCGGTCACCCAGCCCGCGCCGGCCGCCAGCAGCCCTCCCACGGCGGCCCCGACGATCGGGAACCCGCCCCAGAGGACCACCAGTTCCCCGACACCGTCACTGACCACGGTCGGCTTCCCGTACGCCGTCACGTAACCTCCTGACGCATCGTGCGGACCAGACCGGCGACCAAGGGTACGACCAGCCACAACAGCAGCGACACCACCAGCCGCTGCCACTGGCCGCCGGTCATCTCGGGCGTGAACAGCGGTTCCATGGTCCGGTTGGTGTCCAGCCACTCCCCGGCGCGGTACAGCGGTTGGACCAGAGCGCCCAGGATGGACCACGCGATCGGCAGCACCAGGTAGGCCACGATGGCCAGGGGGGTGTGCAGCAACAGCAGACCGAAGGCCACCCCGATCAGGGCGGTGGACACCTGGAGCACGAGGGCGTGCACGAGCAGCATTCCGTCGAAACGCCAGGTGCCCGCCCCGCCGGTCGCCTCGGCGACCAGTGTTGCGACAGCCGCCACGGCCAGGCAGACCAGCACCGAGGCCAGCGCCGCCAGCACCACGGCGACCAGCTTGGCGATGATCACCCGCTCTCGCCGGGGGACCAGCGCGAAGGTGGTCAGCGCGGTGCGCTGCGACCACTCGGTGGTGACCGACAGGATGCCCAGCACCGGCAGCAGCACTCCGACCGGGAACAGGGAGGTGCCGAAGAAGCTGGCGAAGGTCTGCTGGTCGTCCGGTGCGTACGCCAGTTGCAGGGTGATGATGACGGCGGCGACCAGGCCGATGGCGATCAGCAGCCAGCGGCCGGCCCGGGTGTCGACGAGCTTGCGCAGCTCGACCCCGGTCAGCCGGACCAGGGAGGGTTTCCGGGTGGCTGCCGAGCCTACGGTCCGGGCGAGGGTGGTGGTCATCGGCGAGTCTCCTCGGTCGGTGCTACGGGGGCCAGGGGGCCGGCGAGCCGGTCCGGTGCCGTACCGGCGGTGAGGGTGAGGAACAGTTGCTCCAGGCCGCCGCCGCCGGCCGGGCGCAGCTCGGTTAGCGGCACCCCGGCCTCAGCGGCGGCCAACCCGACCGCCTCGCCGTCGGCGTCGACCAGCAGCCCGTCGGTGCCATCGCTGACCGGCAGCCCGGCCCGTAGCAGTGCCTCGCGCAACGCCTCCCGGTCGCGGGCCCGCACCAGGGTGCCGCTGTCGGCCAGTAGTTCCTCCTTGCTGCCCTGTGCCACGATCCGGCCACCCCCGATCATCACCAGCCGGTCCGCGACCGCCTCCACCTCGCGGAGCAGGTGGGAGGAGAGCAGCACGGTGCCCCCCCGGTCGGCGAAGTCGCGCAGCAGTCCGCGCATCCAGAAGATCCCCTCCGGATCCAGGCCGTTGGCCGGTTCGTCCAGCACCAGGACCTGGGGATCGCCGAGAAATGCCTGGGCCAGGCCGAGCCGCTGCCGCATACCCAGGGAGTACTTCCCGACCCGGCGGCCGGCCGCCGCCCCGGTCAGCCCCACCCGATCGAGCAACTCGTCCACCCGTCGCCGGTCGACCCCCATGGTGGCGGCGGCCAGGATCAGCGCCTCCCGGCCGGTCCGCCCGGCGTGCTGCGCGGAGGCGTCCAGCAGCACCCCGACCGTACGGCCGGGGTTGGGCAGGTGGCGGTAGGGGTGACCGGTCACGGTGGCGGTGCCGGAGGTCGGCGGGGTGAGTCCGCAGATCATTCGCATCGTGGTGGACTTGCCGGCCCCGTTGGGGCCCAGGAAGCCGGTCACCGTGCCCGGCTCGCAGTGGAAGGACACGTCATCGACTGCGGTGTGCCGTCCATATCTTTTGGTCAACTGCTCTACCGCGATCATGTCGGTCAGCCTGCCCGGGCCACCCGGTCGAGCACAGCGGCCGAGGGTCTGTCCTCGCCTCGACCAAGGTAGGCACCCAGGTGTCGACTTTGGTAGCTGGTCCGACTCTCCTAAGGCTGCCTACCATTGCGCCTGTGACCAGCGCCGTCATCCCCGAACATCCCGGGTTGCTGCCGGGGGCGCTCGATCCCACCCGTCCGGGCTTTCGGCGTACCCCCCGGGACTGGCTGGTCGACAGCCTCTGCTTCCTGGTGGCCATCGGCTGGGTGGTGGTGGCCACCCTGGACGCGGCCTCCCCGAGGCCGGCCTACGCCGAGCGGCTGCCGTACCCCTGGATGATCCTCGCGGACGCGGTGATCGGGGTGTCCCTGGCGGTGGCCCTGTGGTTCCGTCGCCGCTGGCCGGTCGGGCTGGCCGTGGCCACCCTGCCGTTGTCCGCGTTCTCGATGACCGCGGTGGTCTCGCTGCTGGTCATCTACTTCACGGTCGTGGTGCACCGGCGTACCGCGGTGGCCCTGGCGGTCACCGCGGGTGGCCTGGTCGCGAACATGTTCTTCGCGCTGCTGCGTCCCGATCCCGACCTGACCTACTGGCCGGCCACCATCTGGGGGGTGGTGATCACCCTGCTGGTGCTGGCCTGGGGGATGTTCGTCCGGGCCCGGCGGCAGTTGGTGCTCTCCCTGCGGGAGCGCGCCGAGCGGGCCGAGGCCGAGCAGCAACTGCGGGTGGCCCAGGCCCAGCAGGTGGAGCGCACCCGGATAGCCCGGGAGATGCACGACGTGCTGGCCCACCGGATCTCCCTGCTCAGCCTGCACGCCGGGGCCCTGGAATTCCGTCCGGACGCCCCCGCGGAGGAGGTGGCCCGGGCCGCCGGGGTGATCCGCAGCAGTGCCCATGCCGCCTTGCAGGATCTGCGCGAGGTGATCGGGGTGCTGCGGACGGAGGGTTCGCTGGCCACGGAGCCGGAGCGTCCCCAGCCCACCATCGCGGACCTGCCCACCCTGGTCGCCGAATCCCGGGCCGCCGGGGTCCGGGTAGAGCTGCGGGACGAGGTGTCCGCTGCGGCGGAACTGCCCGCCGCCACCGGTCGGACCGCGTACCGGATCGTGCAGGAGGGGTTGACCAACGCCCGTAAGCACGCCCGGGGGGCGGCCGTCACTGTGGGGCTGCGTGGCGCACCGGCCGAGGGGTTGAGCGTGGAGATCCGTAACCGGTGGCCGGTGGGCGAGCCGACCGGGGAAGCCATCCCCGGCGCCGGCACCGGCCTGATCGGCGTCGCCGAGCGGGTGCACCTGGCCGGCGGGCGGCTGGAACACGGCCGCGACCGCAGTGGTGACTTCCGCCTGGCCGCCTGGCTACCCTGGCCGGCGACATGACCGCCGAACAGCAGCCCGGTTCGGGTACCCCACCGGTGCGGATCCTCATCGTGGACGACGACGCCCTGGTCCGGGCCGGGCTGTCGATGATCCTCGGGGGTACCCCCGACCTCACCGTCGTCGGGGAGGCGGCCGACGGCAGCGAGGTGCTGGCCGCGACCACGGCCTGCCGGCCGGACGTGGTGTTGATGGACATCCGGATGCCCCGGATGGACGGGCTGGCCGCCACCGAGCTGTTGCGGGCCCTGCCCAAACCGCCCGAGGTGCTCGTGCTGACCACCTTCGACGCGGACGAGCACGTGCTGCGGGCGCTGCGCGCCGGTGCCGGTGGCTTCCTGCTCAAGGACACCCCACCGGCGGAGATCGTGCGGGCGGTACGCCGGGTGGCGGCGGGGGAGGCGACCCTGTCCCCGACGGTCACCCGCAGCCTGATCGAGCACGTCACGGCCGGTACGGTCGCCGATCCGCGGCGGGATCGGGCGGCCCGGCTGCTGGCCGGGCTGACCGAACGGGAACGGGCGGTGGCGGTGGCCCTGGGTCGGGGGCGGACCAACGCCGAGATCGCCGCAGAGCTGTTCATGAGTGTCGCCACCGTCAAGGCGTACGTCTCTCGGCTGCTGGCCCGCCTGGGCCTCAACAACCGGGTGCAGGTGGCTCTGCTCGTGCACGACGCCGGACTGGTCTGAGGCGAGAAACTCGTCCGTGCGGGCGGTTGAACCATCCCGCTGTGGGGACCGTACCAATGTCTGAGGTGCGCTGCTCAAGCGCACCGCCACCGGAGTTGCGGGAGGCCTGCCGTGCGAGTTGATGAGCAGTCGACGGATCCCATCGATCAGATTCTGGGTGAGTTGCCGGTGCCGACGCCGCTGACCCCCGAGGATGTCCGGCTGGCGGTCCGGGCGGTGGTGGTACACGCGGCCGAGGAGTGGCCCTCCGGGGCGCTGTGCCGCAACGACGGATCGCGGTTCCCCTGCCGCCTGCACCGCTGGGGCCGGCAGGTGCTGTTGAACCACGGGCTCAACGAGCGGCAGCTCGACGCCCTCATCCGGCACGGCAACCCGTTCGTGCACGTACCGTTCCCGTTCCTGGTGAACGGGCCCAACCCGGGACGTCCCCCGGCGGCGCGTCCGTCGGGTGGCGACCGGACCGTCTCCCACCCAGGGCAGGCCGACCGGGCCGCCGGGTATCCGCCACGTCAGGGCCATGTCACCGGCTATCCGGTGCGTGGTCAGGTTCCCCGGGTGGCGGTTCCCCCCGTGCGGGCCGGTGCCCGCGCCGCCGGGACCGGCCGGCCGGTGGCACCCCCCGCCACCGCGCCGCGCTGGCCACGGGCGAGTTGAGAGGGCTAGCCCACCGGCGGTACGACGTCGGCCCGGGGCGCGGGTCGTTCCCCCCGCCTGGCCCCGGGCCGACGTCGATGCTTCAGCGGTTACCCGGGTGCGATCCCGCAGTCCGGGGCGGCCCAGTAGGTGCTGTTCGTGGTGTTGTCCCGGTTGTTCTCCCGCCGTGAGTCGACATGCACGTGGGTGCTGTGTCCGGATACCCCGGGGCCGATGATGCCGCTGAACCCGTGGTTGCGGGCCGCGCGGGCCAGGTCGCACAGCGGCCGGTCCCGGGAGATGAGGTCGGCGGCGTTGCCGTAGAGGTGTTGGCTGTCCGTGGCCCCGCCGACCTGGTTGTTGCAGGTGCGACTGCGGAAGCCACTGGTGACGATGATCGGCTGGTCGCCGAGGCTGCGGCGCAGGGCCTCCAGCTTCCACATCGTGCGCAGGGCGTTCTGGCGGGTCTGTGCCGTGGTCAGCGGGCCCCCGGTCCACCCGCCCCGGCCGCAGCCGTCGTCCATCTCGGCGTAGCTGAAGTGCCGGGGCGTGCAGTCGTCGTTCTGGAGTTGGTACAGCTTGGCGAAGGTCTGCGGCCCGGCTATCCCGTCGGCGGTGAGCCCGTAGGCCGACTGGAACCGGCGGACCGCGGCTGCGGTCTTCGGACCGTACCGGCCGTCGAGTTCCACGATGTCGCGGTTGCCCGCCCAACCGGCCACCCGCAGTTGCAGCTCTCGTACGTCGCTGCCGGACCGCCCCTGGTAGAGGGTGCGGTCCCAGGTGTAACAGGCGTCGGCGTACGCGGCCGGGGCGGCGACCACCGCGGCGATCGCGGCGCCCGGCAGAGCCAGGGCCAGGGCGACCAGAGCCCGCTTCACAGTGTGTACGCGCACAGAAGTCCTCCCGATAGAGCGACAGGGATGGTATGCGGGAGTTTGACCAGGGTGGTCCCGCAGATTCACCCTCGCACCTGAGGGGCGGATTCGCGGCAGTTGACGCGAATTGTCCTCGGAAATTGGCTTACCTGAGGAATCGCTGAGAATTGTCGCCGTTTGCCATTCGGACAGTGCCGCCCAGCCGCGCCCTGGCGGTCCACAACCTCGCAGCTGGCCCGGGCATCGGTGAGGTTCCCTGACAGTGGTGATCCCGGTAACGTCAGCGCGGGTTGCGACGGGAGGCGGCGTGGCGCGCGGTGGCATCTTCTGCGTCGAGGGTCAGTGGCACCGGGATCTCAACGAACGAGGGTCCGTGCTGCCCACCCTCGAACTACTCGAACGGCTCGGGCGGATCCGCTTCATCCACAAGGACGCCGCCACCCGTGACGAGCTGTTCTACTTCGTCGACCGCTGGCTGCTCAAGCAGTACGCCGACTACCGGCTGGGCTTCTTCGCCATGCACGGCGAGCCGAACCGGCTCTGTCTGACCGACTGGCACTCCGTCGAGCTGACCGAGGTGGCCGAGCGGATGGCCGGGCGCTGCGAGGGACGACGACTCTACTTCGGCAGCTGCTCCGTGCTGCGCGCCCCCGAGCCGGTGCTGCGCGAGTTCCTGGCGGTCACCGGCGCGGCGTTGATCTGTGGCTTCACCCGCGAGGTGGACTGGGTGGAGTCGGCCGCGTTCGAGACCGTCCTGCTGGACGTGCTGGCCAACGGTCAGCGGCACAATGCCGCCGAGCTGCGGATGGGTTCGGCCCACTGGGCGCCCCTGGCGTCGTACCTGGGGTTCCGGGTCATCTACGCCAACGGCCGGGCCTGGCGGCCCTCGGTGCGACCCCGGGTGCCCAGCCAGTCCTCGGCCGGTCGGGTCGGCTGATCGGCGCAACCGCCCCCGAACGGGGGACGGGGCGCGGCCGACCGGCCGCACCCCGTCCGAGATGTTCCGAGAGATCAGGCCCGCGCGGTCGCGTAGGCGGCGGTGCCGATCAGCTCCATCGACACCTGGAGACGCTCCAGGCTGATGTTCTTGGCGATGGTGTCCTCCGGGGTGTGGTACGGAGGCTCCAGCAGCGCCGGGGACTCCTCGCCACGCCAGGAGAAGTTGGCGCTGGCGATGCCGACCTCCTGGAAGGACTGGTGGTCGCTGGAGCCGCGCTGGGTCACCGGGGAGATCTGCGGCTCGTAGCCGAGGCGGCGGGCCGCGGCGGCGACCTCGGAGGTGGCCCGGTTGTCCTGGCCGTCGAAGGAGAGCAGCCAGTACTTCGTCGCCGGGTCCCAGCTGGTGGCGACCATGTCGTTCTGGTAGACGGCGAGGATCCGGTCCCGCTCGGCCTGCGGCATCTGGCGGACGTAGTAGCGCGAGCCGATCAGGCCCTGCTCCTCCGAGCCCCACAGGCCGAACCGGATGGTGGCGTTGGTCGGGATCGACTTCAGCACCCGGCCCAGCTCCATGCAGAGCGCGGTGCCGGAGCCGTCGTCGTTGGCACCCGGGGCACCGATCACGGTGTCGTAGTGCGCGCTGATCATGACGATCGGGCCGTTCGCCCCCGACTTCCCGCGCCGCTCGGCCAGCACGTTGTTGGAGGTCAGGTTGCGGTGCGCGGTGGTGGCGATGGTGAGGGTGAGCGGTCCGGTGGCCAGCGCCTCGCGCAGCCGGTGCTTCTGGGACTGCGCGACGGCGAGCACCGGGATCGGCACCGGGTTGTTGGCCGAGCCGGGCAGGGTGGGCGAGAAGGTCCCGGCCAGGCGCGGCGGCGCCGCGTCGGCGGCCATCAGGATCACACCGGCGGCACCGGCCGCGACGGCGGTGGCTACCAGCTGCTCACGCCGGGCGGCGACGTAGTCCACCAGGACGATCTTGCCGCGCACGTTGGCCGGGTAGTCGCTGTCCGCGCCCGCGCGGACGTCGACCACGTCACCGGTGACCTTGGTGTCCAACGCCGCGTGGGCGCTGGCCCCGGTCTGCCAGTTCAGGTCCTTCGGCAGCTTGCGGCCGCGGGGCGGCGTGCTGATCTGGCCGGTGAACTTGTCGGCGACCGTGAACGGCTGAAGGGTGGTGTCGTAGCCCAGCTTGTCGAAGTGGCGGGCGATGTAGTCGGCGGCCTTCCGCTCCGACTTGGTGCCACCGATGCGCGGCCCGATGTCCTCCGACAGCTTGACCAGGTGCTCCAGGGCCCGGCGCGACGAGATCTGCGCGATGACCTTCCGGTCGTCCGGGGTGAGCTTCGGCGGCTGGTGCGAACCCGGCCGCTTGCCGTTGGCGGCCCACGCGGGCACGGGCAGCGCGACCGTGGCGGCACCGCCGAGGGCGACGGTCAGCACCCGGCGACGATTGAGGAACCCGGACCCGATGGAGTTGGACGATTCGTGCGAGGGTGTCACGGTGTCGTCGAATGAAGACAAGGCTGCGCCTCCTGAATTGCGGTCAGAACCGGGCGCAGAGGGGGCTGCCGCCCGGGTCATGGAGGCTTGAATCTAACTCGCGAGCTGCCCTTACTCAAGATCAGGGGGTCAGTAAGCGACAGTGAAACGGGAATCCAGAAATTGCGGATTCTCGATTTCATCAATGATCGCTACCGCCAGGTCCTCATAGCTGAGTGCACACCGGCCTTCAGCGTCGGTAACCGGGCTGTCGGTTCCGGTGCGATATCGCCCGGTACGTACACCTGGATGGAACTCCAGGGGCGGTGGCGAGACATAAGTCCAGCTCACCCCGTCGGCATGGGAGCGGTACAGCTCCAGCGCCTCCGCCTGGCCTTCAGCCGCGTCACGGTACTGCTCGGGGAAGTCGGGTTCGTCCAGCAGTCGGCGTCCTGAGGGGGACAGCAGGGTGGCCCCGCCGCCGACATGGATGACCCGGGGCGCGGCCGGCATCCCCCGTAACCCGTCGAGCAGGGCCCGGGTCGCGTCGGGCCAGAGGGTACGATCGCCGCCGCCGATCGCCACCACCAGGGCGTCCGCCAGCGGCGCCAACTCCCGTACGCTGCGTTCGCTGGTGGCGTCACCGGTGACCACCCGTACCCCGGCGGGCAGGTAGGTGGTGGCCTCCGGTCGGCGTACCGCGGCTACCACCCGGTGACCCCGGTCGAAGGCCTCGGTGACGATCCGTGAACCTGCGGTGCCGCCCGCTCCGAACACGACGATCTCGCTCACGGTCCCAGGCTATGGAGCGGGCCGGGTCGCCGTCGGCGGAACGCCCGATCCCGCTGCCTTGCTCAGCCGACCAGCGCGGCGTAGACCAGTTGCCGCAACTGAGGGCGGATCGGCCAGGTGCTCGACGGCATCAGCTGGGTGAAGAACATGGCCGTGACCTGCTCCACCGGGTCCACCCAGAAGGCCGTGCTGGCCACCCCGCCCCAGTAGTACTCCCCGACACTGCTCGGCACCCGGCTGGGGATGGGATCCTGCACCACCGCGAAACCGAGACCGAAGCCGACCCCCTCCAGGTTCGTCTCCGCGAACCCCCCGGTGGACAGGGCGCCCAGGTCCCGGCCGCCGGGCAGGTGGTTGCTGGTCATGAAGCGCACCGTGCGGGGGGCTAGCAGCCGCACCCCGTCCAGTTCGCCACCACGCAGCAGCATCTGGGTGAAGCGGTGGTAGTCGGCCGCCGACGAGATCAGGCCACCCCCGCCGGAGAGC
Organism: Micromonospora sp. NPDC047134; assembly: GCF_040643455.1. NCBI lineage: Bacteria > Bacillati > Actinomycetota > Actinomycetes > Micromonosporales > Micromonosporaceae > Micromonospora > Micromonospora sp. NPDC047134. Next base: position 255,688 of record NZ_JBEYUI010000002.1, read on the forward strand.
AGGGTGGGCTTCTCGTACGCCATCGCACCGAGGGCGTCGTAGCGCACCGCCCGGCCGGTCGCCGGGTCCGCGGCGTACAGCGCGGCCAGGCGGGCGGCGTCGGCCCCGTCTACGTACCAGCGGGTGTCCTCCATGCCCAGCGGGCGCAGGATGCGCTCGGTGAGGAAGGAGTCCAGGCTCTGCCCGGAGACCACCTCGATCAGCCGGCCCAGTACGTCCGTGGCGACGGAGTAACCCCAGGCGGTGCCGGGCTGGAACAGCAGCGGCAGTTCGCCGAAGGCCCGGCAGGCCCCGGCCAGGTCGACGTCCGAGGGCGGGTACAGGTCGTAGCCGGCCGCCCGGTACAGGCCGTCGACCACCGAGGTCTGCATGAAGCCGTAGGTCAGACCGGCGGTGTGGGTGAGCAGGTGCCAGACCCGGATCGGTTCGACCGCCGGCACGGTGTACGGCTTGAGGGTCGACCCCTTGGAGTAGACCCGCATGTCGGCGAACTCCGGCAGCCACCGGCCGATCTCGTCGGTCAGCTCGAACCGACCCTCCTCCCAGAGGATCATCGCGGCCACCGAGGTGATCGGCTTGCTCATCGAGTAGATCCGCCACAGGGTGTCCGCCTGCACCGGGGCACCGGCCTCGCGGTCGCGCAGCCCGTAGGTCGAGCAGTGCGCGACCTCGCCCCGGCGGGTGACCACCACCTGCCAGCCGGTCAACCGGCCGTCCTCGACGTACCTGCCGAAATGCTCGTCGATCCGGGCCAGCCGGGCCGGATCGAAACCGACCTGGGCCGGGTCGGTGCTGCGTGCGATGCTCACCGGTCGAACCTACCGACCCGGTCGGTGCGCGGGGAAGATGGTTGTCGGTCGGGTTGGTTAACCTCCCGGTATGCCGGAGCCGATCGAGGATGTCACCTTTCACGACGAAGACTGGTACGCCGAGGACCTTGCCGACCGGCACTACCTCGGCTGCGCCTTCCACCGGGTCGACCTGACCGAGGCGACCAGTCGGGGGGCCACCTTCTCCGGCTGCACCTTCGGTGACGTGCGGTTCAACATCTCCCGGCATGTCGACTCGGCCTTCACCCGCTGCACCTTCGTCCGGTGCAACCTGTTCGAGGCCGAGTTCACCAGCTGCAAGTTCGTCGGCAGCACCTTCGACCGGTGCGACCTGCGCCCCCTGACGGTCACCGGCGGTGACTGGTCCTTCGTGAACCTGGCCGGGGCCGACCTGCGCGGCGCCCGGTTCACCGGGGTCCGGATGCGGGAGACCGATCTGGCCGGTGCCGACCTGACCGCAGCGACGATCACCGGCAGCGATCTGTCCGAGGTGAACTGGCGCAACGCCCGGTTGTCCCGGGCCGACCTGCGGGGCAGCGACCTGACCGGCCTGGACCCCACGGTGGTGCAGCGCGTCGACACCCTGGTCGATGTCGGACAGGCCATGGTCCTGGCCCAGGCCCTCGGCTTCGACGTCCGCGCCTGACCTTTCGGCGACCCCATCCATCGACTGGCGTCGAGGGTGTCCGTAATGTCAAGGTGGGTCGGCCCGTGTCCGGGTCGAGCAGACCGGTGCGAGTCCGGTCCGGCAGAAGTGGAGAGTCGGTGGCCGAGGAACCCGCCGCACCGACCGACGCGAGATCCCCCCGGACCCGAGGGACACGCCGCCGAGGCAGTGCCCGGCACCGCTCGCGCCCCGATCAGCCCGCCGGACCGCCGCTCGCCACCCGGGCCGCCGGGCGGTCGGCGCGGGCCGGGCGGCGACGCCGGTACGCGATGGAGGCCCTGGCCGCCTTCGCCGGTCTGCTGGCCCTGGTCGCCTTCGTCGGCTGGTGGTCCGAGCCCGCCCGGCAGGAGCCCCCGCAGCCCGGCGGCCTGCCGGCGGTGGTCGGTCGACCCAGCCTGCCCAGCCCGGTGCCCACCGCCCTGGCGGTACCCGGTCTCCGGCCCCGGGAACGGCCACCCAGCCCGAGCCCGACTCCGAGCGTCAGCCCGCCGTCGCCGGCACCGGTGGCCGTGCCGACCACCCTGACGGTCAGCCGGGCGGACATCCCCGAAACGGTGCACCTGACCGAGGCGGGCCGGCGCGACTGGATGCACTGGGGGCTGGGCGGTGCCGAGGGCACCGTACGCAAACGCGAGGGCACCGGCGAGCTGCGGGACCTGGGCGGCCCGGGGGACCGCAGCGGCTGGGACGGCAATCAGGAACTGTTCCGGTGGCGTGACGGCGCGCCGGTGCGGTCCGTCGAGGCCACCTCCGAGGGGGCCTACGTCTGCGGTACGGGCAACGGCTTCCAGTTGGCGGTCACCGCCGATGGCCGGCCGCGTACCGCCACGGTCTATCTCGGGGTGTGGATGGCCCGGGGCCGGCTGGACCTGCGGTTGGCCGAGGGCGGTCCGAGTCGCACCGTACGGCTGGAGGAGCGGCACACCAGCAGGTCCGCGCAGGTCACCATCCGGTTCCAGGCACCTGAGGGGACCCGGCTGCTGCTCTCCTGGACGGTGGAGGAGACCTTCACCCCGCACTGTGGCTTCGTCGGCCTTCAGGCGATGGCGCTGCGGTGATCCTGGGTTCGATGGCCGATCGGTCAGTAGCGTAGGTCCGGTGATGACCATCATCCAGGAGGACCGATGAGTACGAGTGAGCAGGTGTTGGACAGCCCGTCGGGCTGGGTGGCCGAGCACATCGACCGGTACGTGGCCACCGACGGCAAGCAGGGACACGAGTGGCGTCCAGGTGTCTTCACGCTGCTGCTGACCACCCGAGGCAGGCGCAGCGGGAACCTGCGCCGTACCGCGTTGATCTACGGGCGGGACGGGGAGGCGTACGTGATCGTGGCTTCCCAGGGCGGAGATCCCCGGCATCCGGCGTGGTATCTCAACCTGGCCGCCGACCCGACCGTCCAGGTGCAGGTAGGCCCGGACCGGTTCACCGCCCGGGCCCGGACCGCCACGGCCGAGGAGAAGGCCCGGCTCTGGCCGATCATGACCGACATCTGGCCGGCGTACGACGACTACCAGGCCAAGACGGAGCGGGACATCCCGGTGGTGCTGCTGGAACGGGTCTGACGCAACCCCCTCCGATACCCCCGATCACGGTGTCCACACCCGCAACCCCATCGGAACCAGCCGATTTGACGGATGGCTCGACGGGGGGCACCGTGGGCAGTGGAGGGGGCCCTGAGCTGCCCCGATGCGACGGTGTCTGGCCGTCCTCCGGCGACCACGTCGGCCCTGGCCAGCACCGGCCGCCGCCACATCTCCGGCGTGCGGGTGGCGGGTGATCCGCCCGCGAGCGACACCTCCCGCGTCCGTGCCGGAGCCGAGTGAAAGCCACGAGGAGTCCCACCATGCTCACGATGACCGACAACGCTGTTCTGGTGATCCGTGACCTCGCCGCCCAGCAGGACGTTGCCGAGGGCGGTGGGGTGCGCATCGCCGCCGACACCCAGGCCGGATCGCTCACCGTCGAGTTGGTCGCTGCACCCGTCGAGGGGGACCAGGTGGTCGACACCCAGGGTGCCCGGATCTTCCTCGACTCCGACGCCGCCGACCTGCTCGGGGACGCCTCGGTCGACGCCTCCGTCGACGACGAGGGAGTCGTGCAGTTCGGGTTCACCGAGAAGCAGTAGCCCGCGGCTCACCCGACGCGGCGGGTCTGGCCGCCGCGCGGGGCCCGACTGCGCGGCGGCTGCGGGCCGGAACGCCCGTGCCCGCCCCGGGTCGGCGGGCGCAGCGCCGCCAGCACCTGGGCCAGGTGGTGGGAGGTGCTCCAGGCCAGCCAGTTGGTCGTCGAGCCGGCTCCGGCCACCCCTCGGGCCCGCCGGAGGATCTCGTGGTCGCCCCAGGAGAAGTCCGCCCCGGCCGGCGGCCAGTGCGGCGCCGACACCAGGGCCCGGCACAGGTCGGCCATCCGCTCGTCACCCCGCCCGCCCCGCCGGGACCAGCGGTAGACCCACCAGGCGTCCTCGTCGGTGTAGCGCAGGGTCGGCAGTCGGTCGCCCGGAAGGGCCCCGCCGGGCGCCGCGGACATCACCCCGTAGTCGCCGAAGCCGACCTCCAGGTCGGCCAGCCCTTGCCAGAGCAGCCAGTCCCAGCGGCACACCCGCACCGGCTCGTCCGTGGGCAGCCGGGACAGGGCCGATGGCATACCCCCGGCCGCCACGCTCACCGAGCACCAGGGATGCCGGCGGGCCCACTCCAGCGCCCGGCGGGCCCGGGGCTCGACGGTCCGCAGGTCCGCCCGGCAGCCCACCTCCCCGCAGTCGACCAGCAGATCGCACTGCTCGGGAGCCAGCCGGGCGTACCGCCAGATCCGTTCCACGCTCGCGGTGGTGGCGTGCGGTCCCGCCCGGTCCTGGTCGATGCGCAGCCGCACCACCGCCCGCCCGGCGTACGCCCGGGCGGTGATCCCGTGCGCGGCCAGCCGCCGCTCACCGTCGGTCAGACAGATCACCGGCATCAGCGGTACGCCCCAGCGGACCAGTTCGGTCTCCACCCCGTCGGGCAGGGCGCTGACGTCGATGGCCGGCACCAACCCGGCCGGGAGTCGGTGCAGCAGATCGGGCAGTGGTAGATCTGTTGTGGACAATCGCAGGATCGGGACGACAACAGGGGTGTGGACGCCGTCGAGGTGACTGAGCGCTTCGAGTTCCCCGCGGGTGGCGGCTAGCAGGGGGCGATAGACCGGTTGCGTCGCCCGTCCTGCTCGGGCGGGCATCATAATTCAATGTAGCCAGGTGATTGCCCAGCTCACAGGGCAAACGGTGAGGAAATCCCGGGACCGTGGGCGACTGCCGGGATTACCGTCACCGGGTGCCTGATTCGCCGACCCGCTACCGATCCGTCGATGAGGACAGCATCCGTTGGGGTGAATTCCCGCTGCGTCCCGGCGACATCGTGATCAGTACCCGCTCCAAGAGCGGCACGACCTGGATGCAGATGATCTGCGCGTTGCTGGTCCTGCGTACCCCGGACCTGCCGGCACCCCTGCCCACCCTCTCGCCCTGGCTGGACTGGCTGGCAGAACCAGCAGACCAGGTGTACGCGCGACTGGCCGCCCAGCGGCACCGCCGGTTCATCAAGACCCACACCCCACTGGACGGTGTGCCGATCGATCCGCAGGTGCACTACCTGGTGGTGGCCCGTCATCCGCTGGATCTGGCGGTCTCCCTGTTCCACCAGGGCGCAAACCTCGACCGGGCCCGGCTGGCCGAACTCACCGGCCGGCCCCGGCCACCGGAACCGGATCGACCCCGCCCCTCCATCGCAGAGGCGCTCGTACGCTGGATCGACGCGGACCCCGACCCGCGCGAGGAACTGGACTCGCTGCCCGGGGTCATGTGGCATCTGCGCGACGCCTGGGCGCGACGCGACCAGCCCAACGTCCACCTGGTCCACTACGACGACCTGCGCGCCGACCTGGCCGGGCAGATGCGTCGCCTAGCCGAACTGCTGGATCTCGACCCGCCCGGCCCGGAACTGGTGGCGGCCGCCACCTTCGACCGGATGCGCGCCCGGGCCGACCGGCTCGCCCCGGATCCGGCCGGAGTGTTGAAGGACCGGCAGGCCTTCTTCCGCACCGGCCGCTCCGGCCAGGGCAGCGCCCTGCTCGACGCGGCCGACCGGGCCCGCTACCAGGCGCGGGCCGCCGCCCTGGCCCCGCCCGACCTGCTCACCTGGCTGCATCGCGGTCGCTGACCGCGCCCCGGGGCAACGCTCCGGGCCGGGTCGTCCTGCCCCCGAACCCTCGGCGGTCATACTCCGGGGCCGCCCCGGCACGGCGGATGCCATGCCGGGGCGGCCCCGTCAACGCTGTGATCAGTCGTCGTCCCGGTCGTCATCGTCGTCATCGTCATCGTCGTCGTCGACCGGCTCCTGCTCGGCCTTGAGGACCTCACCGGTCTCCCGGTCGATTTCGATCTCGTGCTCGATGTCGCCGTTGACGATCTCGACCTCCCAGACCGGTCGGTTGTCCTCCTGGTCCCGGTCGACCTCGGTGATCTGACCGCCGCCCACCTTGGCCAAGGCGATCTCACCGGCCCGCTCGGCGCTCACCGCGTCCTGCCCGCTGCCCGGGGTCGCCCCCTCGGTCGGCACCACCGGGCTGGTCTGCGGCGCGGCCGGGTCACTCGGGGCGGCCGGGACGGTGGCGGCCGGGTCGCTCGGCGCGGCCGGGGTGGCCTCGTCCGGCACCTCTTCGGTCGTCGGGGAGCTGGTCGCGGCGATCAGCTTCGTGGGCCGGGCCTGGTTGCTGTCGGCGGCGGTGACACCCAGGAACACTCCGGTAGCGGCGAGCACCGCCGCCGTACCGCCGACCGCCACCAACAACATGGGGTTGCGCTTCATCGTCTTCACCCTTCCTCGGTTCTTGTCTTAGAGGATCGGTGTCGGCGGGATAGCCGCGCGCTGTGCGAACACTAAGGCCGGGTTAAGGACCCCGGTCTGCCCGCCGTTACGCCGAAACGGCGGTGTCGGAGGCGGTGGGACCCCGCCGTTACGGCGTAACGGAGTCGATCACGCCGCTGGCGGGGGTCAGGCTTTCGGGGGGCCCAGGTAGAGGGTGATCTCGGCGCCGCCGCCGGGGCGTTCACCCAGTTCGAGGTGGCCGCCGCTGGCCTGGGCCGCCCGGCGGGCGATGTCCAGTCCCAGGCCGGTGGAGCCGGCCTGGCTGGCGCCCCGGCGTACCGAGTCGGCCGCGATGCCCGGTCCCTCGTCGGCGACCGTCAGCGCGACCTGGTGGCCGGCGGGGGCCAGCCGTACCGCGAAGGCGGTGCCGTCCGGGGTGTGCGCGAAGACGTTGCCCAGCAGCGCGTCGACCGCCGCGGCCAACTCGTCGGCGGGTACCCCGACCGGTAGGGGACCGGGGGCCAGGTCCAGCTCGATCGCCCGGCCGGTGTCCTCGGCGAGTACCGACCAGAAGGCCACCCGGTCGGTCACGGTGGCCACGGCGTCCGTGGCCACCGCCCCGTCGGCCGGGGTACGCCAGCGGGCCTGCCGGATCAGCCCGGTCACGGCCCGTTCCAGCCCGTCCACCGCCTCGGTGACCCGGGCGGCGTCCTGGGGGTCCCGCAGGGACTCCGCCTCCAACCGTAGGGCGGTCAGAGGGGTACGTAGCCGGTGGGACAGGTCGGCCACCTGCTCCCGCTCCTGCACCAGCAGTTCCTGGATCCGGCCGGCCAGATGGTTGAGCGCGCCGCCCACCTCGCGTAGCTCCGCCGGCCCGGCCGGTTGCACCCGGGCGTCCAGTTCGGCGTTGGCCAGCCGGTGGGACACCGCGGACAGTTCACTGATCGGCCGCACCAGGGTCCGGGCCAACCGGTCGGCCACCGCCAGGCCGATCAGCACCAGCACCACCCCGAGCAGGGCCAGCACCAGCCAGGCCCGACCCACCCCGGCGGTCATTTCGGCGGAGGGCACCACCGTACGGATGACGGCCGTGCCGTCGGCTCGGCCCAGCACCGCGATCACCACCTCCCGTCCGTCGGAGGTCTCCGCGGTGAGGCTCTGCCCCCGGGCGGCCAACTGCACCGCCGGGGTGGGTTCGGCGGGCGAGCCGAGCACCGTGCCGTCGGGCAGGAACACACTGACCGGTCGACCGGACTCGGCGACCAGCTGGTCGACCGTCAGCCGGATGGTGTCCGGGTCGGCGGTGCCGACCACGGTGGCGAGGCTCTGCGCGTCCCCGGTGGCGCGTACGGTGGCCCGTTCCTCGGCGGCGGTACGCAGCAGCAGGGCCAACGGCACCAGGAAGGCGATCACGATCAGTACGCTGACCGCCGCCACCAGCAGCGCCAGGCGGGCCCTCACCCGAGCACCTCCGGGGCGACCAGACGCACCCCGACCCCCCGTACGGTGTGCAGGTAGCGCGGCTGCTGGGCGTTCTCGCCGAGCTTGCGGCGCAGCCAGGACAGGTGCACGTCGACGGTCTTGTCCGCCCCGCCGTAGGGAATCTGCCACACCTCGGTCAGCAGTTCCCGCTTGGTCACCACCTCACCGGCCCGGCTGGCCAGATGTCGCAGCAGGTCGAACTCGCGGGGGGTCAACTCGACCGGCGTCCCGTCCAGGCTGACCTGCCGGGCGCGGGGGTCGATCCGCAGGCCCCCGACGACCAGGGTGGGGTCCTCCTCGGCCGGTCCGCCGGGCCCTCGGCGCAGCACCGCCCGCACCCGGGCGTCGAGTTGGGCCGCGGTGAAGGGTTTGACCACGTAGTCGTCGGCCCCGGCGTCCAGCACCCGGACGATCTCCCGCTCGTCGTCGCGGGCGGTCGCCACGATGACCGGTACCGCGCTGACCGCCCGCAACATCCGCAGCAGTTCCCGGCCGTCCAGGTCGGGCAGGCCCAGGTCGAGGACGACCAGGTCCGGCCGGTCGTCCAGGGCGTCCCGCAGGCCGGTCATCGCGGTGGAGGCGGCGGCCACCGCGTGGCCCCGCTCACGCAGGGCCCGCACCAGCGGGGTACGGATGGTCAGGTCGTCCTCGATCAACAGCAGGCGGGCCACAGCAGGCAGGGTATCCCCGCCGAGGCCGCGAAACCGGTGACGTTAACCCGTTCTTAGGGTTGGCTGAACCTCGGCCCAACCGGCGATCGGGGATAGTCGGGGCATGGGCCGTCGTACTCTCCTCGCCGTTGCCGGGTGGCTGGCCACCGCGGCCGTCGCCATGCTGATCGGGGTCGCCGCGATCCAACTGGTGGGGGAGAGCCTCACCGGCACCCCCGGCGGGGTCCGCAGCCAGGAGGAGGTGGCCCGGGCCCTGGCCGAGCCGCCCCCGGTCGCTCTCGGCGCCACCACCTCCGCCGCACCGACCCCGGGTCCGACGGCGCCGACCGGTACGCCCGCCACCCCGGCCAACCCGAGCGCCGAGGCCGGTGGTCGGCGCAGCTTCACCGGGTCCGGTGGCAGTGTGGTGGCCGAATGCGTACCGGGCGGGGTGTACCTGGTGTCCTGGACTCCCCGGCAGGGTTACCGGGTCGACGACTACGACCGGGGGCCCGACGACGACGCCGAGGTGAGCTTCGTCGGCCCGAGCGGGGAACACGAACTCTCCGTACGCTGCGTCAACGGGGTACCGGTCCTGGAGCCCGACAACGACTGACACCCGGCGGCGGGCCCGGTGGGAGGAATGAGCGCGCGGCGCCGTTCGATCCGAGGATCGAGACGTCGCCGCGCTCGGCCGTCTCCCACCACCGCAGCCGTACGGCGGTACGTCAGCGGGGACCTGGCTCGCCGGAGCTTGCCGGCCGAGATAGCGATCCCCGTTCGAGGGCGTGACAAACCCGGGATCCGGGCTCAATTGCACCATCTGCCGATCCCGGCGTGGCGAGGCCTGCGAGGGGGTATGTGCCGGGCATGGAGCACTTCACTATCGCGACCGTCGCCGAGAAGAGTCCGGATTTCCGCCGCGTGCTGTGGACCGGAGAACACACCCAACTGGTGATCATGACGATCCCGGCGGGGGGTGAGATCGGCGAGGAGGTCCACGAGGACACCGATCAGATCCTCACCTTCGTCAGCGGCACCGGGGAGGCTCGGGTGGCCGGTGAGAAGCGGGAGGTGGCGCAGGGCGACCTGGTGGTCGTACCGGCCGGCACCAAGCACAACTTCGTCAACACCGGCCCCAACCCGCTGGTGCTCTACACGGTCTACGGCCCGCCGGAGCACGCCGATCAGGCGGTACACCGGACCAAGGAGGAGGCCGACGAGGCCGAGGCCGCCGGGAAGGACGAACCACCGACCTCCTGATCCGTCGGCCACCGCAGCGGCCCGGCCCGGAGGTGAGGCCTCTCGAAGACCGGGTACGCGCCTGGGATGCGGCCCATCTCCGACTACGGCTTCCTGTCCGACCTGCGTACGAGCGCACTGGTGGGCACGGACGGCGGAGTCGACTGGTGGTGCCCGCAGCGGTTCGACTCCCCGTCCGTCTTCGCCCGCCTGCTCGACCCCGACGGCGGCCACTGGCGCATCGCACCGGCCGCCGTCGGGTCCGCCGGGCACCGGGTGCAGCGGTCGTACCTGCCGGACACCCTGGTGCTGCGGACCGTGCACCACACCCCGGAGGGCAGTGTCGCCGTCACGGACGCACTGGCCGGGGAACCGGGGGCCCGGGCTCACGAACTCGGCATGAACTCCCCGGCCGTGCTGGTGCGGGTGGTGGAGGGGCTGTCCGGCCGGGTGCCGATGACTGTCGACTTCCGACCCCGACCGGAGTACGGCCTGACCATGCCGTACCTGCGGGAACGGGCCGACGGGACCGTGCAGGTGGCGGCTGGCCCGGTCGACCTGGTGCTGCGCTGTACCAAGCTGCGCCTGCGCGCCGAGGACGACCGGGTACGACAGGACTTCGAGATCGCCGAGGGCCAGGTGCTCGGCTTCGACCTGGCCTACGCCGCCGCCTACGGCGGTTCCCCGGTCGGCCTGGACCCGGTAGCGGCCGTTGCCGACACCGCCCAGGCCTGGCAGGCATTCCGGGAGAGCCACCGGTACACCGGCCGCTACCCCGAACTGGTCCGGCGCAGCGCGACCGTGCTCACCGGCCTGACGTACGCCCGCAGCGGTGCGGTCACCGCGGCGGCCACCACCTCACTGCCGGAGGTGATCGGCGGCGACCGCAACTACGACTACCGCTACGCCTGGTTGCGGGACTTCGCGATGACCCTGCGGGCCCTGTGGGTGGCGGCCTGCCCGACGGAGTCCTCCCGACTGTTCGCCTGGGCCACCCGCTCGATCGGCCGCATCGGCGCCGACCCGATCCCGGTGCTGTTCGGGCTGGAGGGCGAACGCGACATCAACGAGCACCTCTGTCCCCACCTCGCCGGGTACGCCGGCAGCACCCCGGTGCGGGTCGGCAACGATGCCTGGCGGCAGCACCAGGCGGACGTGCCCGGCGAGATCGTCTCCGCGGTCTGGCTGCTGCGCAGCTACCTGGGGGAGGAGTTCGACGCCGAGCTACGCGAGTTGGTCCTGGGGCTGACCGAGCAGGTGGCGGCCACCTGGCGGCTGCCGGACCGGGGCATCTGGGAGCCGCGTGACCGGGAACGGCACTACCTGTCGTCCAAGGTGATGTGCTGGGTGGCGTTGGACAAGGCGGTGCGGCTGGCCCCCCGGCTGGGGGAACGCGCGGACGTGCGGCGGTGGGCGGCCGTGCGGGACGAGATCCGGTCCACCGTGCTGCGCGAGGGGTTCCACGAAGGCCGGGGGATCTACACCGGCGCCTTCGGCTCACCGGAGTTGGATGCCGCCGTGCTGTACCTGCCGGTGATGGGTTTCCTGCCGGCCGACGACCCCAGGATGCGGGCCACCATCGCGGCCGTGGAACGGGAGCTGGGCACTGCCGGTGGGCTGGTCCGCCGCTGGCGGGACGAACCCAGCGGCTTCCTGCTCTGCTCGTACTGGCTGGTGGAGTGCCTGGCGATGGCCGGTGAACCCGAGCGGGCCGCCCGGCTGTTCGAGCAGGTCACCGGGCACGCCAACGACCTGGGGCTGCTCAGTGAGCAGATCGACCTGGACAGCGGGGCCCACCTGGGCAACACCCCCCAGGCGCTGTCGCACATCGGCCTGATCAACGCCGCCTGGCGGTTGACCGAGCTGGCCGGGGGCTGACCGAGGCCCGGCCAGGCGAGGCCAGGTGAGAACGGTCAGGCGGGCAGCACCGGCACCCCGGAGACGTCCACCGTGTCCGGGTACTTCACCCCGGCCCCGGTGTTGAGCACCACCACCCGTTCCCCGGCGCGGATCCATCCGCCGGCCCGCAGCTTGCGGGCGGCGGTCAGGCAGGCGGCCCCCTCCGGGCAGAGCAGCAGGCCCTCCCGGGCGGCGAAGTCCCGCAGGTCGGCCAGGATCTCGGCATCGTCCACCGCGATCGCGGTGCCGGCGGTGGCCCGCAGGGCGGACAGGATCAGCTCGTCGCCCAGCGGCGCGGGCACGGTGATGCCGAAGGCCACCGTGTGGGCGTCCGACCAGGGCCGGGCCCGGTCCTCCCCGGCGGCGAAGGCCCGCACGATCGGCGCGCAGCCGGTGGACTGCACCGCCACCAGGCGGGGCAGCCGGTCCTCGATCCAGCCCAGCTCCCGCAGCTCGCCTAGGGCCTTGTGGATGCCGATCAGCCCCACCCCACCCCCGGTCGGGTAGACGATCACGTCGGGCACCTGCCAACGGAGCTGCTCGACGATCTCGTACCCCATGGTCTTCTTGCCTTCCAGGCGGTACGGCTCGCGCAGGGTACCGGCGTCGAAGACGGCACCGCCGGAGGCCGCTACCAGGGCGGCGATCTGGCGCCCGGCGTCGCTGATCAGCCCGTCGACCAGGCGTAGGTCCGCTCCGGCGGCCACGCACTCGCGGCGGCAGATGGTCGGGGCGTCGACCGGCATCGCGATGATGGCCCCCAACCCGGCCCGGGCCGCGTAGGTGGCCCAGGCGGCTCCGGCGTTGCCGTTGGTCGGCAGGGCGATCCGGCGGATGCCCAGCTCCCGGGCGCGGCTGATCCCCACGGCGGCCCCGCGCGCCTTGAAGGACCCGGTAGGGATCAGCCCTTCGTCCTTGACCAGCAGTTCGTCGACCCCGATTCGGACACCGTAGGACGGTGCCCGCAGCATCGGGGTCCACCCCTCGCCCAGGGTGGTGACGTGCCGGGGGTCGGCCACCGGCAGCAGTTCCCGATAGCGCCACAGGTCGGCCGGGCGCAACCCGAACCGCTCCGGCTGGAGGATCCCGGCCACCCGGGCCAGGTCGTAGCGGGCCAGCAGGGGTGAGCCGCAGTCGCACAGGTTCTGCGGTACCCCGGCGTCGTGTTCCCGGCCGCAGCGCGGGCATTCGAGATGGGTCAGGTACACGATGCTCCTCGCCGTCTCAGCTTGCCTCGATGCGACGCCAGTCCCGACTGCGCCGACCCGGCTCGTAGACCGAGTCCAACCGTTTCGCGATCACCCCGGGCAGGCCCTGCTCACGGGCCGCCTGCCGGGCCTCGGCGCCGGTGCCGGGAAACCACGGCGGGGTCTGCCAGTGCGTACCGGTCAGGGTCAGCCCTTCCAGCAGTTCCCGGCGCTGCCGATAGGGCAGTTGGCCGCTGGTGGCCCCCTCCAGCCAGAGCAGGTCGACCAGGAGGTACTGGGCGTCCGGGGTGCCGCGTCCGCCCCGGACCGGCCGGACCCGTCCGGCGCGGTCGATGCGCACCAGCACCCCGTCGAGTACGGCCTCCGTGGGCGCCAGGGCCTCGGCCATCGGCCGCAGCCAGGAGTATTCGGTGGTGATGTCGGTACCGGTGTCGGAGAGCAGCCGCAACCGGCCCCCGGAGACGTACGCCATCGCCCGGACCCCGTCCCAGCGCAGCTCGTACCCCCAGTTCTCCGGGTCGCTGGGGAGCCGGGCGGCCGGGGTGGTGCGCATCGGGGCTACCAGGTCGGGCATGGTGGTCCAGCCCGGCGGCGCCGGATCGGTGCGCCGCACCATCCAGTCCCGGCCGTCCCGGCCGCCGGTGGCGAACAGCACGTACCGGCCGGTCGTCCGGTCGCCGTGCAGGTGCACGACCACCTCACGGTCCTGCCACTTCTCGCAGTGGTACGTGCCCCGGTCGTGAATGATCATCTGTCCGCCGCCGTACTCACCGGCCGGGATCTCCCCGGCGAAGTCGAGATACTCCATCGGGTGGTCCTCGGTGTGTACGGCCAGGTGGTTACGGCCGGGCTCGCGGGGCAGGCCACGCGGCACCGCCCAGGAGGCGAGCGCCCCGTCGTGTTCCAGCCGCAGGTCCCAGTGCAGGCTGCGGGCGTGGTGCTGCTGGATGACGAACCGGCTCCGGTCGCGGCCGGCCCGGCGGCGGGGTCGCTCCGCCGGCACCGGTTCCGGGGTACGCGTAGCGTCCCGCTTGCGCCGGTACTCCTCCAGCCGGTCAGCCACACCCGCATTCTCCGGCAAACCGGGCGGTCGTGCCTGCCCACCGGCCGGGTCGAGCAACCCGACGGGACCGTTTTCGGGCGTGGCAGGACCCGAAGGGGGTACAACGGTCGGTATGGACCAAGCTGACCACCCCACCGCCCTTCTTCCCGGCGACGTCCGGATCCCCCTGCTCGGCTTCGGCACCTGGCAGGCCACCGGCGAAGCCGGGTACCAGGCCGTCCTGGCCGCCCTCGACATCGGCTACCGGCACATCGACACCGCCACCATGTACGGCAACGAGGAGGAGGTCGGCCGGGCCCTGCGGGACAGCGGGCTGCCGCGGGAGGAGGTCTTCCTCACCACCAAACTGCCGCCGGAGCGGGTCGGCCGGGAACGGGAGACCATCGAGCAGAGCCTGCGGGCCCTCGGGGTCGACCAGGTCGACCTGTGGCTGGTGCACTGGCCGCCGAGCGAGCCGGGCGACCTGATCCCGGTCTGGCGGGAGATGCTGGCCGCGCGGGACGCCGGGCTGGCCCGCGCGGTGGGGGTCAGCAACTTCAGCACCGGGCAGATCGACGAGCTGATCCAGGCCACCCAGGAACCCCCGGCGATCAACCAGATCAAGTGGAGCCCGCCGCTGTACGACCGGCAGCGGCACCTCGAACTCCGGGACCGTGGGGTGGTCCTGGAGGGGTACAGCCCCTTCAAGGCCAGCAACCTGTCCGACCCGGTGCTGACCCGCATCGCCGCGGCGCACGAGGTGTCCCCGGCCCAGGTGGTGCTGCGCTGGCACCTGGATCACGAGATCGTGGTCATCCCGAAGTCGGTGACCCCGGAGCGGATCCGCGCCAACGCGGACGTCTTCGGCTTCTCGCTGACCCCCGAGGAGATGCGCGACATCGACGCCCTCGGCAAGGTCTGACCCCTCGGCGGTGGTGGCTCGCGGAGGGCTAACTCCGGTCGCCGCTCGGCTCGGCCGTGCGATGGGGTGCCTGCGGCCCGGTGTCGGCGACCCCGACCGCCTGCGGGGCAGGCCGCACCGCGCCGGCCAGGGCGGCGACCAGCATCGCGAGCACGACCGGCACCAGCATCGCCGTTCCGATGCCGAACAGATGGGAGGTGCCCCCGATGATGGCGGGACCGACCAGCAGACCGACATGCCCGGCGGCCGTGACCGACGCGATCATCCGGCCGCCGTGGCGTCCGGCCGCGCTGTAGCAGGCCGGTGCCACCACGCACATGCCGAGTCCGAACAGGGTGAACCCGGCCAGTGCGGCGGGTAGCGACCGCGCGGTCACCCCTAGCGTGAGCGCGACCCCGGCGAGCAGGGAACCGGCCCGGACCGCCCACACCGCGCCGATGGTGTCGACGATCCGGTCGCCGAACAGGCGGCCGACCGCCATGGCGACACAGAACCCCGCGTATCCCGAGCCGACCAGCGCTGCCGGGGCGGCCAGGGAATCGTGCAGGTAGATGGCGCTCCAGTCGTCGATCGCCGCCTCGGCGATGTAGAAGCAGAACGCCATCGCGCCGAGCAGCAGGGTCACCCGGGGCCCACCGGAACCCGACCGGTCCGCCGCCGGCTCGTCCCCGGTGCCGGCGGTACCGGGCGGGCCGCCGCGCAGGACGACGCCGAGCACCAGACACAGGAGAGTGAGCACGGCGAAGTGCTCGGCCACGGTCGCACCGGCCCCCGCCGCCAGGCCGCCGGTGACCGCGCCGAGCAGTCCGCCGCCGCTGAACAGGGCGTGCATGCCGGACATCACCGATCGGGCCAGCAGCCGCTCCACACCGGCGGCCATGCTGTTGGCCGCCATGTTGAGGGCGACGGCCGCGACACCGAAGGCCACCAGGAGCCCGCCGAGGGCCACCAGTGACCCGGCGAACGACAGCAGGAACATCGACGCCGCGGTCGCGAGCATCGCCAGCCGCGCCACCGGTCCCTCGCCGTAGCGCACGATGGCCGTTCCGGCGGGCTTCGCGAAGGCGACAGCCCCGACAGTGGCGGCGGCCAACGCCAGGCCGAAGGGACCGTCGGTGGCCTCCAGGCCGTGTTTCAGATCCGGCAGCCGGGTCGCGAAGCTGCCCATCAGCATCCCGTTGACGCAGAAGAGCACCGCCGTACGGATTCGGCTCCGACCGGCCTCGGTCGCGGTCATCGACACACCCCCGGCAGCGCGGTGACCGGTGCCGGTTGCCGACCGGCGTACCGGCGGAGGTTGTCGCGGAAGCCGGTCAGCAGGGCGGCGGCCTCGGCGGCACCGATCCAACCCGGCCCGTAGCTGAACACTGCGGTGTCGGTGGTGTCGCTGTAGCCGCTGCCGGCCGGCCAAATCTCGGTCATGGTCCGGTTCGCCAGGGCCGGGTAGGGGCTCCGGACGAATCGGGCCCGTGTCCCGGGTAGCTCGATCCGGGGAGCCGGATTGTTCTGTAGCGCGAAGACATGCTGGTGGATGTGCCCGGCCGAGCCTGCCGCCCGGACCACCTCCTCGAAGTCCAGGTCCTGGCGGGACAGCGCGCTGGCCCAGGCGGTCGCGGTCGCGGTCAGGTCCCCGGCCGGATCGGGAGCGGCCGGCAGCATGATCCGTACCGGCAGCATCTCGACGAAGTTGCCGACCACCAGGTCGAGCCCGGCGGCACCCCGGCGGTTCACCGGCACCACGAAGGAGATGTCCCGCTGGCCGGTGACCGTCCCGACGGCGCGGGCGTAGGCCGCCATGGCTACGGAGACGGCCGGGACCGGGGCCAGGGCGGCGGTGAGTACGGCCGGTGTCTCGGACGCCTCCCGGCCGGTACGGCTGCCGGTGGCCCCGGGGAAACGGAGTTCGGTGGCCCCGGACAGGGCGGCGCGTACCCGGGCACCCTGCCGATCCAGGTCTCCGGCGGCGCGTTGCCGCCGGTAGGACTCGTTCGCCGTACGGGCGTCCGGGGCCGCCGGCCAGTCGACCGGGCGCCTGTCGAGGCGGGCCCGGTACGCCCGGCCGAGATCGGCGGCGACGACACTCTCGCTGTAGCCGTCGAACGCGACATGATGCGCGACCAGGCCGATGACCGCCCCGGTCGGCGTGCTCACGACCACCGAACGGAAGACCTCACCCGCTGCGGGTCGCAGCGCCACGGTGAGCAGGGGCTGGCACCGCGCCAGCGCCTCGGCGGCGGTCTCCGCGACCATCCGGGCCGGGGCGACCGGCGGACCTGCGGGCACCGCACCACCGCGCAGGGTGTACGCGCACCGCAGCAGTTCGTGACGCTGCTGCACCTCCATGATCGATTCCGCTAGCAGGTCGGCGTGGACCGGGCCGTCGAGGGTCCACAGCAGGATGCAGTTGCCGGCGATGTCGGCCGGGGAGACGAGCTGGCGGAGCAGGCAGCCGCGAGCCAGGGAGGTCAGCGGAATCCCCGCACCGGTCGCGCGGGGGAGCACCGGCACGCCGCCGTTGCGCCAGTGCTCGGCCAGCGCGGTGACCGTCGGGGCCGTCATCACGTCGGCCAGGGAGAGCGTGACCCCGGTCCGGTGCTCCAGTTCGGCGCAGACCCGCAGCAGGTCCAGGGAGGTCACCCCCAGTCGGCTCAGCGAGTCCTCCGTTGCCGCCGTGCCGAGCACGGCATCGACGATCCTGCCGACCCGGTCACCTGGCGTCGACATCCGGCCTCCTGGCGGGCGGGAACCCCGTCGTGGCGGCGGCGAGTCGGTCTCGGACGATCTCGACCAGCGCAGGGCGGTCGAGCTTGCCGGACGCGTTCTGGGGCAGCCGGTCGAGCAGGAGGTACCGGTCGGGACACATCGCCTCCGGCAGGGTCCTCGCCACGGCGTCGCGCAGCGCCCTGATCCCGTGCGGGTCCAGCAGTCCGGTCACCGTGGTGACGCATGCGGTCAGGAACCGCGCGGGGCCCACCTCGCCGAGGCACACCCCGGCGTCGGCGACCAGTCCGGTACGACGCAGCACCTCCTCGATCTCCTCCGGCTCGATCCGGTGGCCGCGCACCTTGAGTTGCTGATCGAGGCGGCCGAGGTGTTCGAGTGACCCGTCCGGCAGCCACCGGCCGAGGTCGCCGGTCCGGTACGCGGGCGCCCCTTCCCACGACACGAAACGATCGGCCGTCAGCTCCGGCCGGTGCAGGTAGCCCAGGCCCACCGTCTCGCCGGTGATCCAGAGCTCCCCGGTCTCCCCGGGCGGCGATACGCTGCCGTCGGGGCAGACCACTACGACCCCGGCCTTCGGCAGTGGGTGGCCGATCGGTGACCGGATCCCGGACCGCAGATCGGCCTCGGTGATCTCCTTCATGGTGGCGAAGACCGTCGTCTCCGTCGGGCCGTACATGTTCACCACGGCCGGTTCCGGGCCGCCCACGATCCGCCGCAGTTCGGCCACCAGGTCCAGCCGGATCGCCTCCCCGACCGAGAACAGGTACCGCAGGTTCAGCGGTGCCGTTTCCGGTCCGGTGCAGCCGCGTCGGGCGAGCGCCGGGAGCAGGTACTGGAGTGCCGAGGGGACCTGCGACACGACGGTCACGCGGTGCTCGGCCAGCAGTCCGGCGAAGACCGCCGGGTTGCGCAGCGCCGGGGTCGGCACCAGCACGGCGGTAGCGCCGGTGGCCAGCGCTCCCCACAGTTCCCAGACCGAGGCGTCGAAGGCCAGCGAGTGGAAGACCGTCCAACGGTCCTGCGGGGTCAGGTCGAACAACGGCACCGTCTCGTCGAGGAACGCCGTGACATTGTGCTGGGTGATCAGGCAACCCTTGGGTCGACCGGTGGAGCCGGAGGTGTAGGCGAGGTAGGCCAGGTCGGCGGGCAGCGGATCGCGGCGGGGGACTGCCTGCCCGGTGACCGTCGGCGGGTCCGCGTCGCCGGAGCTGTCGACTACCAGGCCGATCCCGGCGTCCCTGCGGATGAACTCGATCCGGTCGGCCGGACAGGACGGATCCAGGGCGACATAGGCGGCCCCGGTCCGCAGCACCCCGAGGATCGCCGCGACGGTCTGGGTGT
The DNA here is from genome assembly GCF_040643455.1 of Micromonospora sp. NPDC047134. Taxonomy (NCBI): domain Bacteria; kingdom Bacillati; phylum Actinomycetota; class Actinomycetes; order Micromonosporales; family Micromonosporaceae; genus Micromonospora; species Micromonospora sp. NPDC047134. The sequence continues at coordinate 274,536 of NZ_JBEYUI010000002.1, forward strand.
TGCGGCCCACCCGGATGCCGACCAGGTGGCCGGCCCCGGCCCCGGCGGCTTCGAGGTCACCGGCGATCGAGTCACCGGCCTGGCGTAGCTGTCCGTACGTCATCGTCCCGGCGGAGTCCACCACGGCCGTTCTGTCCGGGTGCCGACGGGCGACCTCGTCGAGGCGGTCGGCGAGGGAGCCGGTCACCGACTCGCCTCCAGATCGACCTCGAGAGCCGCGGCCAGCGCCGCCGGAGTGCGGTGGTCGAATACCTGCTCGGGCCCGAAGTGCAGCCCGGCCTCCTCGGCCTGGATGACCATCTCGATGAGCAGCAGCGAGTATCCGCCGTTGTCGAAGAAGTCGTCGTCGGGACCGATGGGGGTGGCGAGCAGGCGACTCCAGATCTGGCAGAGCAGGGCGACGTTCGCCGATGTCATGGCAATCCTCCAAAAGACTGTTCCGCACAGTGGTCGCGCGATGGTCTACAGCGGTGTCGCGCCGGTCAGGGCGGCCATCCGGGCGTCCGGGACGGGCCCGGTCGCGGCGGCGAGCAGCAGCCGTTCGATGCCGCGCAGCAGCCGTGCACTTCCGGTCGCGGAGAACAGGTGTGAGTCCGTCACGAGCAGCAGGTCGTACGCGGTACCGGCCGAGGTGATCCGGAGGTAGAACCGCATGTCGTTGTCGTCGAGCCCGTCGAGCCGGGTGAGCACGCCGCCGGTCTCGGCCGACCGGCCCCGGGGCAACGGCGGCTCGACCGCCCGCCCGTCCGGCTGCATGGTCCGGGCGTCGTTGAAGTAGGCGCTGAGGTCGAAGGTGGTGTCCGCAGCCGCCTCGATGCGGGCCCGGAGGCGATCGAACTCGTCCGGCGGATAGCGCGAGTGGCAGCACGCGATGGTCGCCGACCGGTACGCCAGCCGTACGGTCTCGTCGAAGTCGGTGTCGCCCAGCGGCACCACCGCGAGCGCGTCCTGGGCCATCGCGGCGGCGAGCGAGCGGTATCGCGGGGTGAACCGGTTGGAGGTGATGATCTTTATCGGCACCTGCCGGTCGGCGCAGGAGGCGGCGAGGGCTGCGGCGGTGGCCGCCAGGAAGACCGCCGCAGTCGAGGTTCCACATCGGTCGGCGATGGTCCGCGCGGCGGAGACGATCGTGGTCGACCGCAGGGTGTGCGCGTGGAAGCGCGGCAGGTCGGCCTCGCCGACGAGGGTGGCGAACACCGACGGCCGCACCGATCGGAGACACTTCTCCAGGTACGCCCGGGTGCTGGACCTGATCCCGACGGCCTCGTGCCGGGCGTGCTCGATCGGCCCGTACCGCTCCGGTCGCAGCCGGTGCCGGCCGTCCAGGCAGTGCAGCAGGTCGGCTAGCAGCCGATCGGTCGCCCAGCCGTCCAGCGCCACATGCGAGGCCACGAACGCCACCCCGACCACCGCGTGCCGCTCGACCAGCAGGCAGAACCGGACCGGCCAGTCCCGAGCCAGGTCGATCCGGCCGGTGGCCAGCTCGGCCGTCGTGCGTACCGCGATGCGGCGAGCCTGTGAGCGGGGTACCGGGACGACGGTGACCCGGTGCGTTCCGTCGGTGGCTACCTGCTGGCGGGGACCGTCCGCACCGGTCACGAACCGGGTCCGCAACACCTGCCGGCGCTCGACGAGCACTCGGATCGCCTTCACGGCGCGGGCCAGCGGCACCGGGCGGGACAACAGCCGCCAGCGCGGCAGGTTGAATCGCTCGGCCGCGCCGCCGAAGCGCTCCACCGCACGCCACATGTTGGCCTGACCCCAGGTCAGGTCCACCTCGCCGCCGACACAGCTGTGGAACGGAACGGCGATCGTCGTCGTATCACCCATCGGTCACCCCTGCCCTCCTCGGGACGCTTCGACGCTATGGCGGTGATCGATCGCCGTCGTCCCGTCGGGGTGGTACCTCCGACTACCCCCATGGGGGTAGTGACCCATCGATGCCTGTTGCCTGGCCGCTATCGTCTGGCCGTGCGGATGCTCCTTCGTTCCGTCCCGGTGGACGTGTTGCTGGCGGTGACGCTCACCGGCCTGACGGTCGCGACGATGCTCGGGCAGCGCGACGGTGCACCGCACTGGGCGGCGGTCGTGCTGGCGGCACTCACGGTCGCGCCGATCGCGCTGCGCCAGCGCGCCCCCGTACTCACCACGGTCGTGATCCTGACCGCCCTCATCGGGTTGAGCCTGTTCCGCTACGACGACTTCCCCAACGGCGGGCTCGGGATACTGATCGGGATGTTCACGGTCGCCACCCTGCGTCCGCGGCGGGTCGCGGGCCTGGTGTTCCTGGCCGCGGTGGCGGTCACCGCGTTCGTCTACTGTGTGCACTTCACCGCGCCGGTCTACTGGTCACAGGTGGCACAGGTGACGCTCATCGTGCTCGGGGCGTGGGCACTCGGTGAGAGCACGAAGATGTGGTCCAGACGAGCCGAGCGGCTGGCCGCCCAGGCGGCCCGGGCCGCGTCCGAGGAACGGATGCGTATCGCCCGGGAGATGCACGACATCGTCTCGCACCACATGTCGGTCGTCTCACTCCAGGCGGGACTGGCCGAATGTGTTGTCCGCACGGATCCGGACACCGCGCACACCGCGATCGCCACGGCCGGTGAGGCGAGCCGTCAGGCCCTGTCCGAACTGCGCCGCCTGCTCGACGTGCTCCGGCTCGAACCCGAATCCGGCCCCGAAGAGCGTTCCCGGCCCGGCCTGGCGCAACTGGAGGAACTGGTCACCGGCGCCCGCAGCGCCGGCCTGCCGGTCGACCTCTCGGTGGTGGGAGGAGTGTTCCCGCTGCCTCCGGGGCCCGACCTCTGCGCCTATCGGGTGGTGCAGGAGTCGCTGACGAACGTCCTCAAGCACGCCGGTCCGGCTGTCGCGAAGGTCGACCTCGAATACGGAACGCGTGCGCTGACCGTCCGGATAAGCGACAACGGCACGTGGGGCGACCGCCCCCGTCAACTGTCGCCGACCTCCTACGGAATCCAGGGCATGCGCGAGCGCGCCGAGCTGTACGGAGGTGTCCTCACCGCCGAACACGCCGAGGACGGCGGCTTCACCGTCCTGTTGCGTCTCCCCGTCGGGGCGCCCCGGTGAGCGGGGCGATCCGGGTGCTCGTCGCCGACGATCAGGCGCTGATCCGGGCCGGGCTGGTGTCGCTGCTCCGGCTGACACCGGGAACGGAGGTCGTGGGGGAGGCCGCCGACGGGGCCGAGGCCGTGGCGCTGGCCGCCCAGACCCGGCCGGATGTCGTACTGATGGACATCCGCATGCCGGTCCTCGACGGGATCGCCGCCACCCGGCGAATCCTCGACGGGGTCGGGGAGCACCTGCCCCGGGTCGTCGTGCTCACCACGTTCGACCTGGACGAGTACGTCTACACGGCGCTGCGGGCGGGGGCGTCCGGATTCCTGCTGAAGGACATGCCACCGCAGCGGATCATCGCGGCCGTGCACACCATCGCCGGGGGTGACATCCTGGTAGCGCCGCAGATCACCCGACGGCTGATCGAGGCCTACGCCAGCCGGCAACGGGCGGCCGGCATCGGCGGGAAGCGCCTGCGTGAGCTGACCGCCCGGGAGACCGAGGTCCTGCGGCTGGTCGGTAGCGGCCGGAACAACACCGAGATCGCCGATCATCTGGTGCTCAGCGAGGCGACCGTGAAGACCCACGTCAAGCGGCTGATGGCGAAACTGGGCCTGAACAGCCGGGCGCAGGCGGTCGTGGTGGCCTACGAGAGTGGACTGTGCGTGCCGTCGGCCCAGTGTTGAGGCCCCTGCCCCGGTCTGTGGCCCCGGGGTGTGGCGGAGGCCGCACCCCGGGGCGGATCGGTCAGGAGCGCGAGCAGGCGGTGCCGTTGAGGGTGAAGCTGGTGGGGTTGGCGTACGCCCCGTTCAGGGTGCCCTGGTAGCCGAAGCTGGCCGTACCGCCGGGGGCGATCGTGCCGTTGTGACCGACATTGCGGGCGGTCACCGACGAACCGCTCTGGCTCACGGTGGCGTTCCAGGAGTTGGTCACCTGCTGACCGGACGGCAGCGAGTACGCCAGGGTCCAGCCGTTGAGGGTGCTCGACCCGGTGTTGGTGATCTGCACGTCGGCGGTGAACCCGTTGTTCCACGAGTTGGCGGTGTACTTCACCGCGCACGCGCCACCACCGGAGGGCGGAGGAGTGGTGGTGGGCGGCGGGTTGTTGTTGCCGCCTCCGTTGACCGCTGCGGAGAAGTTGGTCACCGCCAGCCCGGCGCCGCCCTGCCAGGGCTCGAAACCGGCCTGGATGCTGGTCAGGTACCAGGAGTTGGTGATCGCGCCCCGGTTACGGGTGTCGTTGATGAAGGCCAGCAGGTTGAGGTTCGCGCTGCTGATCGCCGAGGGGGAGACGTACGAGATGACGTTGTTGCCGCCGTTGTTGCCCCGCCAGACCTCCCAGTTGCGCCCGTCGATGTTGGCGTTGCCGACCGGGGAGCCGATGGGCTGGATGGAGCCCTGCCGGTTGAGCCAGATCATGATCTCCATCTGGTTCACCCCGTCCCGCTTGGGCGAGGGGTCCAACCAGATGTCGTACGAGGCGTTGTAGATGGCGTTGCTCACGTACCGGTAGTTGATGCTGCTGGTCGCACTGCTGATCTGGCTGACCTGGATGGGCAGGTTGGTGCCGGGGGAGCAGTTGGTGTAGTGGCAGCCGAGGAAGACCGAGGGGTACGCCGTCGGGGCCCCGTTGGTCGGGTTGCTGCCGTTCTGGGTGGTGATCTCGAAGCCGTTGCTGGTGACGTTGATGCACTGCTGGGCGGTGGTGCCCCACTTGTTGTTCTGCACCACGTAGCGGTTCTGGATCACGGTGCTGCCGTACTGCTCGCAGATGACCGTGTCGGCGGCGGCGGTGCCACCGAGAGCCACGGCGACGACCGCGCTCGCGGCGAGCAGGCCGGTGGCCATCAGGGCTCGCAGGGTACGTCTCATGGATGCTCCTTGCGTTGCGGCGTCGCGCGGACGCCGGGACGGGAGGTGCGGACGAGCGGTCGGGAGCGTGGACGGTGGTGGGGGTCCGGGAGCGCTCCCACATTCATCGTCACATTTACATCCTTCGAGCTGATGGTGCAACTGGCGAGGGGAAATGCGGCAGAAGGTGAGGTGTGCCACCGCCCGCACGGGTGGCCGACGGCGATCGGCGGGCATCGGGGGTGACCGGATTGCCTCTGGCGTGCACCGATTGCGCCGAGTAGTGTCTTGCCTCCGACGCGTTCCGAACCCCCTCCGGAGGCGTACACCCCCATGCGTGGCTCCCCCCTGCGCATCCTCGTCGTCGGTGCGGGCATCGCCGGCCTGTCCGTGGCCCGGGCCCTGCGCCTGGCGGGCTTCCGCCCGGATGTCACCGACAGAGCGGCGCCGAATGACCTCGACGACGCCGGTCTCTACCTCCCCGGCAACGCCGCCCGGGCGCTGCGACGACTGGACCTCGACGGGCCGGTCCGCCCCTTCGGACAGGTCATCCACCGGCAACACTTCCTGGACTCGGCCGGGCTGCCGCTCTGCGAGGTGGACCTCGACGCCCTCTGGGCCGGGGTCGGCGAGTGCCGGGCCCTGTCCCGCGCCGACCTGCACCGGGTGCTGCTCAGCGGAGCCGGCGGTGCGGTCCGGCACGGCGCCGAGGTCAGCGGCATCGAGCTGCTGCCGGCCGGCGTCGGGGTCACCTTCGTCGACGGCACCCGGACGGAGTACGACCTGGTGATCGGCGCGGACGGACCCCGTTCCTCGATCCGCTCCCTGGCCGCCCTCGGCGGCCCACCCCGCCCCGCCGGTCAGGTGGTGTACCGCAGCATCGTGCGCGACGGGCCGGTGGTCGAGGAGTGGACCGCCCTGCTCGGGCAGCGCAGCGGCTTCCTGGTGGTGCCGATCGGGGCCGGCCGGCTGTACTGCTACGCCGACGAGGCCGGCACGGAACTGCCCAGGGACCCCCGGGCGCGGCTGGTGGAACTGTTCGGGGACTACGGCGGGCCGGTGCCGGAGGTGCTCGAGGCCCTGGACCGGGTGCAGGCCACCACCACCGACGAGGTCGAACTCGGGCGCTGGTACCGGGGGCGGGTGCTGCTGGTGGGTGACGCCGCCCACGCCACCGCCCCGACCCTGTCCCAGGGGGCGGCGATGGCCCTGGAGGACGCGGTGGTGCTCGCCGAGTCACTGCGGGCCGCGTCGAGCGTGGATGCGGCACTGACCGCGTACGAGAGTCGTCGCCGGCCGCGTACCCGATGGGTGCGGGACCGTACCCGGGACCGCAACCGGACCCGGGACGTGCCGCCCGCACTGCGCGACCCGTTGCTGCGCGGTCGCGGTGATCGCATCTTCGGCGAGCATTACCGGCTGCTACTCGGCCCCCTGTGATCCACGGTCGGTAACCCCGCGCGGCGCTCTCACCTGCCGGGGACTATCCTCCTTGCGGATGACGGCCGCCCCGACAGCGTGCCGAGCGGGACAACCCAGAACCGGAGGCCACTCGTGACCACCGTCGCACCCAAGCCGGTCGTGACCCGGCCCTGGCCGGTCCGGGAGCCGGTCAAGGGGTCGGCCATCGCGCGGATGCTGCGGACCACGGACGCGAAGCAAATCGGGATCATGTACATGGTCACCGCGTTCGTGTTCTTCATGATCGGTGGTCTGATGGCCCTGATCATGCGGGCCGAGTTGGCCCGGCCCGGGCTGCAGTTCCTGTCGCCCGAGCAGTACAACCAGCTGTTCACCATGCACGGCACGATCATGCTGCTGTTCTTCGCGACGCCGATCGTGTTCGCGTTCGGCAACTACATCGTGCCGATCCAGATCGGCGCGCCGGACGTGTCGTTCCCGCGGCTGAACAGCTTCGCGTACTGGCTGTACCTGTTCGGTGGCACCCTGGCCACCGCCGGCTTCCTCACCCCGGGTGGTGCGGCCGACTTCGGCTGGACCGCGTACACCCCGCTGAGCACCACCGAGCACGCCCCTGGTGTCGGCGGGAACATGTGGGTGATGGGTCTGGCCATCTCCGGTCTGGGCACCATCCTCGGCGCGGTCAACCTGATCACGACCATCCTGACCCTGCGCGCACCGGGCATGACCATGTTCCGGATGCCGATCTTCACCTGGAACATGCTGGTCACCAGCCTCCTGGTGATCCTGGTCTTCCCGCTGCTGGCCGCCGCGCTGTTCGCCCTGGCCGCCGACCGTCTGCTCGGGGCGCAGGTCTACAGCCCGGACACCGGCGGGCCGATGCTGTGGCAGCACCTGTTCTGGTTCTTCGGGCACCCCGAGGTCTACATCATCGCGCTGCCGTTCTTCGGCATCATCAGCGAGATCATCCCGGTCTTCTCCCGCAAGCCGATCTTCGGCTACAAGGGCCTGGTCGCCGCGACCATCGCCATCGCCGGTCTGTCGATGAGCGTGTGGGCGCACCACATGTTCGCCACCGGCCAGGTGCTGCTGCCGTTCTTCAGCTTCCTGAGCTACCTGATCGCCGTGCCTACCGGTATGAAGTTCTTCAACTGGATCGGCACCATGTGGCGCGGCCAGATCAGCTTCGAGTCGCCGATGCTGTTCTCCATCGGCTTCCTGGTCACCTTCCTCTTCGGTGGTCTGACCGGTGTGCTGCTGGCCGCCCCGCCGCTGGACTTCCACCTGCACGACTCGTACTTCGTGGTGGCGCACTTCCACTACGTGCTGTTCGGCACGATCGTGTTCGCGGTCTTCGCCGGCATCTACTTCTGGTTCCCGAAGATGTTCGGCCGGATGCTCGACGAGCGGCTCGCCAAGATCCACTTCTGGCTGACCATGATCGGTTTCCACACCACCTTCCTGGTGCAGCACTGGCTGGGCAACGAGGGCATGCCCCGGCGTTACGCCGACTACCAGGCCATCGATGGCTGGACGACGCTGAACATGATCTCCACGATCGGCGCGTTCATCACCGGTATCTCCACCCTGCCCTTCCTCTGGAACTGCTGGAAGGCCTACAAGGCCGGTCCGGTGGTGGAGGTCGACGACCCCTGGGGTCACGGCAACTCGCTGGAGTGGGCGACCAGCTCCCCGCCCCCGCTGCGCAACTTCGATCGGATGCCCCGGATCCGCTCCGAGCGCCCGGCCTTCGACGCGAAGTTCCCCGAGCTGGCGGCTGGCCAGAGCATCGCCGGCCCGCCTGAGGGTGGCTCCAAGCCGCTGACCCGGGAGTCCGACGGTGGCGCCAGCTACACCGAGGACGTCTCCAGCGACATCGACCGCCGCTGACCCACTCCGTACGCCGAACGACGGGCGCCGCCCCCACCAGGGGCCGGCGCCCGTCGCCTTTCCGTGCCCGTCGTTTCCCCGACCTTCTCTCCTCCGTGCGTGGTGGGGCTCGCGTCTGGGATCAGCACTGCGTCAGCTGGAGGCGAGGCGAGGCGAGGCGACGGGAGGCCGGGCGGGCAGGCTTCAGGCGGACGTGGAGGCGGGGGTGGGGGTTGGGGTGGGGTCGGCGTTGGGGAGGGGGGCTTTGTCGGCGCGGCGACGGCGTAGTTCGATGGGTAGGACTGCCAGGGCCACCAGGGCGCCGATCGCGCCGATCAGGGCGAAGCCCCACGCCGGAGCGGTGGCGTCGATGACCGCGCCGGCCAGGGGGGCGCCGACGGCGGTGCCGATGGTGACCGCGGAGCCGTGCAGGCCCATCGCTTCGCCGCGGACGCTCGCCGGGGCCAGTCGGCTGACCGCGTCGGAGGTGGAGGCGATGGTCGGGGCGCAGACCAGGCCGGCGGGGATCAGGGCCAGCCCTAGCAGCCACCAGTGTGATCCGCCCAGGCCGACCGGGATGGTGAGCAGGCCCAGGGCGCCGATCAGGACGACCGGGGGGATCAAGCGGCGGGCCGCGCCGTAGGCGAAGCCGCCCACCAGCGAGGCGATCGCCCAGACCGCTAGCACCAGGCCGGTGAAGGCGGTGTCGTCGTTCTCCCGCAGGGTGGCGATGACGGCCACATCGCTGCCGCCCAGGACCAGGGTGGCTGCGGCGCTCACCGCGAACACGGCGACCAGCCGGGAGGTGAGCCACTGTCGGCGGGCCAGTCGGGGCTGGGGTCCGCTGGCCACCTCGCTGGCGCTGCGTACCGGGGGGTTGAGCAGCCACAGCAGCACACCGGAGGCGACGATGCCGGCACCGACCACGTAGAGGGTGAGCCGGGCCGAGATGGTGGTGACGCCGACCGTGGCCAGTGCCGGGCCGATCATGAAGGACAGTTCGACCGACATCGAGTCCAGGGCGTACGCCGGGCGTCGCTTCTCCAGCGGCACCAGGGCGGCGATGGACTGCCGGATCACCGAGAAGATCGGCAACGCCAGCAGGCCGGCCAGGAAGGCGGCCGGCAGCAACAGGGCGTACGAGAGCAGCGGCGCGCTGAACCAGAAGATCGCCTCGGCCACCACGGTGAGCACCAGTACGGGACGCAACCCACCGCGGTCCACCAGTCGGCCCAGCAGGGGAGCCCCGATCGCGGCACCGACCGTGATCGCTCCGCCGACCAGCCCGGCCGCACCGTAGCCGCGCCCCAGATCCTGCACGACGTAGAACGTCAGCGTGATCCCGGTAGCGGTCAACGGCACCCGGGCCAGGATCGCCACCAGCAGCAGCGACCGTAGACCGGGCAGGGCCAGGGCCTCCCGGTAAGGCTTCATGTTCACGTCGGTCCGTACCTCCGCCGGACATCCTCAGCCCGGGCGGGGGCGACCGCCAAACGATTAAGCCCTCATGCGGTCCCGATCACAGCGGTGCCTTCCAGGGTGATCCCGGCCCCCTCGAACGCCCGCAGCGCGACATCCAGGGTGTCCGGGGCCACGGCTGCGGTCAGGTCCAGCAGCACGGTGGTGGCGAAGCCCTCCCGGGCGGCGTCCAGGGCGGTGGCGCGTACGCAGTGGTCGGTGGCGATGCCGACCACGTCGACCCGGTCGACGTCATGCCGGCGCAGCCAGTCGGTCAGGGTCTCGCCGTCCTCGGCCTGGCCCTCGAAGCCGGAGTACGCGGCGGCGTACTCGCCCTTGTGAAAGATCGCCTCCACCCGATCGGTGGCCAGTTCGGGGTGGAACTCCGAGCCCGGGGTGCCGACCACGCAGTGCCGTGGCCAGGTGCTCACGAAGTCCGGCGGATCGCCGAAGTGCGTGCCGGGGTCGACGTGGTAATCCTTCGTCGCCACGACGTGATCCCACCGGTCCGGCTCGGCGGCCAGCAGTCGGGAGATCCCGGCGGCCACCCCCGCGCCACCGGCGACGGCCAGCGAACCGCCCTCACAGAAGTCCTTCTGCACGTCCACGATGATCAGGGCATTGGGCACGGAATCGCTCCTCATCACTGGGCCGGTACGACGGTGACCGGGATGGCGGGATCGCCTGCGGAGAGCTTCAGACCCTCCCACGGGATGGAGATCAGGCACTGCCGCAGGTGTTCCCGCGACTCGTCGAGGGTCGGCAGGGTCACCGTCTGGCCGCCGGTCACGTACGACCGTTGCAGCAACCGGTCGTGGGGCTGCCGGTCCGGCACCCCCTGCGGGACGATGATCTCCTCGGTGGCGGTGCCGGTCGGCTTGTGTCGGCGGACGGCGACCTTGCGCCCACCGATGGTGGCCTTCTGCTCGGATCGCTTGACCACCGGGCGTCCGTCGACCTCGACCAGCTTGTAGACCAGGCCGGCGGTCGGGGCTCCGGAGCCGGTCACCACGGAGGTGCCGGCGCCGTACATGTCGACCGGCTCGGCGGCCAGCGCCGCGATGGCGTACTCGTCCAGGTCACCGGAAACGATGATCTTGGTCTCGGTGGCGCCCAGGGAGTCCAGCAGCTCCCGGGACTGCTGGGCGATCACCGCCAGGTCACCGGAGTCGATCCGGACCGCCCGCAGCTGCGACCCGGCCACCTCGATCGCGTTGCGGATGCCCTGGCTGATGTCGTACGTGTCGACCAGCAGGGTGGTCTGACTGCCCAGCGTGGCGACCTGCGAGGCGAAGGCCGCCCGCTCGTCGTCGTGCAGCAGGGTGAAGGCGTGCGCGGCGGTGCCGGCGGTGGGGATGCCGTACCGCTGCCCGGCGGCCAGGTTGGAGGTGAACTGGAACCCGACCAGGTACGCCGAGCGGGCCGCCGCCACCGCGGCCTCCTCGTGGGCCCGCCGGGACCCCATCTCGATCAACGTCCGGCCCCGGGCTGCGGTCACCATCCGGGCCGCGGCGGCGGCCACCGCACAGTCGTAATTGAGCACCGACAACACCACCGTCTCCAGCACCACACACTCCGCGAAGGTGCCCGAGACGGTGAGGATGGGCGACCCGGGGAAGAACAGCTCGCCCTCGGCGTACCCGTCGATGTCGCCGGTGAACCGGTAGTCCGCCAGCCAGGCGGCGGCCTGCTCGTCCACCACCCCGGTACGCCGCAGGAAGTCGATCTCGGCCGGGTCGAAGCGGAACTCGCGGATCAGGTCGATCAGCCGGGCGGTGCCGGCGACCACCCCGTACCGGCGTCCGCTGGGCAACCGGCGGCTGAACACCTCGAACACGCACTGGCGGTGCGCGGTGCCGTCCCGTAGGGCGGCACTGACCATGGTCAGCTCGTAGTGGTCGGTCAACAACGCGGGACGAAGGGTGTGCACGACCTCAGCCTAGAGTTCAGCTGCTCGTCGTGCCGCCACGGCCCGGGATCGCCCGCAGGGCCGCCTTCAGCTCCGCCCGACCGGTCAGCCCGAGCTTGCCGTACACCCGTTGCAGGTGGTTCTCCACCGTCCGGGCGGACAGGAAGAGTCGCTCGGCGATGGCCCTGCTGGTCTCCCCCTCCGCCGCCAGCCGGGCCACCTCCCACTCCCGTTCGCTGAGCGCCGGGGTGGCCGCCCGCAGGGCCGGGGTCTGCACGGTGTCGCAGCAGCCGAGCAGGAAGGCCAGTCGCTCACCGGCCATGCCGATCTCCGGGGAGCGCCGCTGCCGCAGCAGGTGTACGGCGCCGGCGGCGGCCTCCGCACCCAGCAGGGCCAAGCCCCGGTCCAGGAAGCTGTCGGCCACCGAGAGCAGTTGCTCGGGTGAGCCCTCCACGGCGGCCCGGGCATGCCGGGCCAGCAGCGGGGGAAGGTCCCCGTCGATGCGCTCCGACAGCTCCGTCAACCGCTGGGCGACCGTACGCCGGTTGGCGTCGGAGCAGGTCGGCCCGGTCGCCGCCGGGGCCGCGCCGAGCCGCACCAGGTCGTGCAGGGCCAGGGCCTCGTGTCCGGCGAAACCGTCCGCGCGTAACCGGTCGACCAGCCCGTGCAGGTGGGCGACCGCACCGGGCAGGTCACCCGTGGCGGCCAGGGTGGCCGCCCGGGCCTGCTCCAGCCAGGGGTACAGCACCGCCATGCCGGGGGCGTGGGTGCGGTCGGCCTCGGCCATCGCCTCGACCGCCTGTCGGGCGTCGCCGCGCAGGGCGGCGGCCTGCGCCCGCTCGGCCTGGGCCAGTCCGGCGTAGACCCGGCTGGTCGCCAGGATCGCGCAGGCGCCCAGGGCGGCCCGCAGGGCGGTCTCGCTGCGCCCCCGCAGCCGTGCCGCGTACGCCCGCAGGATCGCCAGGTAGCCGCTGCCTAGCCGGAAGTCGCCCGCGTCGGCCAGGTCGGCGAACTCGTCCGCCACCAGCCGGTCGATGCCGGCCAGATCGCCGGAGAGGGCCAGCCGGGTGCCCCGGGCCAGCTCCACGGCCAGTTGCAGGTACGGCATGTCGGCCCGCCAACTGGCCGCCTTCGCCTGGACCAGGTCAACCGTGGTGGCGCTGCGGCACAGTTGGCCCTGCACGGCCTGGAGGTGGGCGATGGTGCACCGGGCCAGTTCCCGGGCGGCCGTGCCGGCCGCAGGTCGGTCCAGCACCCCCTGGGCGAGCCGCCGGGCGGCCGGGGCCTCCAGCCGGTGCAGGCGCATGATGGCCTCGAAGGAGTGGATCCGGGCCTGGGCGGCGAGGTCGGTCAGACGGGCCCCGCGCCGGGCGATCTCCTCCACGGTGGACTCCTGGCTGAGCCCCCAGTAGCTGACCATGCCCCGGGCGGTCAGCCAGCGGCTGAATCGCTCCTCGTCCTCCTCCTCGGGGGCCACCGCGTCGAGCACCCCCAGGGCCTCGGCCGGCCGGTCGGCGAACATCAGGATGGTGGCCAGCAGTTCGGCCGCGTGGAAACCCCCGTCGGCCGCCAGCGCCGCGCGGGCCAGCCGGGTGGCCAGCGGTACGTCGTACCGGGCGAACGCCTGCTCGGCGGCGTTGACCAGCATCGACGGGTCCTGGGCGGTGCCGGAGTCCAGCCGCCACACGGCCACCCGGAGCAGATCCTCCCGGCGTCGTTTGCCGGCCCCCTCCAGCAGGGCGGCCAGTTCCGCGTGCAACCGGCGGGTCCGGCTGACCGGGCACTGTCGGCGTACCACCTCGCCGTAGAGCGGGTGAGCCAGTCGGACGTCCAGCCGCCGGTCGGACCGGACCATGGTGATCAGGCCGCGTTCCTCGGCGGTCTCCACGGCGGTGTGGTCGGCGGCCGTGTCGAGCAACCGCAGCCCCAGCGGCTCCCCGAAGGCGACCAACTCGACCACGGCCCGGACCTCGGGACTCAGCCGACCGATCCGGACGTCGATCAAATCGGTGAGGCTGGGTGCCAGCTCCAGACGTCCGGTCCAGGTCCAGATGCCGTACCGGGGGGTTAGTTCCCCGCTGCCCTGGGCGGCGTGCACCAGCTCGCGGAGCAGCAGCGGGTTTCCGGCGCTGAGCCGGCCCAGCCGGTCCGCCGAGCCGTCATCGACCGGGCCACCGAGGATGGCGGCTAGCAGCCCGGCGGTCTCGGTCGGCGCCAGTGGGCTCAGCTCGGCGTGCTCCACCAGGCCGTCGGTCCACAGTGCCCGGATCGGCACCGGGATCTGTTCACCGTCGCGCAGGGTGCCCACCACGCAGGCGTTCTCGGCGCGGGCCACCAGGTGCACCAGGGCGGCCGAGGGTGGATCCAACAGGTGGGCGTCGTCGACCGCGAGCACGATCCGCCGGCCGGTGGCCTCCTGCTGCAACGTCTCCACCGCCCAGCGCAGGATCCCGGCCGGTGGCAGCCCCGGGGGCTGCTCGACGGCGAGGATCTGCACCAGGCCACCGAAGGGGATGGCCGCGGTGGTGGCGCCGGCCGCGATCCACCAGACCGCGTAGTCCTCGGCGGGCAGGGCGTGCACCCCCTCCCGCAGCAGCCGACTCTTGCCGATCCCGGCGCTGCCGGTGAAGAACACTCCCCGCGCCGGTGTACCGGTCACCGCGGCCCGTAGGCGGTCGAGTTCCATCGTGCGGCCCACGAACCTCCAGGGAGTCATCCGCGCAGCATATCGACGTGCCTGCTTTCCGGCCGGTGGCCGCAAAGGGCGAGGTCGGGGTGTCCGGGCGGGCCGTTGAAGCTTCCTCCGGCGTTCCGGTTCCTCGGTTGCGCCGATCCGGTGGCACGATGGGGGGCATGGCGGCTCCGCAGGTTGCACCGGTCGAGACTCCGGACACCGATGAGGTGCCGGCTTCGGACCGGCCGTGGGTGACGATCGTGTGGGACGACCCGGTCAATCTGATGAGCTATGTGACCTGGGTGTTCCAGAAGCTTTTCGGCTACAGCCGGGAGAAGGCCGAGCAACTCATGCTGGACGTGCATCACAAGGGCAAGGCCGTGGTCTCCAGCGGCGCCCGGGAACGCATGGAACATGACGCCTCGCAGTTGCACGCCTACGGGCTCTGGGCGACGGTGGAGCGGTCGTGAGCATGTTCCGCCGCCGGGGGAACCGGTATGTCGCCACCTTCGCCGTCGACGAGGTACGGGTGCTGCGCAAGGTCGCCTCCGAGGTGGTCGGCCTGCTCACGGACGGGTTCGACCACGTCGATCCGGTGGTCTGTCGGCTTTTCCCCGATGTGTACCCGGATGACGCCGCCGGGACCGCAGAGTTCCGCCGCTACACCGAGGGGGACCTGAAGACCGCGAAGATCGACCAGGCCGGGGCGATCCTGGCCGCCCTGCCCGGCGAGGGCGGCGGCGAGGTACGCCTGGACGCCGAGGCGGCCGAGGCCTGGCTGCGGGCCCTCAACGACGCCCGGCTGGCGATGGGGGTACGGCTGGAGATCAAGGACGGCACGGACCTGGGTGCCGAGCTGGACGACGCGGTGGCCGAGGATCCCTCCTCCAGCCGGGTGTTCCAGCTTTCGGTCTACGCCTACCTGGGCTATCTCCAGGAATCCCTGCTCAACGCCTTGATCGAGTGACTGTGACCAGCGCCGCCTCGCATAGCGTCAGCGACGGGCGCTAGGCTTGGCGGCGTGCTGAGCATCGACCGGTCGATCGTTGACGCGATCGTCGCCCACGCTCGTCGGGATCACCCCGACGAGGCCTGTGGCGTGGTCGCCGGTCCGGTCGGCAGTGACACGCCGACCCGGCACATCCCGATGGAGAACGCCGCCCGCTCGATGACCTTCTACGAGTTCGACTCGATGGAGCAGCTGCGGGTCTGGCGGGAGATGGACGATCGGGACGAGGAGCCCGTCGTCATCTACCACTCGCACACCGCCACGGAGGCGTACCCCTCGCGGACGGACATCGCCTTCGCCGGTGAGCCGGGCGCTCACTACCTGCTCGTCTCCACCCGGGAACCGGACACCGAGGAGATCCGCTCCTTCCGCATCGTGGACGGGGTGGTGACCGAGGAGCCGGTGCGGATTCTCGACGCCGGGGTGGATCCGCACGCCGTGCAGTCCTACATGTTCGGGCAGAGCCCGGCGACGGTCGACTACGAGTGTTCGGGCAACTGATCCCAGCCCCGCACACCCTTTTCCGGCACGTCACCGCGCACACCTGATCAAGGAGTAAGACATCATGGCCATCGAGGTTCGCATCCCCACCATCCTGCGCAGCTACACCGGCGGCGCGAAGGTCGTCGAGGGCAGCGGAGACACCCTGAGTGACCTGCTCGCCGACCTGGACTCCCGGCACGCCGGGCTGCGGGGGCGGCTGGTCACCGAGGCGGGTGCCCTGCACCGCTTCGTCAACGTCTACGTCAACGACGAGGACGTACGCTTCCTCGGCGCCCTGGACGCCAAGCTCTCCGACGGCGACAGCGTGACCATCCTGCCGGCCGTGGCCGGCGGCGCGTTCGGCTTCGCCGCCGCCGCGGCGATCGCGCAGCACAGCCGTACCTCCGTCACCGCCCGCTGAGGCTAGCGGCGATGGCGCGGTACGACAGCCTGCTGGACGCCTGCGGCGGCACACCCCTGGTGGGCCTGCCCCGACTGTCGCCGACGGTGCCCGAGGGGGCGCCGCCGGTGCGGCTGTGGGCCAAGCTGGAGGACCGCAACCCGACCGGTAGCGTCAAGGACCGGGCGGCGCTGTTCATGGTCCGGGCCGCCGAGGAGGCCGGCCGGCTCCGTCCGGGCGACACCATCCTGGAACCGACCAGCGGCAACACCGGCATCTCCCTGGCCATGGTGGCCAAGCTGCGCGGCTACCGGCTGGTCTGTGTGATGCCGGAGAACGTCTCCACCGAGCGGATCCAGTTGCTCCGGATGTACGGCGCGGAGATCATCTTCTCCCCGGCGGCCGGCGGCTCGAACCAGGCGGTGGCCACCGCCAAGCAGATCTCCACGGAGCACCCGGACTGGGTGATGCTCTACCAGTACGGCAACGAGGCCAACGCGCGGGCCCACTACGAGACGACCGGCCCGGAGCTGCTGCGCGACCTGCCGACGATCACCCACTTCGTGGCCGGACTGGGCACCACCGGCACTCTGATGGGGACCGGGCGTTACCTGCGGGAGAAGGTCGAGGGCATCCAGATCGTGGCCGCCGAGCCGCGGTACGGGGAGCTGGTCTACGGCCTGCGCAACATCGACGAGGGGTACGTCCCGGAGCTCTACGACGCCACCGTGCTCAACCGACGGTTCTCGGTTGGCACCCGGGACGCGGTGCTGCGGACCCGGCAGCTGGTCGAGGTCGAGGGGTTGTTCGTCGGCTTCTCCACCGGCGCGGTGCTGCACGCGGCGTTGGCCGTGGCGCACGAGGCGGTCCGCGACGGTCGCCGCGCCGATGTGGCCTTCGTGGTCAGTGACGGCGGCTGGAAGTACCTCAGCACCGGGGCCTACGGCGGCACCCTGGCCGATGCCGAGGAGGCCCTGGAGGGGCAGCTCTGGGCCTGACCCGGAGCGGTCGATGACGGACCCGAGGGCCATCGGCGACACGCCGGTGGCCCTCGCCGCGTCGGCCCTAGCTGACTGGACACTCAGCCAACCCGGACTCGATCGGACGGCCCGAGCGGGTGTCACGTTGATGACAACTTCGAGCGGATCATTCTTGCCCTCGCATCAGCGGGCGTAGGCTGCGCAGCGTGGCGTACGCGTCGGTTGTGATCACCACCGGAGCGGTGGCCCGGAGAATCACCACCTACCGTGACAGCGAGACAACTCGATGCGACTGACCGTCCTGGGCTGTGCGGGCAGCTTCCCCGGACCCGAGTCCCCCTGTTCGGCCTATCTGATCGAGGCCGAGGACTTCCGGCTTCTGATCGATTTCGGCCCGGGCTCGCTGTCCACCCTGCAGCGTTACGCCGGGCTGCACGCCCCCGACGCGATCCTGCTGTCCCACCTGCACTGCGATCACATCCTCGACGCCGCCTCCTACGTGGTGGTCCGCCGGTACGCCCCGGACGGCCCCTACCCGCCGTTGCCGGTGTACGCCCCGGCCGGTGCCCCGGAGCGGCTGGCCGCCGCGTACGGGCAGGGGGACGGCGCGGTGGAGGACGTCTACCAGTTCTACGCCCTGGAACCCGGCACCTTCCCGATCGGCCCCTTCACGGTCACGGTCGACCGGGTGCAGCACCCCATCGAGACCTACGGGGTACGGCTGGAGCACGAGGGCAAGGTGCTGTGCTACTCCGGGGACACCGCCCCCTGCGAGACCCTGGTGCGGCTGGCCCAGAACGCGGACACCTTCCTCTGCGAGGCCAGCTACCTGGACGGGGTGGACAACCCACCGGATCTGCACCTCACCGGCCGGGAGGCCGGCGAGGCGGCGGCCAAGGCGGGGGTCGGGCGGCTGCTGCTGACCCATCTGGTGGCCGCCTGGGGCAGCGAGGCACACACCGTGGCCGCCGCCGCTGGCGCCTACTCCGGGCCGCTGGAAGTGGTCCGCCCGGGCGCCACGTACGACATCTGAGCCGTCGGGCGGGCACCCGGGGACGCTTCGATCACGACACCGCATAGGGTGCAGGGATGGCGCGACCTGATGGGCGGCAGCCCGACCAACTCCGTCCGGTGACCCTCACCCGAGGCTGGAGCACCCACCCCGAGGGATCGGTGCTGGTGGAGTTCGGTGCCACCCGGGTGCTCTGCACGGCCAGCGTCACCGAGGGGGTGCCCCGCTGGCGGCGCGGTTCCGGGCTGGGCTGGGTCACCGCGGAGTACGCGATGCTGCCCCGGGCCACCAACACCCGCTCGGACCGGGAGAGCATCAAGGGCAAGGTCGGTGGGCGCACCCACGAGATCTCCCGACTGATCGGTCGCAGTCTGCGGGCGGCCATCGACCTCAAGGCCCTCGGCGAGAACTCCATCGTGCTCGACTGCGACGTGCTCCAGGCCGACGGGGGCACCCGGACCGCCGCGATCACCGGGGCGTACGTGGCCCTGCACGACGCGGTCAGTTGGCTGGCCGCGCGCAAGGCCCTGACCGGCACCCCGGAGAAGGTGATGCACCGGTCGGTGGCCGCGATCAGTGTCGGGATCATCGGCGGCGAGCCCCGGCTGGATCTGTGCTACGAGGAGGATGTGGCCGCCGAGGTCGACATGAACGTGGTCTGCACCGGCACCGGGGACTTCGTCGAGGTGCAGGGCACCGGTGAGGCCGGTGTGTTCGCCCGAGACCAGTTGGACGCCCTGCTAGACCTGGCCGTCCTCGGCTGCCTGGACCTGGCCGAAGCCCAGCGGAAGGCTCTGTCCCTCCTGTGAAGCTTGCGAGCCCCGCAGTCGCGAACGAAAGGTGACTCATGAACAAGGTGCTGCTCGCCACCCGGAACCGTAAGAAGCTCATCGAGTTGCAGCGCATCCTCGACGGTGCCCTGGGCGCCCACCGGATCGCCCTGATCGGGCTGGACGACGTCGAGGCGTACCCGGAGTTGCCGGAGACCGGGCTGACCTTCGGGGAGAACGCGCTGATCAAGGCGAGGGAGGGGTGCCGCCGTACCGGCCTGCCGACGATCGCGGACGACTCCGGGCTGGCGGTGGACGCCCTGAACGGGATGCCGGGGGTGTTCAGCGCCCGCTGGGCCGGTCGGCACGGCAACGACGAGGCCAACCTGCAACTGGTGCTGGACCAGGTAGCCGACGTGCCGGACGAGCACCGGGGGGCCTCCTTCGTGTGCACGGTGGCCCTGGTGCTGCCCGGTGGCAAGGAGCATCTGGTGGACGGCCGGCAGCAGGGTCGGCTGCTGCGTGCCCCGCGCGGCGACGGTGGCTTCGGGTACGACCCGATCTTCCTGGGCGACGGCCAGGACCGCACCAACGCCGAGCTGACCCCGCAGGAGAAGGACGCCATCAGCCACCGCGGCAAGGCCCTGCGCGAGCTGGCCGCCCTGGTGGCCAAGGTCCTCTGACCCCGCTGAGCACCGAGATCTTGGTACGAACCCGCCCCCGGAAGGGCGCTTTCGTACCAAGATCCAGCTCGGGCTAGTCGAGGTCGCCGATCTCGCGCTCGATGGTGGTGCGGAGGGCGGGGGTGGCGACCACCTCGCGGGCGGCCTCCATCACCGGCGCGAGGAAGACGTCCGGGCCGGGCGGGCCGGCGATCTCGCCCAGGGCGGCGATGGCCGCCCGGCCGGCGGGCGAGGGGGTCAGCGGGGCCCGCAGTTGCAGTCCGCGTACGGCGGCCAGCAGTTCCACCGCCAGCAGGCTGGTCAGGTTGTCCAGCACGGTACGCAGCTTCTTGGCCGCCGCCCAGCCCATCGAGACGTGGTCCTCCTGCATCCCACTGGTGGGCAGGGAGTCCACCGAGGCCGGTGCGGCCAGTCGACGGTTCTCCGCGACGATCCCGGCCGCGGTGTACTGGGCGATCATCAGCCCGGAGTTCACCCCGGCATCGGGGGACAGGAAGGCCGGCAGGTCACGGGAGCGGGTCACGTCCAGCAGCCGGTCCACCCGGCGTTCGGCGATCGCACCGACCTCGGCGGCGGCGATGGCCAGGAAGTCCGCAGCGAAGCCGAGCGGGGCGCCGTGGAAGTTGCCGGTCGACTCGACCCGGCCGTCCGGCAGCACCACCGGGTTGTCCACCACCGACAGCAGTTCCCGGGCAGCCACCGTACGCGCGAAGTCCAGGGTGTCCCGGGCCGCGCCGGCCACCTGCGGGGCGCACCGCATCGAGTAGGCGTCCTGCACCGCGTGGGTCACGTCGGCGCGGTGCGAGTCCATCACCGCCGAGTCCTGCAACAACCGGTGGATGTTGGCCGCGGAGAGGCCCTGCCCGGGGTGCGGGCGGATGGTGTGCAGTTCCGGCAGGAAGGGCCGGTCCGAGCCGAGCATCGCCTCGATGGCCAGCGCGGCGGTCACGTCGGCCATGGTGAACAGGTGGGCCGCGTCGTGGATGGCCAGCAGCAGCATGCCGAGCATGCCGTCGGTGCCGTTGATCAGCGCCAGCCCTTCCTTGGCGGCCAGCTCGATCGGGGCCAGCCCGGCCCGGCGCAGGGCCTCGGCGGCGGGCTGCCGCTGACCCTCCGGACCCAGCACCCAGCCCTCGCCGAGCAGCACCAGCGCGCAGTGCGCCAGGGGGGCCAGGTCACCGGAGGCGCCCAGCGAACCGTGCTCCGGCACCCAGGGGGTGACCTCGTGGTTGAGCAGGTCCACCAGGGCGGAGGCGACCAGCGGGCGGACCCCGGAGTGCCCCAGGGCCAGCGAGCGGACCCGCAGCAGCATCATCGCCCGCACCACCTCCCGGGGCATGGGTTCGCCGATGCCGGCGGCGTGCGAGCGGATCAGGGCGTGCTGCAACTCGGCCCGCCGTTCGGGGGCCACGAAGGTGTTGGCCAACGCCCCGAAGCCGGTGGAGACGCCGTACACCGGGCGGCCGGCGGCCTCGATGCCGTCCACGATGGACCGGCTGGTGGCCATGGCCGCCAGGGTGGCCGGGTCGAGGACGACCTTGGCGGTGCCCCGGGCCACGGCGAGCACGTCGGCGGGAGAGATCCCGGTGGGCTGAATGGTCACGGTCATCGCGGTACTCCGTTGTGCAGGACCTGGCGGATCAGAGGCACCCCTGGCCGGTAGGCCAGGTGCAGGTGGGACGGGGCGTCGAGAATGATCAGGTCGGCTCGGGCGCCGGGCCGCAGCACCCCGATGTCGTCGCGGCGCAGGGCCCGCGCGCCACCGGCGGTCGCCGCCCACACCGCCTCCGCCGGGATCATCCCCATCTCCCGTACGGCCAGCGCGATGCAGAACGGCATCGAGGAGGTGTACGACGAACCGGGGTTGCAGTCGGTGGCCAGCGCCACCGTGACCCCGGCGTCGAGGAGTCGACGGGCGTCCGGGTAGGGCGACCGGGTGGAGAACTCGGCACCCGGCAGCAGGGTCGCGACGGTGGTGGTGTGTCCGCCGTCGTGGCACATGCAGTCGAACCGGGTCGAGGCCAGGGCCTCGATGTCGGCGTCGGTCAGGTGGGTGCAGTGGTCCACACTGGCCGCTCCGAGCTCCACCCCCAGCCGTACCCCCGGGCCGGGACCCAGCTGGTTGGCGTGCACCCGTACGCCGAGTCCCAGAGCCTGTCCACAGGCGAGGATCGCCCGGGCGTGGTCGGCGTCGAAGGCGCCCCGCTCGCAGAACACGTCGATCCAGCGGGCGTACGGCGCGGCGGCGGTCAGCATCGGCCCGCACACCAGCCCGACGTACTCGTCGGGGCGGTCGGCGTACTCGGTCGGCACCACGTGCGCGCCGAGGAAGGTGGTCTCCTCGCTGAACTCGGCGGCGATCCGCAGGGAGCGGGCCTCGTCGGCGACGGTCAGGCCGTACCCACTCTTGATCTCGATCGTGGTGGTGCCCTGCCGCAGCGCCTCGGCGTGCAGCCGGCGCACGGTGGCGCGCAGTTCCTCGTCGGAGGCGGCGCGGGTGGCGCCCACCGTGGTGCGGATGCCCCCGCCGGTGTACGGCTGCCCGGCCATCCGGGCGGCGAACTCGGCGGCCCGGTCCCCGGCGAAAACCAGGTGGGCGTGGCTGTCCACGAACCCGGGCAGCACGGCGGCACCCCCGGCGTCGATCCGCCGGTCGGCGTTCGGGGCGTCGCCGTCGGGCCCCACCCAGACGATCTCCCCCTGCTCGATGAGCACGGCCGCCCGCCGCCGCAGCCCCAGCGGCCCGCCCTCACCGGTGCCGGCCACATTGGTGACCAGCTCACCGATGTTGTGGACCAGCAGGCTGCCTGGGCTGTGCCTGCCTCTGTTCGCGACTGCGGGGCTCGCAAGCTCACTCCTCGCGCTCACGGTGTCACCTCCGCTATGGCGTCGGCCAGTTCCTGCGGTACGTCGACCGTCAGGTGGCGGCCGTCGCGGACCACTACCCGCCCCTCCACCACCACCTGCGTGATGTCGGCTGCCCCGGCGGCGAACCAGACCCCGGCCGGAGCCACCCCGGCGGTGCGTACGCTGTCCAGCCGTACGGTGACCAGGTCGGCGCGGTCACCGACCGCGATCCGCCCGGCGTCGGTCCAGCCCAGTGCGGCATGTCCGGCCGCACTCGCGGCGTGCATCAGCTCCGCCGGGGTGAAATGCCCCCGCTTGCGGGTCCGCAGCCGCTCGTCCAACTCGACCGCGCGGGCCTCCTCGAAGAGGTCGATCACGGCATGGCTGTCGCTGCCCAGGCTCAGCGGGGTGCCGGCGTCGGCCATCCGGCGGGCCGGGCCGATGCCGTCGGCCAGGTCCCGTTCCGTGGTCGGGCAGAGGCAGACCCCGGTCCGGCTCTCCCCGAGCAGGCTCACATCGCCGCTGGTCGGATGGGTGGCGTGCACCGCCGTGGTGGCCGGACCGAGGATCCCGTGGTCGGCCAGCAGCCCGGTCGGGGTACGCCCGTGCACCGCCCGGCAGGCGTCGTTCTCAGCCGGCTGCTCCGACAGGTGCACATGCAGCGGCGCGTCCCGCCGGTGCGCCCAACCGGCCACGGTGGCCAGCTGCTCGGCGGGTACCGCCCGCACCGAGTGGATCGCCGCCCCGAGCCGGGCGTGCTCCCCCTCGGGGGTGAAGGCGGTGACCCGGTCGGCCCAGCGCAGCGCGTCCCCGTCGCCGAAGCGCAGCTGGGCCCCGGTCAACGGCCGGCCGTCCACCGAGGCGGTCAGGTAGCAGGTGTCCAGCAGGGTCAGCCGGATCCCGGCGTGCGCCGCCGCCTCGACCAGCGCCGCGCTCATCGCGTTCGGGTCCTCGTACGGGGTGCCCCCGGGGCCGTGGTGCAGGTAGTGGAACTCCCCGACGCAGGTGATCCCGGCCAGGGCCATCTCGGCGTAGACCGCCCGGGCCAGGGCCAGGTAGGAGTCCGGGTTCAGGCGGGTGGTCACCGCGTACATCCGGTCCCGCCAGCTCCAGAAGTCGCCCCGCCCACCGTGGGTGTGCCCGCGCAGGGCCCGGTGGAAGGCGTGCGAGTGGGCGTTGGCCAGGCCGGGCAGGGTCAGCCCGGGCAGCCGTACCGCGTCGGCCAGCACGTCCACCCCGGCGTGCGGCGGGCCGCCCGGCGACAGCGGGGTGACCCCGGTGATCCGACCCTTCACGGTCTCGATCAGCACCTCCGGGGTGGGTTCGGCCTGCTCGGGCAGCCAGGCGTACTCCGCCAGCCAGCGCATCACCGACATGCCAGCTCCTGCAACACCCGGGCCAGGGCGACCACCCCGGCGGCGCAGTCGGGGTCGTCGGCCGACTCGGCGGGGGAGTGCGAGACCCCGGTGGGGTTGCGGACGAAGAGCATCGCGGTCGGCACCTGGGCCGCCAGCACCCCGGCGTCGTGGCCCGCTCCGGTGGGCAGCACCGGGGCCTCCAGCAGCCGGGCCAGCCGGTCGGTCAGCCCGTGGTCGAAGGCCACCAGGGGGGTGGCCGACTCCTCGGTCAGGGCCACCTCGGTCCCGTCGCGGCGGGCCCGCTCGACGGCCTTGGCCCGGACCGCCTCCACCAGACCGGTTAGGGTCTGCGGCTCGGCGGCGCGGGCGTCCAGCCAGCCGGTCACCCGGGAGGGGATGGCGTTGGTGGCGTTCGGTTCGACGGTCACCCGGCCCACGGTGGCGTGGGCGTCGCGCAGCCGGGCCTCCTTGTTGGCGGCCAGCACCGTGAAGGCGTACGTCAGCATGGGGTCGCGGCGGTCGGCCATCCGGGTCGTACCGGCGTGGTTTCCCTCGCCGGTGAAGTCGAAGCGCCAGCGGCCGTGCGGCCAGATGGCGCTGGCCACCCCCACCGGGGCGTCCTGCTCGACCAGGGCCCGGCCCTGCTCCACGTGCAGCTCCACGAAGGCGGCGAAGCGACCCACCAGGGCCGGGTCGGCGCCCGCTGGGCGGGCCCCCAGCGCCTCGGCGAAGCTCACCCCGGCCGCGTCCCGCAAGGCAGCCGCCCGCTCCACGTCGATCTGCCCGGTGAGCAGCCGGGACCCCAGGCAGGGTACGCCGAATCGGGCCCCCTCCTCCTCGACGAAGGCGGCGACGACCAGCGGCCGGTCCGGGGTGACCCCGGCGGCCCGCAGCTCGTCCACGGCCAGCCAGGCGCTGACGATGCCCAGTGGCCCGTCGTAGCCCCCGCCGTGCGGCACGGAGTCGAAGTGGCTGCCGGTCAGCACGGCCTCGCTGCCGTCGGGATCCCCCCACCAGGCGAACAGGTTGCCGTTGCCGTCCTCGGCGACCGGCATGCCCCGCTGGTCGGCCTGGGCCCGGAACCACTCCCGCAGCCGCAGCTCCGGCTCGGCCAGGGCGTAGCGCAGGTAACCCCCGCTGCGCGGGTCGCGGCCGATCGGCGCGATCTCGTCCCACAGCCTGCGGAACCTGTTAAGAAGGGGCCCTTCCTCTACCGTATGCGTTAACAAGGGGCCCTTCCTTACTCCGCCATCGGGATGCGGACGTCGGTGTGCGGGGTGGGGTAACCGGCGTCGACGTGCCGGATCACCCCCATCGCCGGGTCGTTGGTCAGCACCCGCTCGATCTTCTGCCCGGCCAGGGCGGTGCCGTCGGCCACACAGACCTGACCGGCGTGGATGGAGCGGCCGATGCCCACCCCGCCGCCGTGGTGGATGGACACCCAGGAGGCGCCGCTGGCGGTGTTGACCAGCGCGTTGAGCAGGGGCCAGTCGGCGATCGCGTCCGAGCCGTCGGCCATCGCCTCGGTCTCCCGGTAGGGGCTGGCCACACTGCCGCAGTCCAGGTGGTCCCGGCCGATCACCACGGGGGCGCTCAGCTCACCCGAGGCGACCATCTCGTTGAACCGGACCCCGGCCTTGTCACGCTCGCCGTAGCCCAGCCAGCAGATCCGGGCCGGCAGGCCCTGGAAGGCCACCCGTTCGCCGGCCATCCGGATCCACCGGGCCAGGGACTCGTTCTCCGGGAACAGGTCCAGGATGGCCCGGTCGGTGGCGGCGATGTCCGCCGGGTCGCCGGAGAGGGCCGCCCACCGGAAGGGGCCCTTGCCCTCGCAGAACAACGGCCGGATGTACGCCGGCACGAAGCCGGGGAAGTCGAAGGCCCGCTCGTACCCGCCCAGCCGGGCCTCGCCCCGGATGGAGTTGCCGTAGTCGAAGACCTCCGCACCGGCGTCGAGGAAGCCCACCATCGCCTCGACGTGCCGGGCCATCGACTCCCGGGCCCGGTCGGTGAACTCGGCCGGCTTGGCCGCCGCGTAGTCCCGCGCCTCGGCCGGTTCCACCCCCACCGGCAGGTACGACAGGGGGTCGTGGGCGCTGGTCTGGTCGGTGACGATGTCGATGGCCACCCCACGGCGCAGCAGCTCCGGGAAGACCGTGGCGGCGTTGCCGACCACCCCGACGCTGAGCGCCCGGCGGTCCCGCTTAGCGGCCAGGACCCGCTCGACCGCGTCGTCCAGGTCGTCGGCGACCTCGTCCAGGTAGCGGTCGTGCACCCGGCGGTCCAGCCGGCTGCGGTCGACGTCCACGATCAGGCAGGCACCGCCGTTCATGGTCACCGCCAGGGGCTGGGCCCCGCCCATCCCGCCGCAGCCGCCGGTCAGGGTCAGGGTGCCGGCCAGGGTGCCCCCGAAGCGCTTCTCCGCCACGGCCGCGAAGGTCTCGTAGGTGCCCTGGAGGATGCCCTGGGTGCCGATGTAGATCCACGATCCGGCGGTCATCTGCCCGTACATGGTCAGCCCCAACTGCTCCAGGCGGCGGAACTCCGGCCAGGTGGCCCAGTCACCGACCAGGTTGGAGTTGGCCAGCAGCACCCGGGGGGCCCACTCGTGGGTGCGCATCACCCCGACCGGTCGGCCCGACTGCACCAGCATGGTCTCGTCGTCGCGCAGGTCCGTCAGGGTGCGGACCAGGGCGTGGTAGGAGGGCCAGTCCCGCGCGGCCTTCCCGGTGCCCCCGTAGACCACCAGGTCGTCCGGGCGTTCCGCGACCTCCGGGTCGAGGTTGTTCATCAGCATCCGCAGGGCGGCCTCCTGCGGCCACCCTCGGGCGGTGCGTTCCGGGCCTCGGGCGGCCCGGATAGGGCCGGGGGCTACGTGGGTCATGGTGTGTCTCCTCCTAACCGAGGAACAACTGGCGACGAGCGGCGGAGGCTTCGAAGGCCTCCAACCGCCGCTGGGTCTCGGCCGGGGCGGCGTCGCAGATCGCCTGGAGCAGCACCATGGCCAGGGTCATCGGAGCGGTGTGCAGGTCGAACACGAGCTGGGTGCCGACCGCCGCCGGCAACACCACATCGGCCAGTTCGGCGGCCGGGCTGACCGGGGAGTCGGTGATCGCGACCACGGTGAGCCCGGCGGCGCGGGCCTCCCGCAGGGCCTCCAGGGTCTCCCGGGGATAGCGGGGCAGCACCAGGGCCAGCAGGGCGCTCGCCCCGGCCTCGGCGGCCTGCTCCAGGCGGTCGGTGAGCAGGCTGCCCCCGTCGTCGAGCACCCGCACGTCCGGGTGCACCTTCGCGGCGAAGTACGCGAAGTAGGCGGCCAGGGGAGCGGCGGCCCGCAGCCCCAGCACCGGCAGGGGACGGCTGGCCGCCAGCAGCCGGCCGGTCTCGGCCAGCCGCTCCCGGTCGCTCAGCTGCTCGGCCAGCCGGTCCAGGTTGCCGATCTCGGCGCGTACCGCCTGCTGGAGTTCGTTGCCGGCGGTGGCCGGACCGGGCGCGGCGGCGGTCAGTTCCCGCAGCCGTCGCCGCAGCGCGGGATAACCGTCGTGGCCCAGGGCCACCGCGAAGCGGGTGACCGAGGGCTGGCTGACCCCGGCCAGTTCGGCTACCTCGGCGGCGGAGAGGTAGCCCACCGCGGGGGCGTGCTGCACCAGGCAGTGCGCGATGCGCCGCTGGGTCGGGGTGAGTCGGACGCCGTCGAACAGGCCGACGACCCGTTCGGTCGGCGCCTTGGTATCCCCGTCATTCATCCTTTGACTCTATGCATCAAAACTTTCAGCAGGCAAGTGGTCAACCTCATTGACCGTTCTGACCAGCGAATTCACGAGGATGAGGCGATGCGGGCCGACCGGCGGGCAGGGCTAGGTGCGGTGGCTCGGTAGGATCCGCACGGCGGTTGAGCAGAGGAGTTGCCATGCAGCCGGAAGGCCCCTACCGGTACACCCATCTGCTGGGGGGTTCACCGGTCGGCAAGGCATGGGCAGCCCTCGATCAGCAGGGCCGGTTCGTGACCGTGGCCGTCCTGGACGCTACTGTGGCCGCCGCCCCGGGCTGGCGGGAGGCCTTCGCCGGGATCGTCAACAACCTGGCCCAGGGGCCCGCCGGAACCCCCTTTGTGTACGCCGACTTCTCGGCGGCCGCCCCCTGGGTCGCGTACGGCCCGGAGGCCGGCCCGGCTGCGGAGAAGCTGTTCCGGGCGCTCGGTGTGGAGTACCAACCCGTACCCTCCTCGGCCCCGCCGCCGGTTTCCCCACCCGTCTCCGGCCCACCCCAGCCGATCTCCGGCCCCCCGCAGCCGGTCTCCGGAATGCCGCAACCTGTGTCTGGGATGCCCCAGCCGGTGTCCGGGATGCCCCAGCCGATCTCGGGGATGCCGCAACCGGTGCCCGGGATGCCGCAGCCGGTTTCCGGGGCGGCGCAGTCGGCGGGGCCGGTACCCACCCAGCCGGTCTACCCGGATCCGGTCTCGGGCACCCCGGCCTCGCCCGGCTTCGGCCCGGCCCCGGACGACCCGCTGCGGCACGACCCCTTCAGCTCTCCGGCCCGGCGGATCCAACCCTCCACCGCGCCGAAACGGCAGGGTGGCCTGTGGGTGGCGATCGCCGCGCTGCTGCTGGTCGCCGCCGTCGGTGGGGGTGCCGGCATCTGGGCCATCTCGGCCAGTGACGGACAGAACCCGCCGGCGGTCACCGCGCCTACCGCGCCCCCGCCCCCGCCGGGGCTCAAGCCCTGGGCCGAGGCCGCGCCGCGCAGCCCGCAGGAGCACGCCCTGGCCAAGGTGGCACCCGCGATGGTCTTCCTGGAGGCCATCTACACCGGGTACGTCCGCAACAAGCAGGACGGTGCCTTGCTGCACCCCGATCCCTTCACCTTCAGCCGCCGCTGCACCGGGGTGGTGGTCAACCACGACGGGCATCTGCTCACCAACGGGCAGTGCGTCGCCCCCACCTCGGAGATCCTGCTCGAACACGCGCTCGGCTCGCTGGCCGACACCCTGGTGGCCCGGGGCACCCTCAAGGCCGGGGAGGTCGGCGGCTACGTCAAGGGTCGACTGCCCAGCAGTGCCTTCACCGGCCCCGAGCGGGACACCGACCCCGCGGTCGTGCTGCACGGCCAGATGAACGTGGCCAAGGGTGACCTCAAGGCCAGCCCGGCGATCCCCGGCACGGTCGTCAAGGTGCTCCCCCTGGAGGAGGGCAACCTGGCCCTGGTCAAGCTCGACCAGGCCAACCTGCCCACCGCCGAACTGAACACCTCCGCCACGATCGCCCCGGGAACGGCACTGAACGTGCTCGGCTACGCCACCACCGATGCGGAGTACCGCTCCGCCACCTACACGGTGAGCACCAAGGCCGCCGAGGTGACCGAAGTGGACCCGGAGACCTCCTTCTACCGGGTCAGTGAGGATGTCGGCGCCTACTCCCGGGGCGGCATCGCGATCGACCCCCAGGGCCAGGTGGTCGGGATGCTGGACAACGACCCGCTGGCCCCCAAGCGACCCAACCGCCTCGTGGTACCGGTGGCCCGGCTGACCGGACTGCTGGACTCCGCCGACGTCGACAACAAACTCGGCGAGACGGACGCTCTCTACCGCAGCGCCCTCGAGGCGTACTTCACCGGGGACGAGGGGAAGGCCGCCGCACAGTTCGCCCAGGTCGTCGAGCAGGCCCCCGCGAACGCCCTGGCCCTGGCGTACCGCGACACGGCGGTCGCCTTCGGCGGTAAGCCGGAACCGGACCGGCCCGCCTGGGCGGTGCCGGTGCTCATCGGCGCCGGTGTCGCCCTGGTCGCCGGGCTCGGCGTGCTGCTCTGGTCTCGGCTCCGCGGACCAGGTAGTCGCCGGTAGCTGCTGGCCGGTGGTCGTCAGCCGGCGGCGCGGCTACCGGCACGCCGGTGCTGGCCAGCCTGGCGTGCGGGTCAGTCCGAGGGGCCGCGTAGGACCGGGGTCAGGGCCTCGTCGAACATCGGGGCCAGCTTGCGGGCGTACTCGGCCGTGACATGGTTGCCGTCGCGGCGGACGATGACCCCTCCGACGAAGATCGGGCACTGTCCGCCCTGGCAGAACCAGTCCGTGGTGGCCACATGCCAGGCCCGCTTACCACTCCAGACCCGTCCGTCCACCTCGGCGTAGGAACGGTACTCGTCGTCCAGTTGGGAGACGCAGTCCTGCGGGGCGGAGAAGCGGGTGATGCAGCTCTTCGGATCCGGGCCCAGGGGCGGGGGTTGCAGGGCGACGATCTTCCCGGCGGGGGCCAGCCAGTTCTCCCGGGCGGTGCCGGCGGCCCGCTCCCATTCGGCCAGCGCCGACCGGCCGCCGGTGTCGGTGAACCGCTGACGGTAGGCGTTGCTCACGATCACCAGGTCCGGCCGGTTCTCCTCGATGATGCGCCGGACGATCTGCTGGTGACCGGGACAGGACCGGGTGATGGAGTTGATCGGCGAGGTCGTGCCCGAGGCCAGGAAGGGGCAGCCGGCGTAGGTCAGGTCCCGTACCGCCCAGCCCTGGGGCTCCAGGACCCCGCGGACCAGCGGCAGCCAGGCGGTGGCGATGGAGTCCCCGACGACCACGGCCAGCCGGGCGGGGCGGGGTGACCCGATGACACAGTCGTTGCCGTCCGGGATCGCCGGCCGGCAACCCTGCCCGTGCCCCTGAGTGAAGCCTCGGCGGCCCAGTTCACCGGGGGCCGGGGTCAACACCGGCCAGTCCTTGGCCGCCAGCGCCGTACCGATCTGGGCGCTCAGGTCGCTCTGTGAGGTGACCGCCGCCGTCTCGGCCGGGGCCTGCGGCGGCGGGATCAGCACCGCCACCGTGGCCGCCACCACCGTGGTGGCCACCGCCGCCACGGTGGCGTACCGGCTGATCCGGGCGACCCTGCTCTCCGGTGGTCTTCCCGGCGCGCGCGGCTCCAACCAGGAGGATCGACGGATCGGATCCTCCACCAGGTGGTAGCTGAGCATCGAGAGCAGCACCGTGCCGACCAGGGTGAGCACCGCCACGGTGGGTCCACTGTCGGGCAACGCCGCGCCGAGCAGGATCAGCAGCGGGAAGTGCCACAGGTAGAGCGAGTACGAGATGTCGCCGAGGTACCGGACCGGCCGGTTGGTCAGGGGCAGCATCAGATGCTGCCCGCCGACCCCTCCGGCGATGACCAGGGCGGTCGAGATCACCGCCAGGAAGGCCCCGGGCACCGGGAAGGGGGACTGGGCGGTGATGGCCAGCACGGAGACCAACAGACCGATCAGACCCGCCCACTGGTACGCCGGCCGGGCCGGAGCCGGTATCCGGGCCAGCAGGGGTGCCGCCAGGGCCAGCAGGGCACCCACCCCCAGCTCCCAGGCCCGGGAGAAGGTCGAGAAGTAGGCGACCGTGGGGCGGTGGCTGACCTCCCAGAGGGCGAACAGGATGGACCCCGCCACGACCGCACCGAGGACCAGC
Organism: Micromonospora sp. NPDC047134; assembly: GCF_040643455.1. Taxonomy (NCBI): domain Bacteria; kingdom Bacillati; phylum Actinomycetota; class Actinomycetes; order Micromonosporales; family Micromonosporaceae; genus Micromonospora; species Micromonospora sp. NPDC047134. Next base: position 305,771 of record NZ_JBEYUI010000002.1, read on the forward strand.
CCCACCGCCCAGCGGGCGCTGCCGCCGTACCGGCCCCGCCGGGCGGCCAGGCTCAGCACGACCACCAGCAGCACCGGCCAGACCAGGTAGAACTGCTCCTCGACGGCCAGGGACCAGTAGTGCTGCAACGGGGAGACCGGGCTGTCGGTCTGCCAGTAGTCCGTGCCGGTGAAGGCGAACCGCCAGTTGGCCCCGAACAGGGCGGCCCACAGGGTGTCCCAGGCCGTCGATCGCGCCCGATCCCCGAGGAAGAGCAGCGCGGAGGCCAGGTAGGTGAGCACCAGCACCAGGATCGCCAGCGGCAGGATGCGTCGGGCCCGGCGGCGGTAGAAGTCCGCGAAGGAGATCCGGCCCCGCCGGTCGTACTCGGTGAGCAGCAGGCCGGTGATCAGGAAGCCGGAGATGACGAAGAAGACGTCGACCCCGACGAATCCGCCCGCCGGCCAGCCGAGGACATGGTCCAGGATGACCACCACGACGGCGAAGGCGCGCAGGCCCTGGATGTCCGGGCGGAACCCGAGACCCGGGGGCGGCGGTCGCCGGACGGTGGCCTGGTCAACCGGCATCGTGCGGGAGCCTGACGACATCACCGGTGGTCACCGAGGTGTCCACCTGGTTGCCATCGGTCGATCCTAGCGTGCATGCGGTAACCACCAGCAGAGCGAAGATCCAGGTCAGCCCGTCGGCCGAGAGGGGGTTCCAGACCACCTCGGTGAAGGAGTAGATGATGAACAGGGCCACCGGCGCCTTGGCGGAGAAGGCCCGGCCGTCGATCACCGGTGCCCGCAGCAGGGTGGCGATCAGCAGGCCCCACAGGGTCAACGCGATGAACCCTCCGGAGAAGATGGCCAGCACGTAGCCGGAGTGGAAGAAGTGGTGCGGGGCATCGCCCTGGTCCCGCAGCAGGTACCACTTCGAGACGCCGACCCCGGTGGCCTCCGAACCCGCGATGTACTCCCGGGCGTGGATCCAGATGTTGCCCCGGTTGCTCAGGGTGTTCTTCGCCGCACTCCAGGTCAGATAGGTGGCCGTCGCCAGCGCCCCGATGACCACTGACACGCAGAGGGCGAAGTTGATCTGCTGGTACGGCCTACGCCACTCCAGCAGCATGGCCCCGAGCACCCAGCAGGCCACCGCGGCCAGGGCCAGGTAGCTGGTCCGGGAGCCGGTGGCCACGATGACCAGCAGACCGAAGGCCACCACCGCCCACCGTTGCGCCCTCCGCAGCGCGCAGACCGCGGCCACCAGGGTGAAGGAGGTGATCAGGGCGATGTAGTTCTCGGAGTCGTAGAAGCTCTTGAACAGCCCACCCGCCAGCGAACACTTCTCCAGTTGCCCGCCGGTGCAGGCCCGCCAGGCCTGTCCGTAGAAGGCGGTCGGGATGGTCAGCAGGGACAGCACGGCCAGCCCGGTGTAGGCCATCGCGGCCAGGCTGATCGGGGCACCGGCCGCCAGCAACCACACCGCCACCAGCAGCAGACCCGCGGCGGCGTACGCCGGCATCCGCGACCCGTACACCCCCTCGCCGGTGAGCAGGTCTACCGCGACGCACCAGAGGAGCAGGGCGGCGGCCAGGCACAGGCAGATCCGACGCCAGATGTCCGCAGGACCGGCCAGACCACCATGGCGTACGTAGAACAACCAGGCGACCAGGGCGAACACCAGCAGGCCGATGAGCGCGGAGGAGTTGTCCCCGGCGAGCACCGGCGCGGCGTTGGCCAGGACGGCGAATCCGATCAGCCCGATCGCGATCCTCCCACCGCCGAAGGCGGCGGCCACCGTCCGGCGCTGGTGGATCAGCCACCCGGCTACCGCGAGACCTCCCGCAGTCAGCAGGACACCGAAGAGTGTGGTCACCTCAGACCCTTTCCATGGAACGTGGCTGTGCGGGTGCGTCGCCCGGGTCGCGGCGGACGGCGGCGGCCAGGCTTCCCCAGAGCAGTACGGCCAGCAGCGCGTCGCAGAACAGGCTGGAGGCGATGGCCCCCTGCCAACCGTAGGCCGGGATCAGCCACAGGTTGAGTAGCACGTTGAGCACCCCGACGCCGATCTGGCAGACCGTCCGCCGGCCCTGCATCCGGGCACCGGAGAGCGCGTCGGCGGCCAGGTAGTGCAGCGATTTGAGCACCAGCAGGGCGCTGAGCCCCTGCAGGGCCGGTATGGCCGCCTCGAAGTCGGCCCCGAACACCAGCGGCATCATCCAGGCGAAGGCCACCAGCAGCAGGCTCACCGGCACACTGAAGGCCAGGAAGCGTGGCAGCAGGCCACGGGCCATCCGCATGGCCTGGCGGGGACCGTGCCGTCCCGCCTCGAAGAACCGGGGGTAGGCGATCGCGCTCATCGACCGGGCCGGGGTGTACGCGAGGTCGACCACCCGGTACGCCGCGGCGTAGATGGCGGCGCCCTCCGGGGTGCCGAGCCGGGACAACATGACCTTGTCGACATCGTTGTAGATCGACTGGGCCGCCAGCCCCACGGCGAAGAGCATCCCGGTGCGGGCCTGCCGGACCGCGCCCCGGAGACCGATCCCGCCCCGGCCGCCACCGAGCAGGCCACCGGCGATCACGGGCAGGCAGACCAGGGTGGACAGCACCGCCGAGGTCACCGCCCAGTCGTGCAGGGTGACCGGCCCGTCGGCGGCGGCCAGCACGACCGCACCGGCCAACCGGCAGAGGTGCAGTAGGGCGGGGATCAAAGCGGCGAGCATGATCCGACCACGGACCTGGATGGACGCCGCCACGGCCTCGATGAGTCGCCAGGCCACCAGGTCGGCGAAGGCCAGACAGAGCAGGTCGACCAGCGGGACGTCCGCACCCCAGATGGCCAGGCCGGCGGCGGTCACCAGCACGGTGGCGGCGGTGCCGAAGATGGTGGAGAGGAACAGCCCGCGGACGAGGTGCCGGAGCCAGTCGCCCGGGGCGTCCGCGTAGTTCTGCATGATCAGGCTGGGCGCCCCGGCCGACGCGAAGGGCGAGATCACCGCGATCAGGGCGGTGACCCCGACGAACAGGCCGTACGTGCTGAGCGGCATCTCCCGCGCCAGCAGCACGAACAACGCCCCCTGGGCGAGGGTACGCAGCAGGGTGCCGGCGAAGAACTTGCCGGACTTGCGGAGGAAGCCGTCACCTCGCCCGACCCCGGCCGACGAGCCGGCCGGCTGCTCGGCCATCGGCCGCTCGGGGACCGCCGTCATGTCAGGGCCTCCACCCACCGGGCGCTGACCGTGGCCGGGTCGAGTTCGGTGCAGCGGGCGTGCCAGGCCTTCTCGAAGTCCGCCACCCCGGGGCGCCCCTCGCCGGTCAGGGTAACGATCGCCTGGGCCAGGGCCGCCGGGGAGGTGTCCGCCGCCAGGGCGCCCGGTACGAAGGTCGGGATCATCTCGTCCAGGGCGGGAACCGGCAGGGCGGCCACCGGCAGACCGGCCTCGGCAGCCTCCACGAGACTGAAGCCGAAGGTCTCGGCCCGGGAGGGGTGCACCAGCACGTCGGACTCCGCCAGCAGCCGGGCCACCCCGGGCACCCGGCCCAGGAAGGTCACCCGGTCGGTGAGCCCCAACTGGCGGGTCCGCTCGTGCAGCAGGTCCCGCTCCTCGCCGTTCCCGGCCAGGGTCAGGTGATGGTTCGGCGGCAGCAGGGCCAGCGCCTCCAGCGCGCAGGAGTGGTTCTTGTACGGGCGGAAGGCCGCCGTGGTGAGCAGCCTGATCCGCTGCCGGTCGGCCACCGGACGCGGGGCTACGAAGGCCCTGGGCGGCATCGGGTTGGTGATCGTCACCACCGGCTGGCCGGGGGCGAGTCCCCGGACGGTGCGGGCCACCCCCTCGGAGACGGCCACGACCAGGCTGGGGCGCAGCCCGCGAACCCGGGCCAGCCGGGCCAGGGTGCGGACCCGGCGGTCGATGCGCAGCCGCTCCGGCAGCAGCGAATGCTCCCAGGCGACGTAGTCCCGGCCGGTGCCGGCCAGGGCGGTGCCGACCGGCACGCTGCCCCACAGCCCGCTGGCCACGATCCGTACCTCTGCCGGCAGCCGGTGCAGTCGGCGTCGCAGCGGCGGCACCGCCTCCGCCAGCCGGGTGATCCGAGTGCCCAGCCCCAGGGTGTCGATGGCCAGGTCACCCAGGGTGGGCGGGACCTTTCCGGACAGCACCGTAGCGGAGACCTCGACCCCCTGGTCGTGCAGACCCCGCAGGAGCAGCGCTGCGGCCAGTTCCATGCCGTACAGCGGATCCAACTGGGGGAGTACGAAGTGCAGCCGCATCAGCGGCCCCCGCCCGTGGGCAGGGCACCGTTGTCACCGGTGCTGCGGGAGCCGCGCATCGCCACCCGCTCAAGAGCCGACCGGGGCACCAGCCCCAGGGCCGCCAGGACGGCGTTGCGGGCCGAGGGGGCCCGGTTGCGGCGGATGGCGCGCACCATCTCGCGTACCCCCTCGCGGTCGCGGGCCTGCACGGCGTAGCGCAGGGTCTGGGCGGCGATGAAGTCGGAGAAGGTCTCCGGGGCCCACACCCCCTCCCAGCGCCGGGCCCAGTCCCAGGAGGTACGCCAGTCGGCCCCGGCCGAGATCGATCCCGGGCTGCCGACGGTGTAGACCGCGGTGGCCTGCTCGATCTGCACGATCTTCGCTCGCGGGAGCCGGGCCGCCCGCACCAGCCAGTCCCAGTCCTGGTGCCGGGGCAGGGACTCGTCCCACGGGCACTGCCGGGCCAGTTCGGCCGTGGTCAGCAGGGTCGAGGTGGGCAGGGACTGCCGACCCACCCCGAGGTGCCGTCGACGGAAGAGGTAGTCCTCCGGCAGGGTGCCCTCGGTGATCAGGGCGGTCGGTACGGGGGTCGGCAGCGCGGCGCCCCCCGCCTTGCGTTGCAGGGTGCGGGAGGATACCACCGGCAGCCAGCCCTGGCCGGCCAGGCCTTCCAGGACGGGCAGTTGGGCGGCGAGCTTGCCGGGTAGCCAGGCGTCGTCGTCGTCCAGGAAGGCGATGTGGCTGCCCGGGGCGGCATGGCGTACCCCCAGGTTGCGGGCGTACGAGCCGCGCCGTCCCCCGCCGGTGCAGACGATCTCGTCGATCTGGTCCCGCAGTCGGGCGACGCCGGGCGGCACCTCGGCCAGGTCACACACGACGACCACGTGTACGGACACGCCCTGCTGGTCGCGGGCGGTGGCGACCGCCTCCGCGAGGCTGGGCCGGCCCGTGGTCGGGATGACTACCGAAACATCCGGCATCGGTTACTCCAAGCAGTTCGGCTGAGGGGTTCCCCGGGCTAGCCGGCGGTGGGGGAACGGCGGTGAGGGGCGGTGCCGGCGGAACCGGTCCGGTGACGGACCTGGCGCAGGTCGCTCAGCGACCACCACCACGGAACACCTCGGCCACGGTCCGCAGGAGCACCTTGGCGTCCAGCCACAGTGACCAGTTCTCGATGTAGTAGTTGTCGAACCGGGCCCGATCGGAGATCGGGGTGTCCCCGCGCAGGCCGCTGACCTGGGCCAGCCCGGTCAGCCCTACCGGCACCCGGTGCCGCATGGCGTAGCTCGGGTACTCGGCGGAGAACTTCTCGACGAAGTACGGCCGCTCGGGGCGGGGGCCGACCACACTCATGTCGCCCCGCAGGATGTTCCACAGTTGGGGCAACTCGTCCAGGGAGGTCCGGCGCAGGAAACGACCGATGGGCGACACCCGCCGGTCGTGCGCGATGGACCAGTTGGTCTGGGACTCGTGCTCGTTGACCGGGCGCATGGTGCGGAACTTGATGATGTCGAAGGGCTTGCCGTGCCGGCCGATGCGCTCCTGCCGGAAGAAGATGCCCCGGCCCCCGTCCAGGAAGGCCAGCCCCGCGCAGAGCAGCAGGATCGGGCTGAGCAGCAGCAGGGCCACCGCGGCGAAGACCACGTCGGAGGCCCGCTTGAGGGCCCAGTGCGGCCCGGACAGGGTGGTGTCCCCGACCTTGACGATCGGGATGGCGCCGATGTGGTCGCCGTGCGACCTGGAGCCCCAGAGCCGGGGGGCGGCCCACAGGTCGCAGGTGGCGACCTTCGGCTGGCGGAGGATCTCCATCAGCACCAGTTCGGGGCACTCCGGGTCGGCGATGATCAGCACGTCGCACTCGGTCAGCCGGACCAGGTGTTCGAGCTGGTCCAGGGGGCCGATCAGGGGGGTGGTGGCCGAGGCCGTCGGCGGGGGAGTGTCCACATGCCCGACGAACCGCAGCCCGTACCGGGGATAGCGGCGCAGCAGCCGGGCCAGTTCCACCGCGGTCGGACCGCTGCCGATGATGATGGCGTTGTGTTCCACCCACCGTTGCCGCCGGGCCAGGGTGGCGATCTCCCGGGTCAGCAGGCGACCGGCGAGCACCAGGATGGCGGCGATGGCCAGGCCGCGGATGAACTCGACCAGGTACTCCGCGGAGTCGTGACGCAGGGCGGCGATGATGACCACGATGGCGGAGGAGGCCAGCAGTCGGCCGCAGAGGCTGGGCAGCTCATCGAGGATGCTCACGTGCCGACGGGCCTGATAGAGCCCGCCGGCGGCGAAGACGGCCACCGTCAGGACCGTCATGACCAGGGTGCCGCGCCAGTACCGTTGATCCAGCAGCAGGGGGGAGAGCAGGGCGGCCACATCGACCGGCGCGGTCAACATCCAGGCGCGCAGCCCCCGGGTACGGGTGGAGGTGCGGGAACCGGGGTAGGGCAGGACCGCGGTGGCGTCCAGCCCCGGGCGGGTGTCCTCGCCGCCCGTCGGGGTGGACTCCGCCCCGGCGGTGGTCTGTGGGTTCGGAGGCTCCGCCTCCTCCTCGGACTCCGCTGACCGGGAACGCTGCGTCGGAGCCGATACCTCACCCTCGTCGGGCACATTGGTGGCCGGGTAACCCATGACAGGTTGCCTCGACATCTGCTGTTCCTCCCCCGTGGAGTGACATCCAGTGACGCTGCCAAAGCCACCGGAGCGAACGCAGGATACGGTGGCCCTGGCGACAGCCGCCAGAGCCACCGGGACAATTCATGCCCTACTTTCCTGCGCTGAGCACTTCCTTGACCGCGTCCCGGCGAAGGGCGTCGTAGAACTTCGAGGCCTTCTCCGGGTCATCGAAGACGACACTCTCGCTGCCCACCCGGCCGGTGCCCTTGGTCGGGTTGGTCATGAAGGTCAGGTCGTTGCCGCGCAGGCCGCGAAGCTCCATCGCCATGTCCACCAGGGACATCTTCTTGTCGACCGATACGGCATTCGAGGTGGCTCGGACGAAGGAATTGAGCTTGGTGGGACTTGTCAGAATTCCGCCGGAGGTGGCTCTGTCCAGAATGGCCTTGATGACCTGCTGCTGATGTTTGATCCGGGTGAAGTCGCCGTCGGCGAACTGCTTGCGTTGCCGCGAGAAGTCCAGTGCGGTGGCCCCGTCCATCTTCTGCCGACCCCGCTCGAAGGTGCGGAAGGGGGGATGGATCGAGGTGAACCGCTTCTCCGAGTTGACCTCGATGCCGCCCAGGGCGTCGATGATCTCGGTGAACCCGGCGAAGTCCACCATCAGCACGTGATCGATCCGGATCTTGGTGTACTGCTCCACGGTCTGCACCATCAGCGGCAGGCCACCCCAGGCGTACGCTGCGTTGATCTTCGCCTCGCGGCCCCCACGGCCCTCCTTGGTGCGGGGGATCGCCACCCAGGTGTCCCGGGGTATCGAGACGAGTTGCGCGCCGGAGCGGTCCTTCGACACATGCGCCAGGATGATGGTGTCCGCCCGCGAACCCCCGGTGCTCTCCGGATCCCGCGAGTCGCTGCCGAGGATCAGCATGTTCAACGCGCCCTTGGCGACGACCTCCGGCCGGCTCTCCTCGGGTATGCCCTCGAAAGCGTCAAGGCGCTCGATGTCGGACTCGACCGACTTGAGATAGAAGCCGGCCCCTACCGCGCCGCCCACCCCGATCAGGGCCAGCACCAACACGCTGATCAGCGTGATCCGCAGCCACCGTCGGCGTGGTCTTCTCGCCGGGGCCGCCGTTGTCTCCGACCCGTCGGTGTCCCCCGCCGGCAGTGTCTGCTCCGGAACGGTCGTCCCGGCCTGCTCTCCACTCGACATGGCGCGATGCTACTTAACCCCACCCACGAGCAGGGTCCCGGCGGGCCGGGAACCGGCCAGATCAATCTTCATCGTGTTTCCCCAATGTTTCGGTCCGTCTGATAGAACCCACGGGTGGACGCCGTCAAGCTGCGTCGGGCCATCGCCCGCACCCGCCTAGCCCCCGTCGCCGCCTTCCCCAAGCGGCTGGTAACGGTGGCCCGCCATGACGTCAAGGTGCTGCGCACCTCGGCCCGATGGCTGCTCGCCTCCCGCGAACACCACAACTACACCTACGAGCTGACCAAGCTCAGCCGCAGCCACCTGGCCTGGTTCGTCAGCGTGGTGTGTGACCTGCCGGTGACGCAGGTCCGCAGCTATCTGGAGGAGATCGAGTCGGACGAGGCCCTGCGCCAGCACATCGCCTCGGCCACCGGCAGCGCCGCCCGCCGGGGCCTGGCCGACAAGCAGGTCCGCTACGCCCGGCGCATCGGGTGGTACGCCATCGTGCGCGCCCGTCGACCCGGCCACATCGTGGAGACCGGTGTGGACAAGGGGCTGGGCAGCTGCGTACTGGCCGCCGCCCTGTTGCGCAACGCCGCCGAGGGCCACCCCGGCCGGGTCAGCTCCATCGACATCAACCCCGAGGCCGGTTACCTGGCCCGGACCGCCCCCTGGTCCGAGGTGATCGACCTGGTCATCGGAGACTCGGTCGAGTCGATAACCGCCCTGGACCGGCCGGTCGACCTGTTCCTGCACGACAGCGACCACAGTCGAGCGTACGAGAAGCGGGAGTTCGAGGCCGTCGAGCCGAAGCTGGCCCCCGGGGCGATGCTGCTCACCGACAACGTCACCCACACCAACGTGCTGGCCCGGCACGCCGAACGCACCGGCCGGAAGTTCCTCGCCTACCGGGAAACCCCGGCGAACCACTGGTACCCCGGGGACGGCATCGGCGTGGCATGGTGACCGGGTGCGGGTCAGCGAGATCAACACCTATCCGGTCAAGGGTTGTCGCGGCCTCAACCACTCCGAGGCCGAGGTACGACCCTGGGGGCTGGACGGCGACCGGCGGTGGATGCTCGTCGACCCCGAGGGGGTGGGGATCACCCAGCGGGAGACGACCGCCCTGGTCCGGGTGCACGCCCACCCCGAGACCGGTGGCCTGTGGCTACGCGCCGCCGACCGACCCGACCTGTGGGTACCGCAACCGTCCGAGGTCACCCCGGTGCAGGTGCGTACCTTCCGGCGCCGGGCACTGCGGGTAGCGGCCCTGCCCGCCGGTCCGGCCGCGGACACCTGGCTCAGTCAGTTGCTCGACCGGCCGGTGCGCCTGGTCTGGCTGGCCGAGCCGGCCCGGCACATCGAGGCGGGCCGCAAAAAGCACGACCCGGGCGATCAGGTCAGCTTCGCCGACGCGTACCCCGTCCTGCTGACCAGCACCGCCTCCCTGGCCGCCCTCGGCGACTGGCTGACCGAGGCCGGTGCGGACCCGGTCCCGATGAGCCGGTTTCGGCCCAACCTGGTCATCGAGGGGGCACCCGCCTGGGCCGAGGACGACTGGGAAGGGCGCAGCATGCGCATCGGCGGGGTGGCCTTCCGGGCCGCCGGGCCCTCGGCCCGTTGCCTGGTCACCACCACGGACCAGCAGACCGGGGTACGCGGCCGGGAGCCGCTGCGCACCCTGGCCCGGCATCGCAATGTCGACCGGCAACTGCTGTTCGGGCTCAACCTCGTACCGCTGGAGTCCGGCCGGGTACGCCTGGGTGACCCCGTCTTAGCTTTCGCTTAGGTCGCTTGTCCGGCTCGGCCGTCGTCCGGCAGCATCGGTGCGCGTGACCGACGGAACCGATGGCCCCGCCGCACGGACAACAGCCCGGCGTCCCTCCCCAGGGGTAGCCGGCTGGCTGGCGGGGCCGTGGTCCTCGGTCAGTCCGAGCCACATCAGGATCTCGTCCCGGTCGTCGCCGGGGGCCACCCGGATGGCGCCGGGCCAGCGGCCTACCTCGCGGTATCCGAGTCGCCGGTAGAACCGGTCCAGCCCCAGCCCGTCGCGTACGGTCACGTGCAGCGCCGACAGGCCCAGGTCCCGCCCGATCTGGGCGGCCGTACGCATCAGCGCCTCACCGACCCCGCGTCCCTGGGTGTCCGGGTGGACCATCACCCGGGTGAGGGTCCGCAGGTGCGGCTTCAGGTGGAACCGGGGATCGGTGAAGATCGCCATGGCGACCAGTCGGTCGTCGTCGTAGCCGAGCAGCAGTCGGTCGGGGCCCTCGGCGATGCCGGCCAGGGTCGGGTCGGCGATCGTCCGTACCTTCTCGGCCGTTACCGGTGCCACGAAGCCGACCGCGCCGCCCGCGTTGGTGACCTCCACCCAGAGGGCGACGATGTCGGCGCGCAGCTCAGGGGTCAGTTCGGGATCGAGGAGGAAGCGCAGGGTCACCCGGACATCCTGCGCCGGGCCGCCCGCCGGATGCCCGTGATCGTGATGGGCCCGACAGGGGAACAGGGTGTTGGTGCGGGAGGGGGGATTCGAACCCCCACGTCCTTTCGGACAATAGGACCTAAACCTACCGCGGCTGCCATTACGCCACTCCCGCCGGCCCTGAAGAGTCTAGGGTGTCGCCCCGGCCCGCTGTCGAGGCCTCCGACGATCACATCTGGTCAGTCCAGCCCGAGGTCTCGGCGCAGCTTGGCGACATGGCCGGTGGCCTTGACGTTGTAGAGCGCCCGCTCGATCTTGCCGTTCTCGTCGATCACGAAGGTCGAACGGATCACCCCGGTGACCGTGCGCCCGTACGACTGCTTCTCGCCGTACGCCCCGTAGGCGGTCAGCACGGCCTTGTCGGTGTCGGCGACCAGCGGAAAGGTGATCGCGTCGCGCTCGCGGAACTTGGCCAGCTTCTCCGGCTTGTCCGGGGAGATGCCGATCACCTCGTAACCGGCGGCCTGGAGGGAGCCGAGCGAGTCGCGGAAGTCGCAGGCCTGCTTGGTGCAGCCGGGGGTCATCGCCGCCGGGTAGGCGTACAGGATGACCTTGCGGCCGCGCAGGTCGGCCAGGGTGACCTGCCCGCCGGTGTCGGTGGGCAGGGTGAACTCGGGCGCCGGGTCACCGGGAGAGAGACGAGCGGGTGCGGTCATGGGCCGACCATACCGGCGTGCCAGCGACCATGACGGCGGGCTCCGGAGGGTGTCCGATGTGTCGGCAGGCGGCAGGAATTTGCTGTTGCCAGATATTGGCAACAGCAGGGGCCGGGAAATACGCTCACCCTGCCGGCGAGCGCGGGCCCGCCGTCACGTGGGAGGTCACGTGGAAAACCTGGCCATGCACATCTCCAACGGCATCATCGACGGTCCGGTCGCCGCGATCTTCGCGGTGATCGCTCTGGCGGCTATGGCACTAGCCGTCCGCCGGGCACGGCAGGACCTGGACGACCGACTCGCCCCGATGGCCGGCCTGGTCGCCGCCTTCATCTTCGCCGTGCAGATGCTCAACTTCCCGATCTTCACCGCCGGGGTCAGTGGCCACCTGCTCGGTGGGGCCCTGGCCGCCATGCTGGTCGGCCCCTGGGTCGGCGCACTGTGCATCGCGGTGGTGCTGGTGGTGCAGGCCCTGGTCTTCGGCGACGGTGGGGTGGCCATGCTCGGGCTCAGCATCACCAACATGGGTGTGATCGCGGTCGGGGTGGCGTACCTGCTGATCGCGTTGCTGCTGCGGGTGCTGCCGCGTACCCCGGCCGGGTTGGCTGTCACCGCGTTCGTCGCCGCGCTGGTCAGCGTGGTGGTCGCGGCGATGGGCTTCGTGTTGCAGTACTGGCTGGGCGGCACCGCCGACCTCGGCGGCAACCTGGCCGGGCTGGCCGGGACGATGGCGGTGTCCCACCTGTTCATCGGTATCGGCGAGGGCCTGATCACGGCCGTCACGGTGGTCACCGTGGCTAAGGTCAGACCCGATCTGGTGTACGCGCTACGCGCCCTCAAGCCGGTCGCCCCGGCGGCCGTCGCCCCCCTCGGGGGTGTCCGGTGAAGCGCCTCTGGGGTTTCCTGGTCGGTGGTCTGCTGGTGGCCCTGCTGCTGGCCGGTGTGGTCAGCAACTTCGCCTCGCCCCATCCCGACGGGCTGGACTCCTCGCTACGCGAGGGCTGCACCTTCGACGCCGAAGGCGAGATCACCGGGGGCAGTTGCCCGGCTCAGCAGGAGAAGGACCATGAGATCGGCGGGCCCCTGGCCGACTACGGCATCGCCGGCATCGACAACGACTTCCTCTCCACCGGCCTGTCCGGGGTGCTGGGTGTCCTGCTGACCTTCGCGGTGGCCGGCGGGGTGTTCTGGCTGGCCCGTCGGCGTGACGCGGGACCGACCCCACCAGCCGACCGCTCGGACCCGCCCGCACCCAGCCAGGAGGCCGAGCAGTCGGGCACATCCGCGTCGAGCCAGGGGTAGCCGGTGGGCGCCGGGCACGCCCATGTGCTCTACCGGGAGTCCGACTCACCGGTGCACCGGCTGCCGCCGGAGGTGAAGATCGCGGCGATGGTGGCCTTCACGATCGCCGTGGTCGCCACCCCCCGGACGGCCTTCTGGGCCTTCGGCGCGTACGCCCTGTTGGTCGCGGGGGTGGCGGTGCTGGCCCGGGTGAGCCCCGGCTGGCTGCTGGCCCGCACGGTGATCGAGGTGCCCTTCGTGCTGTTCGCCTTCGCCCTGCCGGTCATCGGCGCGGGCGAGCGGGTCGAGGTGCTCGGGCTGGGCCTGTCCGTCGAAGGGCTGCACGGTGCCTGGAACATCCTGGCCAAGGGCACCCTGGGGGTCTGGGCCTCGCTGCTGCTGGCCGCGACCACCACCACCCGTGACCTGATCGTCGGGCTGGACCGGCTGCGCTGCCCCCAGGTCATCACCCAGATCGCCACCTTCATGCTGCGCTACCTGGACGTGCTGGTCGACGAGGCCCGTCGGATGCGGGTGGCCCGCATCTCCCGGGGCGACGACCCCCGCTTCCTGTGGCAGTTGCGGGGCTTCGCCGCCGGTGTCGGGACCCTGTTCCTGCGCGCCTTCGAGCGCGGCGAACGGGTCTACCTGGCGATGTTGTCACGGGGCTACACCGGCCGGCTGCCGACGGTGTGGCAGGGCGCGGGTGCGGCCGCCACCACCGGGCAGTGGCTGGTTGCGGCGACCCTGCCGCTGCTGGCCGGCACGGTCGCCGCCACCGCCGTACTGCTGGCATGATGCACCTCGTGCCACCCACCGCACCCAGCCTGGAGGTCCGGGGCGTCCGGTACGCATACCCCGACGGCCACCTGGCCCTGCACGGGGTGGACCTGACGGTGGCCCGGGGCGAACGGGTGGCCCTGCTAGGCCCCAACGGTGCCGGCAAGACCACCCTGGTGCTGCACCTCAACGGCATCCTCACCCCCGCCGAGGGCCACATCAGTGTGGGTGGGCTGCCGGTGACCACCGACCGGGCTCGGCTGGCCGAGATCCGGCGGCGGGTCGGCATCGTCTTCCAGGACCCGGACGATCAACTCTTCCTGCCCACGGTCGCCGAGGATGTCGCCTTCGGACCGGCCAACCTGGGGCTGCGCGGAGCGGAACTGGCCGCCCGGGTGGATGAGGCCCTGGCCGCGGTGGGCATGTCCGAGCATCGCGAACGGGCCCCGCACCACCTGTCCTTCGGTCAGCGGCGCCGGGTGGCGGTCGCCACCGTACTGGCAATGCGACCGGAGATCCTGGTGCTCGACGAGCCCTCGTCGAACCTCGACCCGGCCGCCCGCCGGGAACTGGCCACCATCCTGCGGGCCCTGCCGGTGACCCTGCTGATGGTCACCCACGACCTGCCGTACGCCTTCGAACTCTGCGACCGGTCGGTGATCCTGGACGGTGGGCGGATTGTGGCCGACCGGCCCACCGCCGACCTGCTCGGCGACACCGACCTGCTGGCCCGGCACCGCCTGGAACTGCCGTTCCCGTTCAGTCCCGCTCGGAAGTGACCGCATCCGCTGATGCGCCGACCCCGTCACCACCGGCGGCAGTCCGGCCGGAGGCAGCCGTGCGTCCGGCGGCGGCCCGGCTGGCCGTGCGTCCGGCGGCGTGCAGTCGCAGCACGGCGGCGGCCAGGGCCCCCGCCCCGGCTCCCACGGCCAGCACCACCAGCACCCGGGCCAGGGTCGGTGGCCAGGGCACCGGCACGACCGACCGGGCCAGCAGGGCAGCATTGGTCACCCCGGCGAACAGGGCCAGGCAGGCCCCTGCCAGGGCCACCGGAAAGTCGACCCCGGCCCTGCGGCGCAGCACCCACCAGGCGGCGGCGATCGCGCCGAACCCGGCCAGCAGGGTCCACACCGGCCCGGTCAGCAACCCGACCAGCACCCCGCCGACCCCGGTCGCCCCGGCGTCCAGCACCCGACCGACCGCGAGCAGTACGGCGGCCAGCCCGCCGAGGGCCAGCACCCCACCGACCCCGGCCAGGGCCCGACGCCCCGCGACGGTGGCCGCCGGGAGCAACCCCAGGGCACCCACCGCCAGGGTGCCGAGGACGGCCGCCACCCACCAGGGGTACGCGTCCGGCGGCGGCACCCAGTGCAGGGTGCCCCGGATCTCCGCCGACCCGTTCGGATCGCGCAGCGGCACCACCCAGTCGCGTACCCGGTGCTCCCGGTCGGGGGCGGCGCGGACCTGGGCGGGCGGACCGGCCTCCCGCCACAGCGCCCGCTGGTCGTGCCAGCGGGCGGTCGAACCCGACTCGACCCGACGCCACTGCGGGGCGGCGGCCGGATCCGCCTCCGGCGGCAGGCGGGTCTCCCCGGCGATGGTGCGATTCAGGTACGTCGCGGGGGAGCGGGTGTTCTCGAAGACCCCGTCCGGGCCGACCCGCAGGTACGGCTCACCCGAGTAGCCGATCACCTCCACCGGCTGGTCACCGGTGTTGGTCAACTCCAACCGGGCACCCGCCTCGATCACCCGTACCCGAAGCTGCGGGCGGTCCGGGGTCACGGCGGTGACCTCCACCCGGTAGTCCGTCCCGTTCGGGGCGTCGGCGCCGTGCGCCACCGCGGGAGCGGCGGTGGCGGTCAGCGTGGTGACCATGCCGGCTAGCAGCAGCCCGGCCCGGGTCAGCAGGGCACGGCTCACCGCCCGGCCGCCTCCACCGCGGCGGTGATGTTCTCCGGGGTCCACTCCCGCACCTGCTCACCGTTGACCAGGACGGTCGGGGTGCCGGTGACGTTGGCCTTGGTCGCCTCCTGGCTGACGTGCGAGGTCCACGGCTTGTACTTGCCGTCGCGCACGCAACTGCCGAAGCTGTCGCGGTTCAGGCCGACCTCGGCCCCGATGTCGATCAGCTCGTCGTTGCTCAGCTGCGCACCGTTCTCCGGCGGCTGCTTGTCGAACAAAGCCTTGCTGAACTCGGTGAACTTGCCCCCCTCGGCGGCACAGCCGGCGGCGGCCGAGGAGCGGGTCGAGTACTCCGTGCTGGAGAAACGGTTCAGGAAGGCCACCGGGTGGTACACCACCCGGGCCTTGCCGTCACTGACCAGCTGCTCCAGGGTGGGGCCGCTGGTCTGCTCGAACTGCTTGCAGGCCGGGCAGAGGTAGTCCTCGTACACGTCGATCGTCACCGGCCCGCTGCCGACCGCGATGCCGGTGCCGTCCTGGGTCGCGCCCGGCGGGGCGGTGAACTCCCCGGAATCCTGGCTGGACCAGACACCCCAGCCGATCAGACCCGCGATCACCAGCACGGACACCGCGCCGATCGAGGTCCAGAGGGTCCGCTTGCGCCGCCGTTCCCGGGCCAACTGCTCCCGGACCACGCGGGCCGCGTCTTTGCGCCCCTTGCGACTACTCATCTTCGTCCTCCACCGGTTCGCCCGTCAGCGCGCCGTCCACCGAGACGGCCGTGCGGGGCCAGATCAGTAGGAACCCGGCCAATGCCAGGAAACCCAGGTCCCGGAGGATCTCCGGGAAATAGCTCGGACTCTCCCCGGCCGGCAACTCACCGCCGGTGCCGAAGCAGCCGCAGTCGATCGCCAGGCCCCGCGACCAGGCCGAGATGATGCCGGCGATGAAGACCACCAGCAGCGCCGCGGAGACCCCGGCGGAGAGCCGGGTGGCCAACCCGAGCAGCAGCAGTACGCCGAGGGCCAGCTCGACGAAGGGCAGCACCGCCCCGACGACCATGGAGACCTCGTACGGCAGCACCTGGTAGGCGTGCACCGCCCGGCCGGAGCCGGCCAGGTCACCGACCTTCGTGGCGCCCGCGTACAGCCAGACGGCGGCCAGTCCGAGCCGGACGGCCAGCCCGATCCAGGGCAGCAGTTTCCTGTTCATCCGGCTTGCGCCTGTCCGACGGCCTCGACCAGTTCGCTGCGCGCCCGGGCCACCCGGGACCGGATGGTGCCCACCGGCACCCCCTCCACGGCGGCGGCCTCCGCGTACGACAGGCCCAGCAGTTGGGTGAGCACGAAGGCGCCGCGCCGCTCGGTCGGCAGCCGGCGGACCAGGTCGGCCGCGCCGAACTGCCCGGCCGGGTCGGGGTGCGGCACATCGGTGTACGCGTCCGCGGTGAGTCGTTGGGCCAGCCGGCGGCGCCGGACCACCGTACGCAGATGGTCGGCGCAGGTCCGCCGGGCGATGCCGAGCAGCCAGGTACGGGCGGTGGAACGCCCCTCGAAGGCCGGCAGGGCCCGAAAAGCCCGGAGATAGGTCTCCTGGGTCAGGTCGTCGGCGCTGTCCGGATCGACCAGGGCTGCCGCGAATCGCCACACCTCGGCCTGGGTGGCCCGGACGAAGTCGGCCTGGGCGGCGGGGTCGCCGTCCCGTGCGGCCAAGGCGGCGAGGGTGGCGGGATCGGCCGACGCCGGGCAGTCTTGACCACGGTCGTCGGCCGCTTGGGGGTGAGCGGCGGCGATGTCGCGCGGGGCGGGGATCACGACAACCCAGGTTACGCGGCGGCGTGCTGAGCAGCAGGGTCCTTCGGCCCTTCCAATGCAATGCGCCACGCCGGGAACTTTTTTACCTCAGCGTCCGACTATCCGAGCATGACTCCCGGCCCCGAATCGGCGAGCATGGCCAGCATGACTGCCGCCCCTCGCCGCCGATTCGCGCGGCTGACCGCCGCCGCCGGTCTGCTGGTGACCGTCGTCGCGCTGCTGCTCGCCCCGGCGAGCCCGGCCGCGGCGCACGCCGTGCTCTCCAGTTCCAGTCCCGCCGCCTCCTCCGTGGTGCCGAACGCACCGACCGAGGTGGTGCTCACCTTCAGCGAGCCGGTCCGCAAGGTGCCGGACAAGATCCGAGTGATCGCCCCGGACGGCTCACGGGTCGACCGGGGTGAACCCACCTTCGCCGACAGCCTGGTGAGCATCCCGGTCGACACCTCCGGTGGCAACGGCACCTACCTGGTCACCTACCGGGTGATCTCCGCCGACAGCCACCCGGTCTCCGGGGCGTTCACCTACTCCGTCGGCGCCCCCTCCGAGCCGCCGGTGGACTCCGGCGACGACAGCCGGGCCGACCCGGTGGTCAGCAACGCGGTCAAGGTCATCAAGTTCGTCGGGTACGCCGGACTGCTGCTCCTGGTCGGCGCGAGCCTGGTGCTGGCCGTGCTCTGGCCGCGTCGCCTGCCCCGCACCGGCCCGACCCGGCTGGCCTGGACCGGTCTGGGACTGGTCGCCCTGGCCACGGTCGCGACGACCCTGTTGCAGGTGCCCTACACCAACGGTGGTGGCCCCTTCGACATCACCGGGGCCGGCCTGGGCCTGGTCCTGGGCAGCACCTTCGGCGCCGCCCACCTGGTCCGGCTGGGGCTGCTGGCCGCCGCAGCCGTGCTGCTGCGGCCCCTGTTCGCCGGGTCGGCGGGCCGTACCGACCTGATCATCCTGGGTGTGCTCGGCGGGGCGGCACTGCTCACCTGGCCGTTGTCCGGGCACCCGGCGGCCTCCCCCGCCCCGGCCGTGTCGGTGCTCGTCGACGCGGTGCACCTGGGCAGCATGGCCGTCTGGCTGGGCGGCCTGGTGATGCTCGTGGTGTTCCTGCTGCCCCGGGCCGACGAGCGGGAGTTGGGGGCGATCCTGCCGATCTGGTCGCGGTGGGCGGCCCTGGCGGTCTCCGCGCTGCTGCTCGCCGGCATCGTCCAGGCCCTGATCGAGGTGGCCACCCCGGCGGCCCTGGTGAACACCACCTACGGCCGGTTGGTGCTGGCCAAGGTCGGGTTGTTCGCGCTGGTGATCGGGGTGGCCGCGTACTCACGGCACCTGGTCCGCAAGCGGATCGCGGCCAGCCGACCGGCACCGATGCGCCGGGCGGTCTGGGTCGAGCTGGCCGTCACCGCGGTCGTGCTGGCGGTGACCTCGGTGCTGGTGCAGACCCCGCCGGCCCGTACCGCCGGGGCCGATGTGGCCGGGGCCGAGAGCGGCTACTTCACCACCACGGTGCAGAGCAGCCTGTTCTCCATGCAGATCGAGATGGCCCCCGCCCAACGGGGCAACAACTCGGTCCACTTCTACGCCTACACCCTGGACAACCAGCCGCTTCCGATCGAGGAGTGGAAGGCCACGGTCGCGCTGCCGTCGGCCGGCATCGAGGCGATCGACGTACCCCTGCTGCCGTTGACCGACAACCACGCCACCGGTGAGATCAACCTGCCGTCGGCGGGGGAGTGGGAACTGCGGGTGACCGCTCGTACCACCGAGATCGACCAGGCCACGGTGACCGCCACCGTGGAAATCCGTTAGAGAGGGTTCCATCGATGATCCGTCACCGGCGTACCGTGGGTGCCGTCCTGGCCCTGACGCTCGGCACCGTGGCCACGGCCGTGTTCGGTTTCGCGGCTCCCGCGTCGGCGCACGTGTCGATCAGCCCCAGCGAGGCGAAGCAGGGCGGCTACGGCCGTTTCGCCTTCCGGGTGCCGAACGAGAGCGACGAGGCCTCGACCACCAAGCTGGAGATCTTCCTGCCGGAGAACGCCCCGGTCGGTTCGGTGTCGACCATGCCGGTGCCGGGTTGGCAGGTGGCGGTGGAGAAGCGTCGGGTGGACCCGCCGGTGCAGGTGCACGGCGCCGAGATCTCCGAGGTGATCTCCAAGATCACCTGGACGGCGGACGGTGCCGCGGCGGCCATCGCCCCGGGCACCTTCCAGGAGTTCCCGGTCTCCATGGGACCGCTGCCCGAGGTGGACCAGATGGTCTTCAAGGCCCTCCAGACCTACTCCGACGGCGGCGTGGTGCGCTGGATCGACGAGCCGCAGCCCGGTGGTGAGGAGCCGGCCACCCCGGCCCCGGTGCTCACCCTGACCGCGGCCACCGACACCCCGACCGGGACGCCGGCCGAATCACCCGCCGCCGAGGCACCCGGCACGGCCGCCGGGGCGACCGAGGACGACGACGAGGACGGCAACGGGCTGGCGGTCGGGCTGGGGGTCGCCGGGCTGGTGGCCGGGCTGGCCGGACTGGTGCTGGGCGGCCTGGCGTTCGCCCGTACCGGCCGGTCCGCCGCAGGCCGGAGCGGCGAGGCGACGCCCACCTCCTGACCCCCGATCACCACGAGACCCGCCGGAGCCACTCCGGCGGGTCTCGCCTTTCCTGGGCGGTCTTGTCCGGGTGCCTGCCGGATATCCGCTGATCAGCCCGGTCTCCTCGGTAAGGTCGGCCGGGTGTCTAGCTACGGAGAGAGATGGTGCGGATGCGTTTAGCGCACAGATTGGCCGGGATGCTGCTGCTGGCCGTCGGCATGACCGCGCTGATCGGCGCCGCCGCGCTGGGTCTGCTGACCGGACGGGCCGACCCGGGCGGTGGATACGCGGCCCGCTTCGAGACGGTGCAGACCGACGGACACGCCGTGGTGGTGACCGACCTGGCGGCACTGGTACGCGAGGAGGTGCCCCTGGTCCATCTGGGCGAGACCCGGATGCGGCTGGAGGCCCACACCCCGGAGGGTCCGGCCTTCATCGGGCTGGCCCCGGTCGGCGAGGTACGCCACTGGCTGGCTCCCGCGCCGTACGCCGTCGTCGAGCGGATGGCGTTGACCCGAGGGCCCTTGCCGGTCCGACTGGCGCAGGTCACCCCGCCCGACGGTCAGCTGGCCAGCCTGCCGACCGCACCGGCCGCGCAGACCTTCTGGACCCGCACCGGCACCGGAACCCTGGAGTGGACCCCGGAGGAGTTGAGTGGGCTCAGCCTGGTGCTGATGGGTGTCGACGGCCGCGCCGACCTGACCCTGCAACTGCGGGCCGAACTGCGGCCCGGCTGGCTGGCCCCGGCCACCTGGGGCTCACTGACCGCCGGCACCCTGCTGGTCACCGTCGCCGGGGTGCTCCTGTTGCGCCCCCTCCACCCCCGCGAGGTCGTCTTCGTGGTCGAACCGGACCAGGTCCCGGTCCTGGCCGGCCGCCTAGGCATCAGCTCCCTGACCGGCCTGGGCACCCCCACCCCCCGCCAACCCCTAGCCATAGCCCCCACCCACCCCACTAGCCCCGGTTGATCATGAGGTTGGCGGCAGTCTGAAGATCATCGACTGCCGCCAACCTCATGATCAACGGAGCGGAGCGGGGGAGGGAGGGGGAGGGGGGAAGGGAGCGGGGGTGGGGTGGGGGTGCGGATGGGGAGGGTGGACAGGAGGAGCAGGCAGAGGAGGACGTAGGCGTTGCGGCCCAGGAACTCCCAGGGGGTGTCCGTCGGTACGGGGGCGATGCCCCAGTCGTAGAAGGACACCACGCCGTACACGATGATCATGCAGGTGCCGAGGGCTACGGCGCCCAGTCGACGGCGGCGGCGGGCCCCCTCGGCGGTGTACGGGTCGGCGCGCAGGATCGCGTCGACCAGGAGCACCACCGCCGGAATGAACCAGTAGATGTGGTGGGTCCAGGTGATCGGGCTGATCAACGCCGCCACCAGGCCGGTCAGGGTCAGGCCGGTCAGGGCGTCACCGGCCTGGGAGGCGCGTACCGCCCGCCACAGTCCGTACCCGACGATGGCCGCGACCAACGGCAGCCAGATCAGTCGGCTCGGGTCCTCCGGTGCGGTGAGTCGGCTCAGCAGCCCGAACAGGGACTGGTTGCCGGTGTAGTCGGTGCGGCCCACCCGGTCGGTGGCCCACAGTTCGTGGGTCCAGAACCGCCACGAGTCCGCCGGTGCGACCGCGGCGGCCAGCAGGGTCGCCCCGGCGGCGGTCGCGGTCGCCACCCCTGCCGCCCGCCACCGCCGAGTGGCCAGCAGGTAGACCACGAAGATGCCGGGGAACAGCTTGAGCGCCGCGGCCAGCCCGATGCCCACTCCGGCCCACCGGCTGTCCCGGGGTACGGCGAACAGCAGGTCGGCCAGGATCAGCACCACCAGCAGCATGTTGATCTGACCGAAGGTGATGGTCTCCCGGGTGCTCTCCACCCCGAGTACGAACAGCGCCCCCACCGCCAGGGTGAACAGGTACGGCAGCCGGTGCCGGCGGATCACCGGATCGAGCAGCCACTTCGTGGTGACCAGCACCCCCATCAGGGTCAGCCCGGTGAAGATCGCCACGGTGGCGCCGAGCTTGAGGTGACCGAAGGGCAGCAGCAGGAGGGCGGCGAACGGGGGATAGGTGAAGTACAGCTCGCCCTGCACCCGATCGGGCTGCACGTAGTCGTAGAGGGGATTGCCGGCGGCCCACCAGTCCATTGCCGACATGTAGATCTTCAGATCGAAGAAGTTGTGCGTCCTGCCGGGCAGGTAAAGCGCAGGTAGCGCCGCCGCCAGCACCAGCGCCCCGAGGACCCGGCGGGCCCGGCGGGCACCAGGGTCGGTCACATCGACGGTACGGGGTTCGGCGGGATCGGCGGGCACGGGGAAACCCTAGCGGTCGGTGGCCGCGACGGCGTGCAGCCACGAGCCTTGGGCTGCGCGTAGGCTGTGCCGGTGGCTGATCTTCTCGTCTGGATTGACTGTGAGATGACCGGGCTGGACCTCGGCAGCGACAAGCTGATCGAGGTCGCCGCGTTGGTCACCGATCCCGATCTCAACGTGCTCGGTGACGGGGTGGACGTGGTGATCCACGCCGACGAGGAGGCGCTGGCGGCGATGCCGGAGATCGTCCGGACGATGCACGCCAAGTCCGGGCTCACCGAGGAGGTACGCCGCTCCACGGTGACCCTGGCCGAGGCGGAGGACATGGTGCTCGACTACATCAGCCGGTACGTCAAGGATCCGCGTACCGCGCCGCTGTGCGGCAACTCGATCGCCACCGACCGGGGCTTCATCGCCCGGGACATGCGGCGCCTCGACGCCCACCTGCACTACCGCATGATCGACGTGTCCTCGATCAAGGAGCTGTGCCGGCGCTGGTACCCCCGGGTGTACTTCGGTCAGCCGCAGAAGGGTCTGGCCCACCGGGCCCTGGCCGACATCCGGGAGAGCATCCGGGAGTTGGAGTACTACCGGCGGACCATCTTCGTGCCGCTGCCCGGCCCGGACGTGGACACCGCCAAGGGCATCGCGGCCGGCCTCTGAACCACCCCGCAACCCGCTGGACGCGTTCGACCGTGGTGGGGGTATGATTTCCTCGCACCGCCCGCAGTACGGGCGAGCGCATGGTGGCTGTAGCTCAGTTGGCAGAGCACCGGGTTGTGGTCCCGGTTGTCGTGGGTTCAATTCCCATCAGTCACCCCACCAGAAGTAGGCCCCTTTCGCAGGGGGCCTACTTTTTTGTGTCACTCCATCCGAAATTGGTCTGACCACCTACCTATGCCTGCCGGTCTGGTCGGTCGGCTCGGCTGTTCGTACAGCTGCCCTGAGGTGTTCGGTGCCGGGACGGCTCAGTCGACCGTGCAGCCGTCCTGGCCTGCGGGAATGTTGCCGGTTTCGGATAACGAACAGGTCACGAGGTCTTACCTGACGCGAGCTTTCCTCGGTATGTTGCCGCAAGGCATGAGGTCGGACCTCATTCCTCGTGCCGCTTAGCTGACGAGGTGAGTTGACGAGTGCAGGAACCAGCCCCCCGCTACGCCGGATACCGGTCCTTCGACTATTTGACGCCGCACGTTGACTACAAGGTCTTCGAGCTGGCTCCCGAGATCGGCCGTGTGCCGGAGCACGACCTGGGTCTCAACGCCGAGCAGCACGCCCGGGTGGCCCGGCTGCTGCGCGAGCACATGGCCATCTCGCTGCACGAGCACCCGAAGATCCTGCCGGCCGATGTGACGCAGCTGCGCGACTACAACCGCACCGGCCGCAACTCGTTCGGCTTCGAGGGTCTGGCCCGCTCCGGCATGACCGCGGTCTTCGACAACTTCATGAACGGCACCGGCTGCGTGACCAGTGAGCACGCCTGGAAGTGGGACGACGTCATCTACGACATCGGTCTGCGCTTCGCCGACGTCGCCAAGCAGGACCACGTGGTGGTGGCGACCACGTTGGAACAGATCTTCGAGGCCAAGCGCAACGGCCAGATCGCCCTGGTGGCGGGTCTGGAAGCGGCCACGATGATCGAGAACGAGCTGGACCGGATCGACATCCTCTACGGCTTCGGCGTACGCCAGATGGGCATCGCCTACAGCCAGGCGAACATGCTCGGATCCGGCCTGTCCGAGGACCGCGACGGCGGGCTGACCCACTTCGGGCGGCGCGCGGTGGACCGGATGAACAAGCTCGGTATCGCCATCGACATCTCGCACTCCGGCGACCAGACCTCGCTGGATGTGATCGAGGCCAGTCGGGTGCCGGTGTTCATCACCCATGCCGGTGCCCGTTCGGTCTGGAACACCCCTCGGATGAAGCCGGACGAGGTGATCCGGGCCTGCGCCGAACGGGGTGGCGTGATCGGCATCGAGGCCGCTCCGCACACCACCCTCTCGGCGGGCCACCCGCACCATTCCATCGAGTCGGTCATGGACCACTTCACCTACTGCGTGGAGTTGGTCGGCATCGACCACGTCGCGTTCGGCCCGGACACCAACTTCGGTGACCACGTCGGCCTGCACGACAGCTTTACCCAGCACCTGGCGATCGGTAAGGCCCACGGGGTGGTGGACCACCCGCGGGTTCCGTACGTGAGCGGCATGGAGAACCCGGCGGAGTGCTTCAGCAACATCGTCGGGTGGTTGGTCACGCACGGTTACTCCGACGACGAGATCGCCAAGGTCATCGGCGGCAACATCATCCGGGTTCTTCAGGAGGTTTGGTGAAAATGGCAGTGAAGGGTCGTTGGCGGCTCGCTGTCGCGCTCGGCGTGGTGGCCACGCTGGGTCTGTCCGGCTGCGGTCTGAACGAGGACAACAACTCGTCCTCCAGCAACTCGTCCTCGGAGGCGGTGCTGCGTATCGGCACCACCACCGACGTCAGCAACTTCAACCCGCTCCAGTCGCTCAGCAAGACCGACTCGTGGATTCTCAACGCGATGTACCCGCACCTGCTGCGGATCGACGAGAACGCGAAGAAGGCCCCGGAGCTGGCCAAGGAGTACCGCTACGAGGACGACGGCAAGACCGCCGTCTTCGAGCTGCGGGACGACTTCAAGTGGTCCGACGGCAAGCCGGTCGTCGCCGACGACGTCAAGTTCAGCGCCGAGAAGATCATGGAGTACAAGCTCGGCAACGTCGCGGCCAAGCTGACCTGGGTCGAGTCGATCGAGGCGCCGGATCCGACCACGGTCAAGTTCAAGCTCTCCCAGCCGTACGCGCCGTTCGCCGAGGGCGTCGGCTTCTGGATGGCGATCGTGCCGAAGCACATCTTCGAGCCGGCCGGTGACCTCTCCAAGTTCGCCAACGACTCGAACTGGGTCGGTGCCGGGCCGTTCGTCCTGGACAGCGTGACCAAGGGTCAGCGCTACGTGATGAAGCGCAACGAGCACTACCCCCTCGCGCCGGGCGGTAAGGCCGCGGTCAGCCAGGTCGAGTACCGGGTCTACCCGGACGTGAACACGATGATGCTGGCGCTGCGCAACGGTGACATCGACCTGATGGGTACGCCGGTGCCGGTCTCGGCGGCGAAGACCTTCGAGGGCGACGACAAGATCAAGCTGGAGAAGGTCGGCGCGCTCGGCTTCGCGCACCTGACCTACAACATGAAGAACAAGTACCTGGCCGACCAGGAGGTCCGGCAGGCGCTGTCGATGGCGATCGACACCAAGGCGATCATCTCCGCGGTGCTTCAGGGTGACGGCCAGCAGATGGCCGGGCCGATCTCGCCGATCTTCTCGGAGTACGACAACACCGAGCTCCAGCCGTACCCGTTCGACCCGGAGGGTGCGAAGGCCAAGCTGAGCGCGGCGGGTTACCAGGACGGCAACAACGACGGCCTCTTCGACGAGCTGTCCTTCGGCGTGGCCTGCGACCAGTCCAACGCCAACATCACCCGGGTGGTGCAGCTCTTCCGGGAGAGCGCGGCGAAGGCCGGCATCAAGCTGGAGAACGAGTGCGTCGAGCGGAACACCTTCCTCACCCGCACCAAGAACGGTGAGTACGACATCGACGCCTCCCAGTGGGGTGTGTTCGACAACCCGATGGACCAGCTGCGCAGCACCTACCTGTCCAGCAACCCGGGTGGCATCAACTACAACCTGCTCGAGTCGGCCGAGATGGACGCGCTGATCAACGACGCGGCCGGCACCACCGACCCCGAAGAGTTCAAGACCAAGATCAAGAACATCGACAAGGTCGTGCACGAGCAGGCGTACCTGACCCCGCTGTACGTGGAGAACTTCCAGTTCGCCTACAACGCCAGCAAGTTCACCGGCTTCGTCCCGTCGCCGTCTGACCTGCTCGGCATGGTGACCGCGTACTCGCTGGCCCAGGTCACTCCGGTCAAGTAACCCCCAACCAGAGGGAAAGGAGGGGTCCCCCGTGCTGCGTTTCGTGCTCAGCCGAGCACTGAAGGCCGTCCTGACCGTGTGGATCGCGATCACCTCGACGTTCTTCCTGCTCCGGCTGCTGCCGGGGGACCCCACGACCCTGATGGTCGAGGGCGACATGACCCCGGAGATGCAGGCGGCACTGCTCAAGACGTACGGCCTGGACCGTCCGTTGTGGGAGCAGTACGTGTCGTACCTGCGCGAGTTGGTCCAGGGCAACCTGGGCATCTCGTTCCGACAGATCCAACCGGTCACCGACATCATCGTCGACCGGCTGCCCTGGACCCTGCTGCTGGCCGGTTGCGCCTTCGTGCTGACCGTCGCGGTGGGTATCCCGATCGGGGTGACCGCCGCGGTCAACCGGGGCAAGTGGCTCGACCGTGCCCTGCAGGGCTTCGGCATCAGCGCCAACGCCCTCTTCGTGCCCAGCGTCGCCATCCTGCTGCTGGTCTTCTTCGGGGCCCAGCTCGGCTGGTTCCCGATCGGTGGGGCGATCGACCCGGACACCCGGGGGGTGGGGGCCTACCTGAGCCTGGCCCACCACCTGGTGCTGCCGGTGCTCTCCCTGGTCCTGGTGCAACTCGGCCCGTACGCGTTGACCCTGCGGACCAACATGATCGAGGTCCTCGGTGAGGACTACATCCGGGCCGCCCAGGCCCGGGGCCTGTCGGCTCGGCGCCGGGTCTGGAAGCACGGCCTGCGCAACGCCATCCTGCCGGCACTGACCCTGATGGGCCTGCAACTGGGCACCCTGGTCGGCGGCGCGGTGCTGACCGAGACGGTCTTCGCCTACCCCGGGGTCGGCCGCCTGATCTACGAGGCGGTGGGTCAGCAGGACTACCCGGTGATCCAGGGGGCGTTCATCATGCTCGCCGTCACGGTGGTGTTCGCCAACGCCCTGACCGACATGCTCTACGCCGTCCTCAACCCCCGGATCCGCCTGTGAGCGCGAGGAGTGCAGCGCAGCGGAGCCCCGCAGCCGCGAACCACATTCGACCTGTGCGTGTCCCCGCCACCGTGAACGAAGGGAGGGTGCCGTGAGTGCCCCTGTGCTGACCGAGCCGGCACCGCCGTCGGCACCGACGGTGTCCAAGCGGTCCTCCTGGCTGGGTTACCTGCGGCAGCCCACCGTGGCGCTGTCGGTGCTGGTGCTGCTGGTGATGGTGGTGATGGCGGTCTTCGCGCCGCTGATCGCCGACGAGCCCAGCGGCGCCGGGCCGGATGTGCTGCAGCCGCCCTCCGGGGCGCACTGGTTCGGCACCGACGACCTGGGGCAGGACGTCTTCGCCCAGGTGGTCTGGGGCACCCGGACCAGTCTGGTGATCGGCCTGGCCGCCTCGCTGATCGCGATCGTGCTGGGCACCACGATCGGTCTGGCGGCGGCGTACTTCCGTCCGATCGACGCGGTCGCCACCGTGATCACCGACGTGATGCTGGCGCTGCCCACCCTGCCCCTGATGATCATGTTGGCGGCGGTGGTCAGCCCCAGCGTGGTCACCCTGACCCTGATCATCGGGTTCTTCGCCTGGCCCGAGGTGGCCCGGCTGATCCGCTCGCAGGGGCTGGTGATCAGCGCTATGCCGTACATCGACGGGGCCCGGGTGCTCGGCGCCACCGGCTGGCGGATCGTCACCCGCGAGATCCTGCCAGCGGTCGTCTCCCTGATGGTGGTCAGCGTGCTGCTCACCGCCTCCCGGGCGGTGATCTCCGAGGCCGGCCTGAGCTTCCTGGGCCTCGGCGACCCGGACGCCTGGTCCTGGGGGCGGATCCTGCTCAACGCCCAGCGCAGCGGCACCATCGCGATCGCCTGGTGGCAGACCCTCTTCCCGTCCCTGGCGATCCTGCTGCTGGTGCTCGCCGCGACCCTCGCCGGGATGCGGTTCAACGACTCCCGTGACCCCCGCCGCAACGGAGGCTGACCAGTGCGACTTCCCGACAGCTTCTACACCAGCGTCCGTACCCGACTCAGCGAGGCGCTCGACGAGCGCGGCCTGGACGGCTACCTGGCCACCTCGCCGCCGGAGGTCGCCTTCCTCAGCGGCTTCTTCTACATCGCCACCGAGCGACCGGTCTACCTGTGGATGCCCCGCGTGGGGGAGCCCCTGCTGGTCATCCCCCGTCTGGACGAGGAGTACGCCGCGCAGCAGGGGGTGACCCTGCCGACGGTCAGCTACTTCGAGTACCCCGGGGTGGTCAGCGCCGAGGAGACCCTGGCCGCCGCCCTGTCCCGGCCCGGTGGGGCGGGACGCCGCATCGGGGTGAGCGCCGGGGTGTCCGTGGCCGCCTTCCGGGCGTTGTCCGGGGCCATCGGCGGCGCGGAACTGGTCACCACGGACGCGGTGGCG
Organism: Micromonospora sp. NPDC047134; assembly: GCF_040643455.1. Taxonomy (NCBI): domain Bacteria; kingdom Bacillati; phylum Actinomycetota; class Actinomycetes; order Micromonosporales; family Micromonosporaceae; genus Micromonospora; species Micromonospora sp. NPDC047134. The sequence continues at coordinate 333,956 of NZ_JBEYUI010000002.1, forward strand.
AAGCTGCGCCTGTGCAAGTTCCCCGAGGAGATCCCGTTCCACGAGGCCGCCGCCCGGATCTGCGACGAGATGCTCGCCGCCGGGCGCGCTCTGATCGAGGAGGCGTTGGCCTCCGGGGGCCCGCTGCCCCGGGAGGACGAGATCGCCCGGCATGTGATCGGTTACGGCACCGATCAGATGTACGCCAACTACGACCTGGTCGTCTACACCACCAAGCTGGCCGGGGGACTGGTCTACGCCGGTCCCAACTCGGCGCTGCCGCACGGCCTGCCGACCCGTCGACGGGTACAGCCGGGGGACACCCTGATCCTCTCCCTGGGCGCGGCGGTGGCCAGCCGCTTCGTGGAGAGTGAGCGGACCTTCATCATCGGTGAGCCCACTGCCGAGCAGGTGCGCTACTACGAGGCCGACCGGCTGGCGCAGGAGGTCGGCACCCAGGCGATGGTCGCCGGCCGGACCTGCGCCGAGGTCAACAAGATCTGCCTGGACGTGCTGCGGGACCAGGGGCTGGGTGACTACATCCGGCACCGGCAGGGGCACGGCATCGGGCTGCAGAACCACGAGGCGCCGTGGGTCGAGGACGGCGATCACACCGTGCTCGCCCCCGGGATGCTGCTTTCCAGCGAACCCGGTGTCTACGTGCCCGGCCACGCCGGCTACCGCATCTCCGACACGGTCCTGGTGCAGCAGGACGGTCCGCGCCGGCTCACCGGCTACCCGCGCGACCTGGCGTCCAACATCATCGAGGGGGTCCGATGAAAATCAATGGAGCGGAACTGGTCGTCGAGGCCTTCGGCCCCGAGGACGGCCCGGCGATGATCGTGCACCACGGTGCGCCGGGGCTGGGCTCGCGCAGCGAGCCGAAGCGTTCCTTCGGCCCCTTCTCGGACCGGTTGCGGGTCATCGTCTTCGACGCCCGGGGCTCCGGGGAGTCCAGCGACGACGAGCCCTTCACCCACGAGCAGTGGGTGGCCGACGTGGACGCCATCCGGGAGCACTTCGGCTACGAGAAGATCGTCATGGCCGGCGGGTCGTACGGCGGGTTCATCGCGATGGAGTACGCCATCGCCCACCCCGACCGGGTCTCCGCCCTGGTGCTGCGGGACACCGCGGCGGACACCGCACACGACCACCTGGCGGTGGAACGGGCCCGCAACACCGACCGCTCGGTCATCCCGGAGTGGGTCATCGACCGCATCGGCACCGGCCGGTTCGAGAGCAACGAGCAGCTGCGCGAGTACTGGCGGGCCATCCTGCCGCTCTACGACCACCAGCACGACCCGGCCAAGGACGAGGCGCGGCTTAACGCCACCCGGTTCCACTACCGGACCCACAACGCGGCCTTCGGGCAGAACATGCCCCGGTACGACCTCAAGCCGAAGCTGCCCTCGATCACCTGCCCGACCCTGGTGACCGTGGGCCGGCACGACTGGCGTACCCCGGTGGAGGCCTCCCAGGTCATCGCGGACCTGGTGCCCAACGGGGAACTGGTCGTCTTCGAGAACTCCGGCCACTCCCCGCAGCTGGAGGAGCCGGAGCTGTTCCAGCAGGTCGTGCGGGACTTCCTGCGCCGAGCCGGGGTGTTGCGATGACCCTGTTGGAGATCGCCGACCTGCGGGTCGCGTTCCCCGGCCACAGCGGGCCGGTCAACGCGGTCAACGGGGTGTCGCTGGAGGTCGACTCCGGACGGACGTTGGCCATCCTCGGCGAGTCCGGCTCCGGCAAGAGCGTCACCGCCCAGGCGGTGATGGGCATCCTCGACGTACCGCCGGCCACCGTCAGCGGGTCGGTCCGGTTGCAGGGCCGGGAGCTGCTCGGCCTGCCGCGCAAGCAGCGGGAGCGGATCAGCGGCGAGGAGATCGGCATGGTGTTCCAGGACGCCATGGCCGCCCTCAACCCGGTCTTCACCATCGGCCACCAGATCATGGAGGTGCTGCGGGTACGCCGGGGCATGTCCCGCGCCGACGCCCGCCGCCGGGCCATCGAACTGATCGACCGGGTACGCATCCCGGCCGCCAAGGACCGGCTGCGCGACTACCCGCACCAGTTCTCCGGGGGTATGCGCCAGCGCATCATGATCGCCCTGGCCATCTCTCTGGAACCGGACCTGCTGATCGCCGACGAACCCACCACCGCCCTGGACGTGACCGTGCAGGCCCAGGTGATGGAGCTGCTGGCGGAGATCCAGCGGGACAGCGGCATGGGTCTGCTGCTGATCACCCACGACCTGGGTGTGGTGGCCGAGGTCGCCGACGAGGTGGCGGTGATGTACGCCGGCCGGATCGTCGAACGCGGCACGGTCGAGCAGATCTTCGCCGGGCCGGCGCACCCGTACACCGAAGGGCTGCTCGCCTCGATGCCCCGGGTGGACCGGCGCGACGAACAGCTCTACGCCATCCCGGGCGCCCCGCCCAACCCGGCCCGGCTGCCCACCGGTTGCCCCTTCCACCTGCGTTGCCCCCGGGCCACCGAGGAGTGCCTGGTGACCCTGCCGCCGTTGCAGCTGCTGCCCGCCCAGCGGGCCAGCGCCTGCCACCACCACGAGGAGGTGCTCGGTGCCACCCAGCGATGACGTGGTGCTACGGGTCGAGAACCTGGTCAAGCACTTCCCCGTCAAGGGACGGGTCCCCTTCGTCTCCGGCGGGGTGGTCAAGGCCGTCGACGGGGTCTCCTTCGACCTGCGCCGGGGGGAGACCCTCGGTGTGGTCGGGGAGTCCGGCTGCGGCAAGAGCACCCTGGCCCGGATGCTCGTCGGGCTGGAGCAGCCCACCTCCGGGGCGGTGCGCTTCGGCAAGTCCGTGGTGCACCAGGCCAAGGGGCGGGAGCTGCGGGCCCTGCGCCGCCGGATCCAGATCGTGCTCCAGGACCCGTACACCTCGCTGAACCCCCGGCGCACCATCCGGGAGATCCTGCTCCAGCCCTTCGAGATCCACCCCGACGTGCTGGACCGGCGTCGCCGCATCGAGCGGATCAAGGAGCTGTTGGAGCTGGTCGGTCTGGACGCCAGCCTGCACCTGGACCGCTACCCGCACCAGTTCTCCGGCGGGCAGCGTCAACGGATCGGCATCGCCCGGGCCCTGGCCCTGAACCCGGACGTGATCGTCTGCGACGAGCCGGTCTCCGCACTGGACGTCTCCGTCCAGGCCCAGGTGGTCAACCTGCTGGAACGCATCCAGGAGGAACTGGGTGTGGCGTACGTCTTCATCGCCCACGACCTGTCGGTGGTGCGGCACATCTCCGACCGGGTCGCCGTGATGTACCTCGGCAAGCTGGTGGAGACCGGTCCGGAGATCGACCTGTACGACTCGCCCCGGCACCCGTACACCAGGGCCCTGCTCTCCGCGGTGCCGGTGCCCGACCCGGCCGGTCGTCAGCAGCGGCAGCGGATCCTGCTGGCCGGCGACCCGCCCAGCCCGGTCAACCCGCCCTCGGGTTGCCGGTTCCGGACCCGCTGCTGGCAGGCGACCGACACCTGCGCCACCACCGAACCCCCGCTGGCCGCCGGTAACCACCCGGTCGCCTGTCACTATCCGCTGGCCGCGTGACGGCCGGCCATCCGTCCTGACAAGGAGAAGGTCTTGCTGCTAGATCCCGCCCCCCGATACCAGGGCCACAGGTCGTACTCCTACCTGGAGCCGCACTCGGACTACCGGGTGTTCACACTGGCCAAGGAAGTCGGTCGGGTGCCGGAGCACGACCTCGGCCTGACCGACACCCAGCGTGCCCGGGTGACCCGGCTGCTCACCGAGCACACCGCCATCTCGCTGCACGAGCACCCGGTGATCCTGCCCGAGGACGTCCGCGAGCTGCGGGCCTACAACCGGACCGCCCGCCAGCGCACCGGCTACGAGGGCCTGGCCCGGTCCGGCCTGACCGCGGTCTTCGACAACTTCATGGCCGGTGCCTCCTGCGTGACCAGCGAGAACGGCTGGAAGTGGAACGACCTCATCTACGCCCTCGGGATGCGGATGAGTGACCTCTACAAGCAGGACCACGTCTTCCTGGCCACCTCGCTGGCCGACATCCACGCGGCCAAGCGGGACGGCCGGCTGGCCCTGGTCGCCGGCCTGGAGTGCAGCAGCCCGATCGAGAACGAACTGGACCGCATCGACATCCTGTACGGCTTCGGGGTCCGCCAGCTCGGCATCGCCTACAGCCAGGCGAACATGCTCGGCGGGGGCCTGTCGGAGAAGCACGACGGCGGCCTGACCCACTTCGGGCGGCGCGCGGTGGACCGGATGAACAAGCTCGGTATCGCCATCGACATCTCGCACTCCGGCGACCAGACCTGCCTGGACGTCATCGAGGCCAGCCGGGTGCCGGTGTTCATCACCCACGCCGGTGCCCGGGCGGTGTGGGACACCTCCCGGATGAAGCCGGACGAGGTGATCCGGGCCTGCGCCGAGCGGGGTGGGGTGATCGGCATCGAGGCCGCCCCGCACACCACCCTGTCCGAGGCGCACAAGCACCACTCGATCGAGTCCGTGATGGACCACTTCACCTACTGCGTCGACCTGGTCGGCATCGACCATGTCACCTTCGGCCCGGACACCATGTTCGGCGACCATGTAGGGGTGCACAACACCTACGCCGGCAACTACGCCCACGACGCCGGCAACCGGCCGGAACACCCGCGGGTGGAGTACGTGTCCGGACTGGAGAACCCCGGCGAGGCCTTCGGCAACATCGTCGGCTGGCTGGTCAAGCACGACTACTCCGACGACGAGATCGCCAAGGTGATCGGTGGCAACACCATGCGGGTGCTCGAACAGGTCTGGTGACCTGTCGGCCGATCGGCCCGGCGGGCCCGGACGAACTACACTCCCTAGGCCGTTGACGGCGAAACGATGAGGTGAGGGCGGATGGCTCGGCGCGAGACCGCGCTACAGGCTGCGCACGGCCGACTCCGGGAGTTGATCGGCAGCGAGTTCCACTCGGGCGACAAGCTGCCCAACGAGCGGGACCTGGCCGAACGTTTGGAGGTCAGCCGGGCCACCGTGCGCGAGGTGCTGGGCCAGCTAGCCGCCGAGGGAGTGGTGACCCGTACCTGGGGGATCGGCACCTTCGTGCACGACGGTGCCGACCGGGTGCCGGTGTCCATCAGCGACGTCACCGCCCTGCGGGACCGGATCACCGCCTCCGGCCACCGACCCACCCTGCAAGATGCCGCAGTCAGCCGGGCCACCTGCCCGGCTGACTGCGCCAAGGTGCTCGGGTTGGCGCCGGAGGCACCGGTGTGGCGGGTCGACCGCCTCTTCGCGGTGGACGGCGCACCGGCCGCCTGGATCCGTGACCACCTGCCGCTGAGCTTCGACGGCCGGGACCTGGACCCCTCCGGCCTGGTCAGCATCGACCTGGACATGTTCGAGTTCCTGGCCAGCGCCACCGGCATGCCGGTGTGCCGGGCCGAGATCGAACTAGCCGCCGTCCTGGCCGACGAGGAGGCGACCGCCCGGCTCGGCGTGGCGCTCGGCCATCCGCTGATCACCGCCACCCAGATCGGGTACGGCAGCAACGGCGCCGCCCTCTTCCACGGGCACTTCACGGTCCGCACGGACGTGCTGACCCTCAAGATCAGCCGAGGCGGAGACCCGCAGCCCAACCGGTGACCGGCCGACCGCCCCCTGGCAGGCTCAGGGGGCGGTGCTGGCCTGGCCTCAGGGGGCGGTGCTGGTCGAGACCTCCGGGTCGGGCTCCTCGGTCGGCACGTCCGCGGCCGGCTCGTACGGCAGGGCACTGCCCTTGACGTACTCCTCCCAGCTGACGTTCCAGTCCGTCCAGCCGTTGCCGAGCTGAAGCTTGCGCTCGGTGCCCTTGACGACGATCGGGTCACCGACCCTGGTGTTGTTGAACAGCCAGGCACCGTTGGCCATCGAGACGTTCACGCAGCCGTGGGAGACGTTCGTGGTGCCCTGCTGCCCCTCCGACCAGGGGGCGGCGTGGATGAACTCGCCACCCCAGGTCAGCCGCTGGGCGTAGTCGATCTTCGTGCGGTACCCCTCCTCCGGACCCAACTCGTCGAAGGTGTCGAAGACCGTCTTGCGCAGCTTCTCCATCACCACCATCGTGCCGCTGGAGGAGGGGGTGCTCTTCTTGCCCAGGCTCACCGGGATCGTCTTGATCTTCTCGCCGTCGCGGGTCACCACCATCCGCTTGGTGCTGTTGTCCACCGTCATCACCAGCTTAGGGCCGATCTTGATGTCGACGGTCAGATCCGCCCGGCCGTACCAGCCGTCGCCCAGCGGCAACCCACCGGCCTGCACCCGGTACGACACCTTGCTCCCGGCCTGCCAGAACTCCTTGGGCCGGTAGCGGACCTCCGTGGGGCTGACCCAGTGCCAGATGCCCTCCTGGGCCGGCGTGGAGGTCACCGTCATCCGCCGCTGCAACTCGGCCCGGTGCTTCTCCGGAATGGCCCGACCGAACTTCACGATCAGGGGCATGGCCACCCCGACGGTCTGGTCGTCGCCGAGGAAACTGGTGATCCGGACCTGCTTGCTCGGCTGCTTCATCACCGTGAAGGCGCTGGTGGCGGTCACCGGCACCCCGTCGTCCCCGGTGGCGGTGACCGTGGCGGTGTACGACTCGCCGTACGACAACGCCTTCGACGGCAGCCAGCTCCTACCGTCCTGCGCCAGGGTGCCCTTGACCTTCTTCCCGGCGGAGTCGGTCAACTCCACCGAGGTCTCTTCGGCCTGCTCGGCGGCGAAGGTGATGGCCGTGGAGGCCGGCACGTTCTTCGCCTCGGCGGCCGGCTCGCTGATGGTCACCGACGCCTTGGCAGCCGGCTGATCGGCTCCGCCCTGCCAGCCCGGCGCCGTGCCGCCGCCCTTACCGCCGCCCGTGCAGGCGGAGGTCAGCGCCAACGCCACGGCGAGCATCCCCGCAGCGAGGCTCGCCCGTCGCCAGTTGCGTTGGTCCCGAACTCGCATGGTGTCCTCACAGTCGTGGTCCGCTGCCCGTCCCCTTCACTGACGCATCAGCTCACGTACCCGTTGCAGAGGGTGAACCGAAACACGTGAAGCGGGATGTCCGGATAGTGACACATCTGGCCCGGTCAGACCGCCGGACCAGCACCACCCTCCGGCACCGGCAGGGCGCTGCCCTTGACGAACTCCGCCCAGCTCAGGTCCCACGCGGTCCACCCGTTGCCGGGCGCCAACTGACGCTCCGTGCCGGTGATGGTGATCGGATCGCCGATCTTCGTACGCTCGAAAAGCCACCTGGCGTTGGCCATGGAGACGTTCACGCAGCCGTGGGAGACATTCTGCCGCCCCTGCACATGCTCAGACCAGGGGGCGGCGTGGATGTACTCGCCACCCCAGGTCAGCCGCTGGGCGAACTGGATGTCGGTGACGTACCGGTTCTCCGGGTCGGGGTCGTCCATGGTGTCGAAGACCGTGGCCTCCTTCTTCTCCATCACCACCAGGGTGCCGCTGGAGGAGGGAGTCTTCTTCTTGCCGAGACTCACCGGCAAGGTCTTGATCAGCTTGCCGTTCTCGTACACCCGCATCTGCTTGTCGGAGTTCGTCACCTTCATCTCGAAGGCGGAGCCGATCTTGGCGGTGGCGCTCCGGTCGACATTGCCGTACCGGCCGTTGCTCAGGGGGATGCCGGCCAGGGCGATGCGTACGGAGATCTTCGTGCCCGGCTTCCAGAACTCCGGGGCCCGGTAGTACGCCTGGGTGCCGTTGCTGACCCAGTGCCAGGCACCCGGCTGCGGCGGATCCGTCTGCACGAACATCCGCTTCTGCACCTTCGCCCGGTCCTTCTTCGCGATGCCCGGGTGGAACTCCGCCACCACCGGCATCGCCACCCCGTAGGTCCGGTCGTCGAACAGGTACAACCCGGAGTTGATCACCGAGGCGGGCTTGGCCATCGTGGTGAAGGTGCTGGTGCCCTCGCTGACCGACCCGTCCGGCTGGGTGGCGGTGACCGTGGCGGTGTAGCGGGTGGACCACTTCAACGGCGCCGACGGCACCCAGGAGGAGCCGTCCGTACGCAGCTTGCCCTTGACCTTTTTGCCGTTCTCCGTGGTCAAGGTCACCTGCGTGACCTTGCCCCCCTCCGGCAGCTTCGCCCCGATCTCCGCGCTGACCGGACGGTCCTTCGCGCCGTCGGCCGGGCTCACCGTCAACGGCGGCCCACTGGACACCTCCGGAGTGCCCGGCGCCGCCGAACCGGTAGCTGTCGGCTGACTGCCCTCCACGAACTGGGCACCGCTGGAATCGCCACTACAACCCGACAGTGCCAGCGACGCCACCAGGCCAAGAGCGCCCAGTAACCCCCCGGCCCGCGCGAACCTGCCCATCCCCACCCCTGTCTCACGCACCTGGCGGACATCGTGCCGTACCCGAGCCATCCGGCATCAGCCCGTCCCAAGCCTTGTGCGTAGTTGGCACCAAATGTCACCGGAAGGTCGGCCGAAGGGACGACCCGGGGATCGGATTGGAACCCCGCTCACGGGCCATGCTAGTGTTCTCCCCGTTGCCAACGAGCGCCGCTAGCTCAACTGGCAGAGCAGCGGACTCTTAATCCGCGGGTTCGGGGTTCGAGTCCCTGGCGGCGCACCAACGAGCAAGGCCCTGACCTGGCAGATCTCTGCCGGTCGGGGCCTTTTTCGCGTACGCCGGTGGCGGGTGGTCGCTCGCCGGGTGCTCGGGAGCCGTTGGACCGACCCGGCGTCGGTGGGACGCGGTGCGACGCCCGTGAAGGGACTGCGATGGAGGCGGAATCTACTCCCTGCGAGGTTCATCAAGCATCGGGAACGCGCCGGGCGCCTGTTGAAAGGCTATCGTCAACCCTTCAGGCGATCCGCTAGCCGCTTCCGCAACTGAGCCGCCTGAGGTGCGTCCAGTGCCTCGAAGATTTCGAGTGCGTTCGACCAGTGTCCGCGCGCGCCGCGTACGTCCCCTGTCAACGCCGTGATGTTTCCCAGGCGTTGGTGCGCCTGACCGCGCTCGTACTCGGTGCCGGCTGGCGTTGCCCGGTCGACGGCCTGCAGCAGCGCGTCCCGCGCTTCGGCGAGCCGACCGGCCACCTGGAAGGCCTCGCCGAGGCAGTTGAGGGTCATCACCTCGTCTAAGCGTAGGCCGAGCCGCGCGAAGGTTGCGCGCGCCGCGGTCAGGTGGGCGATTGCCTCCACCGACTCGCCCAGCCGGACCTGTGCCAGGGCGATGCCGCGTTCGGTGATGGCAGCGTTGCGGTCAGCGCCAACGGCGCGGTAGAAGGCCAGCGCCGTCAGGCTGGCCGACAGGAACCCGGCGTAGTCGCCCTCGTAGAAACTCAGCCAGGCCCGATTGGCCAGCGCCGTGTGTACGCCGTGCTCGTCGCCGACTGTGCGGAACAGCGTCAGCGCTTCCTCGTAGTGCCTCGCCGCCGCCTCGACGTTGCCCTGTTCGAGTTCGGCGAGGCCTAGGTTGTTGACGATCATGGCAGCTGCCCGCAGGTCGCCCGACCGCCGTGCCGCATCGAGGGCGGTGCGGTGGGTTGACTCCCACGGTGCCCAACGTTTGGTGATGAAGAAATAGCCGCGAAGGGTATACGCCAGCTGCCAGCATGTGGCGTCGTGGCCGGCAGCGGAACTTAATGTGCAGAGCCGTACCAGCCTTGACTCCATCTCGGACAGCCAGGCCAGTGCGCTCTCGTACACGGAGAGATCGGGAAGTTCCGCTGGTGGGTGGGCCAGCTTGAGCGGTTCACGGTGGCGGTGCGGGGTGATTGTTCGGTCTGCGCTGTCCGCGCTCGCCAGGTAGTAGTCGAGCAGCCGGCGCACTAGAACGCCGCGCTGCGGTGCGGCGATCTCGCGCGCTGCGGACCGTTGGCAGTAGGCCACCACGAGGTCATGCATCCGGTACTTGCCACGGCCCACCCGGCTGAGCAGATGCCGGGTGGTGAGCCGGTCGAGCGTCGCCCGCGTCTCGGCCAGCGAACGGCCGACCATGGCGGCAACTGCGTAGACGTCGATCTCGGCCTGAGGATCCACGCCCAACACGGTGAACAGGCTACGATCGTCGTCGGTTAGTGCCGCGTGCGATAGAGTCAACGCCGCAGCGATGCTGCGCTCCCCGTCGTCGAACTCGTCGACACCGGCTGGCCAGGCCGACAGTCGAGCGGCCAACTCATCGGGCGTGAACGTGTCATCCGCCCGCCAACGTGCGGCCAGGATGCGCAGCGCCAGTGGGAGTCCGCCGCATGCATCTGCGATGCGGTCGACAGCCTTGTTCGTGTCGGGCGCACGTTGTCCGATGACCGACCGGAACAGCCGTCGCGCGTCGACCTGGCCCAGCACGTCCAGCCGTACCAGCCGGGCCTCGTCCAGCGCGACCAACCGGTGCCGGCTGGTGACTAGCGTCGTGCACTGAGCGTTCGCAGGAATCAGTGGACGGACCTGCGCCGCATCTCGCGCATTGTCGAGGATCAGCAGCAGCCGACGGGCTGCCATCTGGTCGCGGTAGAGCGCCACCCGGTCGTCGGTGGAGTGCGGGATCTGGTCGCCGGGCACGCCGAGCCGGCGCAGCAACCGGTCGAGGACCTCGCCGACGTCGAGCGGGTCGGTGCCCGGCGTGAAGCCGTGGAGATCAAGGAACAAACACCCATCGAGATATCGTTCCGAAACGATCCGCGCTGCCCGGACCGCCAGTGCCGTCTTGCCGACCCCGGCCATCCCGTGCAGTGCGCAGATCACGGGGACGTTGTCTGCGGGAACGACGGAGAGCGCGGCCACGATGTCAGCGAGCTCCGCCGAGCGGCCCTCAAGATGGGCGATCTCCGGTGGCAACCCGAGGATCGCGGGTGGGTGGGGTATCCGGGGCTGGTTCTGCATTGGCGTTGACCGGACCGCAGCCGGCTCAATGTCCGCCTGGTTGACACGGTCCAGGATCAGTTCCGTCACGTGGTTCACGATCATGTGTTCGTAGCTCTTGCGGAAGCGATCGGCGGTCACGCCGTACGCTTCGGCCGCCCGGCGGCGGCGGTCCTGGCCGGGCCAGTCCCGGGTGCCGGGGATAAGCCCAAACGTGTAGCGTGCGGCCGTGCCCAGCCGACCCTCCTCGATTTCGGCCAGCACGGCGGTCAACAGCGCCACGACCGGTGCCGACGATCGTGCGTCCTCGCCGAAGCCGCACCTGGCGGCGCAGTGCCGTAGGCCGGTCAACCTCATGCCGCGGAGGTTCACCAGCCCGGCCTGCCGCACCAGGCGGAGCTCTTCGGCCAGTTCATGGTCGCTGGGTTGACGTTCACCCACCTGGGACATGCTCAACGGCTCCCTTCGTCCAGGGTGGACGGGTTTGCTCTCTCCGAAGCGGTTTCAGTATCCGAGCCCCAGCCAACTGCGGCGGCCTCGGCGAGTGCCAGCGCGGCCGGGAAGGCGGTGGTGGCTGCGTGCCACCGACGCCCGAGGTCGTGCTGAAGCTGAGGCGGCAGCATGGTGGTACGTCCCGCGAGCAGTCGCAGCGGCCCCACGACGTAGTTGTCGGCCAGCGTCGGGAGACCAGCGAAACGCGACGATCCGGTGGCGAGCATGGCCCGCAGCGAGGCGGACGGCCAGCCGCGAGCGGCCCGCTCCGCTATCCCACCCGGCAGGCGACCGACCCGCTCCACCAGGCCGGCGCGGAGCATCGCGGTGAGCTTGGCCTCGCCCCGCGCGGCGCACTCGGCCGCCGCGAGGATCTCGACCGCCATCGCGTAACTCTCCGCCGCCAGCAGGCCGACACCGCACTCGATCGGGTTCGGGGCGGCCAGTAGGTGGTCCAGGTGGGCCCCCTCATGAATGCCCGTACGCACGATCGCGGCCCGGTCGACGGGCCGCCGGGCCAGGTGGAGGGCGGCGGCCCCCTGCGGCAGCCGCATCCACATCCGGCCAGGCAGACCTGGATCGAGATCGCAGTCAACTACCCGGAACGCGTGCGCCGGGGACGGCCGGTATCGGCTGGCGTGGCGGATGAGTTCGCCGGTCGTGGCCGGCCAGGTCGCGTAACTGTCGGGCCCTTCGACGGCCGCGAGCGCATCGCAGAAGTCCGCGACTATTCGGCTGGCCCGCACCGTCTCCCACCGGTCGACGCCGTCGGCCTCGACCGGAGCCGACCCGCATTCCGGATACCACCTGGGCACCGGTCCCCACTGTCCGCGAAGCAGTCGCAACCGCTGGGCAAAGCGCCATCCATACGAGACGTCCGTCTCCCGTACGACGTCATCCAGGCCTACTACGGTCACTGCGGATCCCGCGACCGCACACCCGACGGCTACGTCAACCCAGCCCCGCACGATCCAGAGTTCCGCCTCGGCGCCCAACGCCGGGACATCGGCGGCGGCCCGCGCGGCAGCGACCGCCCAGCGGTAGTCGCGATCGAGGTCCGGCGGCGTGGTGGCGAGCGGTGCGACCCGGGTCAGCACGCCGCACGCACCCGTACGCGGTAGAGCATCCGCCGCGGGTCGGTGAACGCGGTACGGCCGTGCAGCATGCGCCGGTTGTCGAAGATCACTGCGTCGCCCGCAGCGAGCCGTAGCTGGACGATCTTCTCGGAGGCCGCGATCGCCGCCGCGAACCGCTCGGCAACCTCGTGCTGTCGCCGGTCGCACGCGACGAAGTTGTCCCGCCGCCAGCGGATAGTGCCGTCATCCGACAGGACCGGCGCGCGGAAGGGCGGCTGGGCGGCGAACTGGGCGGGCACCGACCAGCTCCACCGCGCTGCCCGCAGCGCCCGCAGGTCGCTGGCCCGAGCCACAGCGGCTGCGGCGTCCGCCGCGGCCAGGAGCAGGGTGTCGCCCCCATCCCGGGCTGGCCGTACGACGAAGAGTAGGACCAGATCCTCGGGGTCAGGCCGGTACTGGGCGTCGGTGTGCAGGGCAGCCGCACCGGCCCGCACGGAGAATGTCGAATCCGGATTGCCGATTCGGGGCGTCACCGGCCACAGCGCCCGTCCACCGTCACGGGTTGACGGGGAGCCGAAGGCAAGGGCGAGACGCAAGATGCCGTCGGCGTTGACCTCGCCCCTCTCGGTCAGCAGCGGTAGGCCCCGCAGGACCAGGTAGCCGGCGGCCGGCAATTGCGCGGCACGGACCAGTTCGAGACCGGACATCAGCAGCCCCCGATCTGGTCGTCGAACAGGCCGGTCAGTACCCGCAGCAGGAACCGGACAGCCTCGCCGGCCTGCTCTGTCTGCCACCACCGGTTGCGGTGGTCGTGGGTGGCCAGCGGCCGCAGGCCGGTGCGCTGGAGGACGGAGGGCCTGCTGGTGGGAAAGAGCATCGGAATCTCCTTGAGTCGCCCGTGTCTCCAGCCAATCGGCCCGGCCGGGCGATATCCGGGTCGCCGAGCGGCGGAGCCCGGGTACCTTCTGGGCATGTCCTGCCGCAGAGGCGGACCATTGCGCGAAGGCGAGGTCAGATGGGCGGCTACGACGTCTTCCTCTCGCTGGCCGGGCCCGATCGGGACGACGCCCTCCGACTTGCCGCAGCCCTTGAAGGCGAGGGCCTGCGGGTGTTCGTCGACGACAAGGAAATCCCGCTGTTCGAGTCGATCACAGCGGAGATCGAGGACGCCCTCAACGCGTCGAAGGTGCTCGTGGCCTACTTCTCGCGTAGCTTTCCCGGCCGGCCGGCCTGCGAGGTCGAGCTGACCGCGGCGTTCCTGTCCGGGCATCGTGAGGGCGATCCGACCCGGCGGGTGGTGGTGGTCAACCCGGAGCCGACGGTGGATCACCTGCACCCCGTGGAACTCGCCGACGCGCGCTTCGCCCTGATGACCGGGGACACCGACGAACGGTCACTGCGATCGCTCGCCAAACGGATCAAGAAACGGGTCGACGCCACCACGGGCGCCATCGGCGGAGCTGTCCTCGCCGATCAGCTGGTCTGGTTCGGCAGCGCGGGTCTGGGAACCTCCAACTTCGTCGGACGCTTTGCCGAGACCTGGGAGCTGCACTCAAAGCTGCACCGCGGCGACTTCACGCTCACGCAGGACATCCCCACCGGCGGCCTGGTCACCGTCGACGGCCTGCCCGGCAGCGGAAAGACGAGTCTTGTCGCCAGCTACGCCCGCCGGTTCGGTGCGCGATTCCCCGGCGGGGTCTACTGGACCAGCCTCTCCGGCGCCAGCCCCGATGACGTTCTCGGCGCGTACGGCGACGCGCTGCGGGCGCTGGCCGGCCGGACCGATTTGAGGATCGCGTCGGACAGCACAGTCGACCAACTGTGCGGCGCGTTCGCCAACCGGATCGCGGTAGGCAAGCTGCCCGCACTGTGGGTAGTTGACGATGTGCCCGCGGCTTTGGATCCGACATTGGCCCAGCGGTTGGCACCGAAAGTCGGCCCACTGTTGCGGACGGTTCTGATCGGTCACGAGCGTCCCGCGGACGAGCGTCTTCCGCATGTCTCCATCGCTGCGATGACGCCTCGTGACGCTGGTCAGCTCCTGCGGGCGTACCGCATGCCGGTCCTCGATCCGGTCGACAGACGCGCGTTCGACGAGCTTGTCGCCCGGCTTGGCGGTCACGCCATGGCGCTGACGGTGGTTGGACGACACCTGGAGGATCGGCAGGGATTCGAGTCCTATGCGGACTTCGTACGTCGGTTGGATGCCGGGCCGACCCCGCTGGACGCCGTCACCGCCGCCCTCGCGGAGGTCATGACCGGGCTCAGTACCGCCGCCCGTCAGATCCTCGACGTCTCGACGGTCTGCGCCGCCGCGCCTGTGCCGGTGACCCTGCTGCGCGAGGTGCTTGAGCGGACTGGAGCCGTTCGTCGTGATCCGTCGGCCACCATCGGTGACGGCCTGGTCGAGCTGCGGGAACGCCGGCTAGCGACCCCCGACGGTGCGAGCTGGCAGGTGCATTCCCTCATACGGGAGACCGCCAGCAGCCACCTCACCGCGGTCGTCGACCGGTCTGCGCTGGCCAGCCACGCGGCGTCGGCCGTGCTGGACGTCGCGAGACAGTTGCCGGCGGACGCCCGTGGGCAGTTGATGGCCCACGCCGTCCGGCTGCGTGCCGACCCACGCGTCGGTCCCGCAGACCAGGAAGCGTTGCTGCGGCTGCTCGCGGCGCACTACTCGACCTGGGGTCAGCCGCATGTCGCGGTGACCTACCTGGAGGAGATCGTCGGCCGAGGGTGGGCGACCGTCCCCGACCTCGTGGACACGGCCCGGGCCTGCCTCGACGCCGGCCAGGCCGAGCGGGCACTGCACCACCTGGCGAAGGTGCCGGCGGTGTCGTCCGCGCAACAGGTCGAGCTCATCACCGCTCAGGCCCGCGACGCACTCGGCGAGTTCGCCGCCGCAGACGATGTCTGGGCCGCTCTCGACGCCGCCCTGCACGCCACACCGCATAGCGCGGAGAGCGCCGCCGCACGGATCGCGTACGTCCGGAGCCGGGTGATCCGGGGTGAGATGGCCGAGGCTGCGGCTCGGATCCGTACGCTTGTCACGGATCTCGCCGCAGACAACGGTTCCTTGGCGCTCGAACGCCTTCAGGAGGCGCGAATCGAGCTGGCCCGCATCCAGTTGACCACCAACGAGCAGCAGGCGGCCCGGCACACCGCACGACTCGTCGTCGACCACTACGCCGCCCACGGTCTCGCCGACCACGTCCACGCCCGTCAGGCGCGGCTGGTACTCGACGGGGCGCACCTGGCGCTTGGCCTCTGGGAGCTCCACCCGGACCCGGCGCACTGGCGGCGGGCGTGCCGGTCTGTCGGTGAGCTGTTGCGAAGCCAGCGCGATGAGATCGGGCCGCTCAACCTGACCACACTCGCCACCGAGGTCGAGTACGCGCACGCGCTGCTGTGCAACGGCCTGGCCCGGCACGCCGCCGCGCTGCTCGCCGGCACCCGCGCGCGCGTGGCACAACTGCTCGGCCCCGAACATCCGCTGCACCTGCACGCGTTGCTGCTCGCCGGCCGGGCTGCGGCGCAGCGCGCCGACTATGCCGCTGCGCTCGAGCTGCACGAACGGGCCCACCGTGGGATGGAGCGGGTCCTGGGGCCCCGGCATCCGCAGACCGTGCATGCCCGCTACGGGCTGGGTGTCGCGCTTGCGCTCACCGGGCAGCGGGGGAGGGCCTGCCGGATCTTCACCGACGTCCGCCGTCTCGCGCCGCAGACCGTCGGCCGAAAGACGGATCTCTACGCCCAGAGTTGGGTAGCGATGTCGCTGGTTGTGCTACCGAGCGCGTTGTGGCGCACGGTAACGACGGCGTCCCGCCGACCGCCTGAGCAGTCCGTGGCCGCGCCGCACGACTGGGTCCTTGCCGAGGCGGCTGGTTACCCGTCGAGTTGATCGTCCACCCAGTCCCGCAGCCTGTCGGCCAGGCGGGCCTGCGGATGATTGGCGCCGCGGGCCTCGCGCAGACCGGCGGCCGCGTCGGTGAGGATGTCCAGCGCGGCTTCGAGTTGGTGGCCGACCTGCCCGAGCAGGGCGGACGCATGCCCCACGTAGCAGAGGGCGAGCAGAGTCTCCGCGTCCTCCGCGCCCAACCGGCGGACCCGCTCCTCGTGAACTACATGTGCCCGGGTGAAAACGGCCACCCGGTAGTCCGTGTTCGCGTCGAAGTCCTCCAACGGATCGAGCAGCAGCCCCGGCGGTGGTGCGGCCGGTCCGTCCGGCGCAGGCCGGCCCTCCGCCGGCAGTTCCGGTACCGGACCGTCCATCGTCGGCAGTTCCGGTGCGAGGTCGGCGAGCAGGTTGTGCAGGGTCGCGAGGACGTGTGGATCGGCGGGGTCATGTTCGAGGACGCGCGTGGCGTAGACCGTATGGAGACGGGCCGGGTCGGTGACGATCGCGACGTTCTCCGCCGCACTCAGCGTCTCGGGATGGGTAGGGCCCAGCAGCCGCACCCGGCCCGCGTACACCGCTTCGAACGTCGCCGCAGCGGCGACCTCGCCGGCTTTGTGCTGGCTTGCGCCAAGGTTGTTGAGCGCCTCCAACGTCAGGACGTCGTCGTCGCCGCGGAGCCGCTGCATCCGCTCGTGTACGACGCTCCGCAGCCGATGGGCCAGCCGCGGCCGGCCGGCTCTCGCCACGGCGGTCGCGTAGTCACCGAGCGAGACGAGGGTGTCGGCGTTGTGAACGCTTAGCAGGCGACGGCGGGCGCGGTAGACCGTCCGGAACAGCTCGGCAGCCGCAGCCGGCTCACGCAGGTTCAAGTGCCCGACCGCCACATTGTGCAGGGCGGTCAGGGTGGCCGGGTCGTGAGAGCCGAGGACCCGAGCAAGGGCCGCGTGGATCCTGACCTTGAGCTCGATCGCCTGGCGGTGTCGTCCGCGCAGATCCATCGTTGCCGCGAGGCCCACCAGCACGGCGAGCGTCGACGGATCGTCGTCCCCCAGGGTCGCCCGGCAGGCAGCGGCGAGCCGGGCGAAAACCTCCTCGGCCCGGGCCAAGTCGCCGAGCTCCACATAGGCGCGGCCAGCTTCGTTCAGTGCGTACCGGTCACCGGTGCCCTGCTCCGGCCGAGCCACCTCGCGCAGGTGAGGCAGGTCCCGTTCGAGCCGGGCATAGCGCAGCCTAGGTCGGCTGTCGTCGAGCCGCCGGGTGAGGATCTCCAACGCGGCCCAGCGAAACCGCTGGCGTCGCTCGTCCGCCAGATCGATGAAGCGCAGCGTGCGGATCACGAGAGCGTGTACGAGCCACAGCGGCTGATCGTCACCGTGCACCGGCTGGGTCAGTCCCCGTTGCCGGGCCACGTCAAGGCCAGCGGAGACGAGAGCGGCGCGTTGGGCGGGCTCGACGTCGTCGGCCGCGCCGATGATCTCGACCAGCAGCGGCTCGGTGATCGGGGCCGTTGCGAGCACGCTGACCAGCTGAAGCACCTCGCGCGCTGGAGCAGGGAGTTCGCGGATGCTTCGGAGCAGCGTCGCCGCGACGCTCGCCGGTCGCCGTCCTGCGACCTCGCCATGCAACTCGTCGGCGAGGGCCATCGCGTCCGGCCCGGGCGTGGCCAGTTCTGCTCGCAACGCAGCGTATCCGGCGAAGTTATCCGTGGCAGCCAGCCCAGCGACGAGTGACAGCGCCTGGGGATGCCCGCCGAGCTCGGCACAGGCGAGTTGGCGGGCGGCCGCTCGCTCGCCCGCTGCCGGGGGACGGGCCGAGGTGAGCAGCGCCACCGCGTCCTCGTCGGCCAGGGCCGACAGGCGGATCGGCTCGCCGCGCCGCGCCGCCGACTCGTATCGTGTGGTGATTAGCGTGCGGCCATTGGCGGTGGGGGCGAGCAACGCGTCGAAGAGTTCGTCGCCGGTGTCGCGCGGCAGGTCATCGACGATCCAGAGGTACGGCAGACTGGCGCGTTCTAGATGGTCGCGGAGTGCGTGTTCGTCGGCTTCCTGGCCCTTGGTGAGCTGCCGCGTGATCCACTCAAGCTGACGTCGCCGTATGTCGAACACGAACGCATGGTCGCCGTGAGCATTCAGGTGGCTGCCGAAGCCGTGTAGGAAGAAGATGCCGCCCGGGTACTCCTCAGCGAACTGGCGCGCGTACTCGACAGCCAGCGCGGTCTTTCCCTGTCCACCTAGGCCGAGCAGTACGGCGACCACCCGCCCGGGGCTGGTCGGTGTGTGTCCGGGGGTCAGCACTGCCTTGATTCGCCACAGCTCGGCCCACCTACCGCGGAAGGCAGGCGCTGGCTGGGGCTCGTGCGGCAGCCACCTTCCCGGGATGGTGCTCGGCGCATCGCCCAGGACTCGATCGTCCACCTCCTGGCCGAGATGGGTCGCGACCGATGCCGCAGTCGCCTCCACGGAGGCCGTCGCGGCCGGCAGCTTCACATCGGCCAGCTGAGCCGGAACCAAGTCGGCGAAATCTACGCCGTGCCGCACGGCGAGCACCCGGCGGGTGTGCCGGTCTAGGCGGTAGGCCTGGGCGAGCGCGGTGGTGAGTTCCCAACGGCAGTACGGGCTCTCCGGGAACGCGGGGCTGTAGAGCGCGACTAGGGACCGCGACCGGGCTAGGTGCTCGGCGATCGCCTCGTCGATCTGCTGGTAGTCCCGGATGCCGCGCTCGTCCCGGAACACCAACAGCCCTTGGGCCTTCAGGGCGGCCTGGAGTCGGCACGCCAGGGCGTAATCCATCCAGGAGTAGCTGAGGAAGACGTCGTAGCAGGGCAAGGGGTTCGCTGTCACTCCGTGATGGTCCACCAGGCGACATCCAGATCACTGACCGCGTCCGGACGCAACTGGGCCAGCAGAGTGTGGGCGTCGCGTAGCAGCGGGTGATTGTCCTCCAGTGCGGGTAGCTCCCAGGCACCGTCGTCGGTACTGGCACCGGTGCGACGGTCGTATGCTGGGGAGCGGTCACGTACCTGGTCGAGCAGGTCGACGGCCTCGTCGGTCCGGCCGGTGCGGGCGGCCAGCCGGGCGGTGCCGAGCCGGGCCGCCAGGGCAAGCGGATGACGATCCGCCGGGGTGCCGTCGGTGATCGCCTGGGCCTCGGCGAAGTGGGCCTGGGCCCGGGCGACGTGTCCCAGGGCAGCCTGTGCCTCGGCGAGCCCGGTCAACGTGCCCACTCGTGCGAGGTGGTGCGGTGCCAGGGCGGCCTCGTCGCCGAGGATCGCGTTCCAGTCGCGCAGGGCGGCCTCTGCGTCACCACTGGCGAAAAGGGTGCGTGCGACCGTGCGGCGAACCTCCAGGGTCGTCGGGTGAGCAGGCCCGAGTGACTGATCGGCGAGCCGAGCCACGGTGTTCAGCTCTGCGGGCTCGCCGGTGGCTTGCGCCCAGCACAGCCGGATCTCGATCGCCAGCCGAGGTGAGACGGTCGTCCGGAACCAGTCGTCCAGGGCCGGCGACTCGGCGAGCAGGGCCGCCGCCTCCGCGGGGCGTTCCAGGTCGAGCGTGCAACGAGCGATGATCAGCAGCGTGTGCTGGTAGGCATAGCTGAATGGCAGGTAGCCGGGTGTGTCGGTGAGGTGGGTCTTGCGGGCCACCAACGCCGCGCGGGTCGGGTGACCGGCCTGCAACAACACGTCGGCGAGGCCGAGCCGGGCCAGGTGGATGCCGCGTGGATGCAGCGCGCGGTCTGCCAGCAGGAGCCGGGACTCACGTACGGCGTCGTCGAGGCGACCGCCTGCGGCGTACGCGCGAACGAGCGCGTTGCGGCTCAACGACAACCGTTCCCGGCTGGTCGGGTCGGATCGGCCGATCGGTGCGCTGCGGATCCGGACCGCCTGCTCGGCATGCTCGACGGCCTCGTCGGGCCGACCGAGCGCCGCGAGCGTGTCGGCGAGATTCGTCAGGGCGCGGGCCTTGCGGGACGGATCGGCGAGTTCCTCGTCCGCCAGCCGCAGCGAGGTCTCGATCGGCGCGAGTGACTCCTGGTAATGGCCGAGCCGGTGAAGCGCGAGGCTCAGCCGGCTGGTGAGGTCGGCCCGTACCTCGATCAGCTGGCGGCGGGTCTGGCCGCGCTCCTGATGATCAGCCGAATATGGACCTTCGATGGCGGCGGCGACCAGATGCTCGGCCTTGCTGGCTTCCTCTGTGGCACGTACCAGCAGGACGTTGGTGCTGAGCAGTTCCATGATCAACGCGCCGTACGCGTCGATGTGGTGCCGGGCGGCTCGGCCGCCGGTCTCGGCGCGCGACAGAACGGCCTCTGCGCTCTCCAGTGAGCGGGCCCACGGCACGCGGCTGGACACGTACCGCCCGAACCAGTATCCCTCCAGCCCGGCGGCAAGCACTTCGGGCGTCACCTCGCGGTCGTCGGTGCAGGCCACGGTGGCGACGCTGGATAGGTGCAGTGCTGCGCCCTTGGGTAGCTGCGGTGGCGCGAAAGCAGCGGTCGCCGACGCGAGGTGTCCGGCCAGGTAGTCGGCAAAGATCGCTGATCGTCCGTGCCAGGCTTCCTTGGCGATCACAGCCAGTTGCCCTTCGCCGAAGTCATGCTCCCCGGCGCTGTGCGAGCCGCCGGCAGCCGCGCCGCGGACCCGATCGGCGGCGGTGTCGCCCAGACCGGCTCGAAGCTGGCCGAGGAGGAAGTCGTGCTTCCGACAGAACGCGGCGATGTCGGCGAATGCATGCCGGACGGCGGCCCGAGCATCCTCGGCCCGTTGCAGGGCAGGTGCCTCAATCTGCTGTGGGTGCTCCACCATCCATCGTTGCCAGGCGTGTGCGACCGCCAGAGCGGCGAGCACGCCCTTGGCCTTGACCTCGCCATACAGCCAGACTCCGCTGCGTCCACGGTGGCCGGAGGGGCGGCCACGTCCGGATTCGATCCGGAGCTCAGCGGCGACCTCTTCCATCCTCATTGATCGATACGTGGTGCGGGAGAGGACGCTCTCGGCGGCTTCGGCGATGGCGGTCAAGTGATTGGCGGGATCCGGCACCCGAGCATCGTACGTCACGGTAGCCGAACAATATTTATTAAAGTTAAATATTGACGTTAGGAAAGAAGTTGTAGTCGCGTTAAAAATCGAGTTACTCTCGGCCCCATCGTCACGTCCATGCCCTGCCGTCCCTGTGCAGGGCGTTATCCCTTAACTGACCGATTGATGGAGCGCCCATGAGTGCCGCGCCCAGCCTCGCCCCTTCTCATGCTCTTCTCCGTCCCGTCGCCGGACTCTTGATCATGGTCTTGCTGGCTCTGTCGAGCGGCTGCGGCGACGGCGGCGACGGGCCAAAGCCTGTACCCGACCGCGTCTCCGACAAGCTCTGTGTAGAGGTGGACCACTTCGAGTCGGACAACAAAAAGATCGACCTCGCGCTCGTGGTCGACAACACGGCATCGGCGGCGCGGGGCGAACTGCCACCGGCTGCCACCAGAGCCCTTGATGAGGCGCAGGGGCGGGCCCGCGAACGCAAGAGCGCGGGACAGGTCGTGCTCATCGCGGTCAACGGTGCAGGGATGCAGCCCAGTGTGGTCCGCCGGGTCGCCCTAGACCCGAAACCGGGTGATGCGGAGAGCTCGCGCAACGCTCGCGGCGCCGTGATCTCCTGCGTTCGGCAGTGGGCCCGTGAGGCTGCTCCGCAGGCGAAGGGGAGCGACGTGCTCGCCGCGATCACGTTCGCTGCGCGGCAGCAGGCCGAGCAGATCCTCGTCGTCTCCGACGGCGTGGCCAACGCCGGCGAGCTCGACGTCAACGGCGACGCGCTAGACACCGACCCGACGGCCCTGGCCCAGGCTCTCCTGCGGGACAAGCGGATCTCCGCCGAGACCATGAGAGGTTCCTCGATCGTCTGGGCAGGGCTGGGTGACACCGCTGAGCCGCTGGACGGCAGCGTCCGAGCGGCACTCCAGGAGCTGTGGTTGGAGATCCTCACCAAGGCGGAGGCCAAGGTGACCTTCGATAAGCAGCCCCGCGAGTCCGGCGTCTCCGACGACAATCTCCCGCTCGACCCGGTGTCGCTGGTGGCCACCCGCACGCGGCTGCCCTGCGGTTCGCGGTTCATCGCGCCGGGCACCGTGCTGTTTAAGCCGGGCAGTGACAAGTTGCGGCCGAAGGTGGAAGACGTCCTGCGCCCGGTGGTCGAGCAGTTGCGCGCGAACCCGGACCAGCACGCGCTGGTCACCGGGCACACCGCCGCCTACCAGTCGAAGCGCTACCGGCAGCGCCTATCCGAGGACCGTGCCCGAGCCGTCCGGGCGGAGCTGATCAGGCTGGGCGCACCGGCCGAGCGCGTGCGTGACGCCGGATACGGGTCACGCCGGCCGCTGGTCGACGAGTTTCCTGGTGGTCGGCACGACAAGATCCGTGCCGCACAGAACCGGCGGGTCGAGATTGACGTGAGCCGGAAGGACTGCGCGCGGTGAACACCCCTCGTTGGGCTAGCCGGCTGTTCGACCTGATCTTCCCGTCCGGTGCCGTGGAGCGGGAGCGGGAGCGCATCCTGCGCGCCGAACGCCCGCAGGCCGCGAAACTTGCACCGGAACAAATCAGCCCCGGCGAGGTCGCCGTCGCGCTGGAGACCAGCTCGACGCTCGCCGCCCGTGACGCCAAACAGGCCAAAAGGCTGCTGAAGGCGACGAAGAAGCTCTCCTCCGCCGCGGAGCAGCAGCAGCGGGCGTACCAGCAGCTCAAGGGAGTCGTCTCGGACCAGCGTCAGGTCGGGCGCTTCAGGCAGTTGCCGGCGCCGCAGGAGCCCGGCCCCGGCACCGACCCCGGGCGGGGGAAATACTTCGACCCGTACTGGCCACTCGTCGTCACCTGGGTGCTCAGCCTGGTCGAGGTGCTGTTCATTGTCGTCGAGGTGGTCTTCTGGTATCAGGTCTTCAACGACGACGTGGAGGCGGACGCCGGGCTGCTCGACGCCGAGCGGATGAGCGCGATCCTGCTCGCGGTGCTTATCCCCGTAGTGGGTGTCTGGGTCGCGCGCACCGTCGGCAAGCTCGGGCATCGCTGGGTGGCCGGCTACCCGGGTACGCGGCGCTCCGCCATGCTCGGCACGGTGCTCAGCGGCGTGGTCGGCGTGCTGGCAATCATCGCCATCGCGTGGTTGGTCTACATGCGGTTCTCGCCCAAGGAGCAGATCTTCGCGAGCGTCTCCGTGCCTGCTGTGCCGATGGCCTTGGTCTTCGTGCTGGTGCTGCTCATCGACATAGTGGCCCGGACCTTCCTCGCTTCCGAGATCTGGGCGCAGAGCGCTGCGCGCGCACGGCATTTCGACCGGAAAGCCAATCGCCTGATTGCCCGGAACAAGGCGCAGAAAGACGCCTGGGACGCCCTGCGCAGCGTCATAGATGTGGCGCTCGACCAGAGCGAGCGGGTCGGCTTGGTCGGCGGCCTCCTCGTCCTCGATGAACGGGCGGTGGGCGGACGCGGCGGGCATCCGCTCGCCGACACGACAGAACGCACCGCGCACACCACCCCCGTCGGATCTGGCCTGGCCGTGCCTGACCCGACGCCGCAGCACCTGTTCGGGGCTCCGGTCGCCCTCGCGCCACTGCGGACGATCAGCTCCGCGATCGATTCGCTCGCTGCCGAGTGCCCGATGACCCGGAAAGAGATCGACGACCTGATTGCCGAACTCCGCTTGGAGTTCCACGGTCCGTCGGGGCACACCGACGTGGCGGTGCTGCCCGACGTGGCGGTGCCGCGCGCCGTCAACGGCAGAGGCTCCAGCCACCCCGAGCCTGGTCCTGGCGTGCTAGACGGCACAGAGAGTAGGCCATGATGGCATCCGGCCTGTTACGGCCCGGCCCGTCGCTCGTCCGGGGTACCCGTCTGGACCCGGCGCACGGGGTCGCCCGGCGGCTCATTCCACTGCTCCTTCTGGTCCTGGTGCCGCTGGTTCTGCTGGGCTGGCTCGCCATGCAGACCGTGCATGCCGTGCAGGAGCGGTTGGAACAGTCCGGCTTGATCGAGGAGTATCAGTTGGTTGGGCCGCGGGGACCGGCCTGCCTCCGGATGGTAATCGTGGTTGACGTCTCCGGCTCAATGAGTGAATTCGCAGTGCCCCGGGACCGGGCGCTCGATCGACTGTTCACCTGGCTCGGCACCAACCTGCGTTCGGGAGACGAGCTCGCGGTGGTCGATTTCGCGGAGGAGGCAGCCACCCGGGTGCCCGCGACCGACTACCGGGGTGCCCGGCTGACCGGCCCGGCCGGGGCCGTCGACGGCGCCGGCACTCTGCTGCTGCCTCCGGTCACGGAGGTGGCCCGGCTCGGAGCCACCGATTGCGATGTCGAGCTCATGTTCATCTCCGACGCGTTGATCACAGATCTTCCGAATACCGCCGACGACGGCCGCCGGTTGCTGACCAACAACGGTGTGCACGGCATCCACCTACTGGTACCGGGCGACGACATGGAGATCAGTGACCAGTGGCGGGTGGCCTTCCCAGCGGCCCCGCCGATCCGATTCGACGGCAACGACGCCGACGAGACCGCGCTCACGCTCGGCCGCGCGGTGGCAGCCCTCACCGGCCAGCGGCTGGAACGCCGCCCCGAGCCGACAAACACCTGACGAGCAGAGGAGGGCATCGTGCCAGAGCACAGCTCACCGACGATCGACCAGGCCAGCAGCTGGATCGTCTGTGAAATCGCGCCGGAGCACAGCGCCGCGCTGGCGATCGTCAGCGCGGGCTACTTCGGCAACGACATGATCCGCCGCCGAATCGTCGCGGCTGTCCTTCGGCCTCGCCGGTGGGCGGCACCCAACTCGGTCGACCCGGAGGCCACCGCAGCGCTCATTGTCCACGTGACCCTGCTGGTGCTCAGCGGCGTCACGACGGAGTTGTTGACCGTGAGCGTCCTGGGTGCGGGGCGCGGGACGATCGCCCGGTGGCGGCGCTGGCGGGCGCAGCGCCGGCTCGCCCGGAGCCGGCCACCATCGGGTGGGCAAACCCGCCTGCCGCGGCTCACCGCAACCGACGCCCGCCAGGTCGGCGAGGGCGCGCGGCGGATCGCGCTCAACGCCGGCGTGACCACCGAACAGGCGGATCTTCTTGCGATCATGCTTGCCGCCGTGCTGACCGAGAACGGCACCGCCGCACTACCGGAGGGTGCCGCGGGTGCGGACTGAGCGCCGCGGTGCGCAGACTCTTCGCCTGAGCCCTGACGCGTTGCCGCACGCGACGACAGGTCGTTTCATTCTTCTGGTCGTCACCGCGCTGGCAAGCGCCGGCTACCTCTACGCGTGGCTGGTCGAGCAGCACGACACCATCAGCTCCGCTCCGCTGTACTGCGTACACGGTGCACAGGCCACGCCCGCCGTGCCGCCGGAACTCATGATCGACTGGTACGGCGGCTGCGTCCGCTGGCTCGGCATTCGCGAGGCGCTCGTCGTCGCCGAGTTCACCGGCCTGTTCGTCGCCGCTACGGTGCTCGTCTACCTCGCACTGCCCTGGCTGAGCAGTCGCGGGCTCGTGGCGGAGGACGACGCGAGCGCGTATGTGCCACCTGAGGCGTGGACGCGCTACCGTACGGCGCTGCCAGCCGGCCGGCTGATCCCCAAGCTCTACGTCGACCTCGCGCCGGTGACCGGTGGTGCCCGAGCGTACGGGCGGATCGGCGACTATCGGATCGTCGTCGATTCCGCCGTCCTCGCCAAGGAGGACACCACGGCGCTGCGCCGCTTCCTGGCACACGAGATGGTCCATCTCAACAACCGCGACGTCGACCTCACGTACGCGGCTGTGGCGGTGTGGTGGACGTTCGTGCCGTTCACGCTGCTGCCGCTCGTCCTGGTGGCCTGGCGCCAGCCGGCGCTGCTTGGCGACTTCAGCTGGCGCGTCTGCGTCCTGCTCGGGATGCTCTATCTGGTCAGGGCGATGGTGCTGCGCACCCGGGAGTTCTACGCCGACGTCGGATCGGTGCGGAGCCCGGCCGAAGAGGCGGAGTTGGTCGCCGCGCTGTCGCTGCGGGCGGCTCCCGTCACGGGACCGTGGTGGCGCCGTCTCGCCGCCTCCCGGCGCAGGTGGAACCACCCGGCCGTCGAGATCCGGCACCGGACTCTGCTCGGTGACGACCGCCTGTTCCGGGTCGACCGGCCCGGTGCCGCCTCAGTGGGGCTGCTGGTCGGAATGGCGTACCTGCCGGCCGACTACCTGCTCTCCCTTGCCCTACCCAACAGCGCGAACCTGCGCGGCTGGATCTGTGGCGCCATGTTCGGCGCGTTGATCGCGACGATCATCACGGGCGCTGTCTGGCGGTCGACTCTGTGGGAACTCGCCGGCGGCCGGCGGCCGGCAGTTTCGCCGATCGCGCTGTCCTTCGTCGGCGGGCTGCTGCTGGGGCAGGTGCTGACACCGCGGCTACCCGGCCTTGGCGGCTGGGCAGCGCTGGCGACCGGCTCGCCCTCGCTGGCGGCCGTTACCGCCGTTCTACTCTTCGCCGGCTGCGTCGCCTATCTGCGCTGGACCCGCTTTGCCGCACGTCAATGGCTGCCGCTGTCGGGTCGCCCGCGGCTGGCCTACCGGTTCGGCGTCGTGCAGTCGGCCGTCGTCGTCGGCGTCTGGATCGCCTTCTGGTTTCAGATCGTGGAGCTATTGCCGGCCGGGGGACGCAGCTGGCAGACGTTCGCGGTGCTCGTACTCTCGGTCAGTCTGAACCCCGTGTTGGTCCTCACCATCGTGTGGGGCTGTGGCTACCCGTTGCTCGTGTGGCAGACCAGGCGCATGGCGGCCCGGGCAGCTGAAATCCCGCTGTCCCGGGACACTGGCACCGTCATCCGGCTCCCAATTGCCCGGCCAGCGTGGCCGCCGTGGCTCGGTGCCGCTGCCTTCGCGGTCGTGGTCGCGGTGGGATACTGGTTGATCGTGCGCCCGTTCTATCCTGATTTGCGCGGCGCCCTTCAGCTGCTCTGGTCCAACGGAGACCTGCCCGCCGCCGGTCGGGTGGCGCTCGCCCTGACCATCCCGGCGCTCGCGGTCTGCCTACCGGCAGCGGCCGCGCTCGGCGGTGTCCTCGGCGGCCGCGGTCGCACCGCGACAGCGGTGGCGTCCGCCGGCAGTGGTCTCGTGTTGGCGACCATCGGTGTGCTCGTCCTGATACTCGTCCACATTGGATCGGTCTCGGACCGGCCACGCCCCGTGCTGACCACCCTGCGAGGTATATCCGGATATGGACTGGGTGCTGATCTGCCGGACGATCGCCCGGCCTACGCCGCCCTCGGCCTCATGCTCATGGTCCTGTACGCCCTGCTGGCTGCGGTGACGCTGCCGGCCGCCGCGCTGGGTAGCGGAGTCCGGGCGCTGGCTGCCGGCGTGGAGAGCCACCCCACCCGCCGGCCGTCAGGACTGCGGCCGGGCTGGCTGCTGTCCGCACTGCCCGCAGTGGCCGCCGCGCTTATGTTCGGCTATCTGAGCGTCGACGAGTGGTCAGTGCCGCAGACCACATCGATCGTCGGCGACTTCGACCTATCCGGTGTGAACGTCGTGCTCGGCGACGTCCGCCCTGGTAGCGCACCCCGATCCGCGGCGTGCGCCCAGGCCTTCGGCACGGCCGCGGGGCCGGTAGGCGTCGGTGAAACACTGACCGCCGTGTACGCCGTGCGGCTGGCGACCCTCGCCCGCTGGGCGCTGTCGTCCGACGACGTCACACTCCGCCGGGCCGGTGAGGGCACGGCCCAGGCGTTGCGGCGCAGGGAGTTGCAGCGGGCCGCCGACGGGGCAGCGGTGGTGCTGCACTACTGCGCCGTCGCGGAAACCGTCCGACGCTGACCGGCGAGGAGAGCGTGCTATGAGACGTACGATTGGGCTGTTGACGACGGGCCTGCTAACCGCGCTCCTGGCGTCGTGCGGCCTTCCCGCTCCGCCACCGCTGCCGACTCCGCCGCCGACATCGCCGGTTCCCGACCTGGTACCGACAAGCGTGCCCACCGCGCCACCGCCGTCCGACGCCGAGTTGGCAGCGGCGCTGTTGACCGCAGCCGACATCGGTGGCAGCTACCGTTCGATACCGATCGAGGCGAACGCTGCGGGTGGTCTGGGCGACGGCGTCACCCAGTGTGGGGAGGCCGCGAGCGACGACGGCGCAACTCCCGGCGGGCGTCGGGCCGAAGCCGGATTTCAGGGCGGGCAACTGGGTCCGTTCGTCGCGGAGGTGCTGACGGCGCTGCCGCAAACGGACGCGCAGCGGGCGATGGCAGCATTTCGACGAGCAATGCAGGAGTGTGCCGAGTTCACCAGCAGCGGTGATCTCTCCGGTGTCACCATCCGGCTCGAACAGCTCAGTTTTCCGACGATGGGCGACGAGACATTCGCGTACCGGGTGATTGCCGCTGCTGGTGGCGGACTCGTCCTGTACGGTCACGTCGTCGCAGTCCGCCACCGCGACGTGCTGGTGTTGATCACGCTCATGCAGGTCGGGTCGCCTGAGGTCGGGCCGACGGCGGAAATCGTTGCGAAGGCGGTCGACAAACTGAAGCGCGTGCGTAGATAGGCGCAGCGGAACGCGGATTGCCCGTGCCAGCGCGGCACAGCGTAGTCAGTGTGTCGAGGTGGGTGCAATGTTCCAGCACCTGTTGGTCGACTTTGTTGAGGTGGCCGTACCTCTCAAGGAGGCTGTCGCGCAGGTCGGGTCGGTTGGGCCAGATGCGGGTGGCGAGGCGTACGAGGTCGCGGGCGGGCAGGTCGTAGCGGCTGTGTTCGAAGTCGATCAGGCGGACGACGCCGTCGTCGTCGTAGATCATGTTGCGGGGCATGAAGTCGAGGTGGCATGGCACGGTCGGTAGGGGTGCGAGGTCTTGGAGGGCTCGCATGTGGGCGCGTACCTTGGCGCGGGTGTTGGGCGTGATGTGGTCTCCGGCTTGGTGGATCCAGTACTCGGCGCGTTGGGCGAGCCAGGCCGTCCAGTCCGGCTCAAGTCTCGGTGGTCCGGCGGCGTGGAGCGTCTTGAGGAGTAGCCCCGCTTGGCGGTAGGCGTCCTGCTCGGCCTCGGGGTCGAGTGTTCGCTGGTCGAGCGGGACACCTGGCACGGCGGTGATGACGATCGCGGGCGGATCGTCGGCTGTCGCGAGTAGGCGGGGCGCCCGGTCGCCGAGGGCCGGAACCCAGCTCCGGTAGGCGTGTACCTCCTGGGTGTGCCGTTCCCGGCTGCGGTGCGGCTTGACGATTACCTCGCCGTGCTCGGCGGTCGTGGCGCGGAGTACGTGGGTGCCGGCGTGGCCCGGGTGCCAGGTGACGGGTACTGCGTCGGTGTCGAGGAGGTGCCGGCAGAGTTGGAGGAGGTCGGCGCTGTTCATTGCCCGGGTTCGAGGTGGCGGGTGTCGTTGTGGGCGGCGAGTTGCCAGATGGTGCGGCCGAACCGGCTGGTTGGTCGCTGCCATCGAGTGACTGAGGCGTGGTCGGTGACGAAGCCGAGCCGCAGGCAGGCGTTCCGGGGGAGTGCGAGGAGTAGGTTGTTGGCGGCCTCGATGGTCTCGCCGTGGGCGGCGATGAGGATCCGCTGGCCCTCGTGTCGGGCGAGGATCTGCTGTAGGGCTTTGGTTGCCCGGTCGAGGTATTGGTTCCAGGTCTCGGATCCGTTGGCGTACGGGACGTCGGGGGCGTGTTGGGGTGGGCCCTGAAAGGCCGTCTTGACGTCCGCCCACGGGCGGCCGTCGGCGTCGCCGTGGTCAGGCCCGCGAAGTTCCGGCTCGACGGTGGGCGGTAGGTGGAGGACCTGGGTGATGATCTCGACGGTCTGGACTACCCGGAGTCTGGGTGTGGAGTAGAAGGCCGAGTACGGTCGGGCTGCGTGCTCGGTGGCCAGCCGGGCAGCGAGTCGGGTGACCTGGTGGCGTCCGCGGTCGGTCAGTCCGGTGCAGCCGTGTGGGCCGCCTACGATTCCGGCGACGTTGCAGGCGGCCTCGCCGTGGCGGGCGATGACGAGTTCGGCGGTTTGGGCCATCGGCAGGGCTCCTTCGGAGTGGTCAGGCTGGAGCGAACGGGTCGGGCCAGGGCCGGACGGTGGGCCAGGGGTGCCGGTATCCGTTGGTGTCGAGGTACCGGAGCGTCAAGAGGTGGTGTAGTTCGGCGTACTGCCGCAGCTCGTCAAGGCCACACTGGTTCGGGGCGATGGCGGTCCGGTAGGCGTCGACGCAACTCGTCAGGGTGGATTGGTCGAGACGGCCGTACGTCAGGGAGGCGGTGACGAGTAGTCCGGCCAGGTCGTAGCCGAAGGGGGCGAGGGTGAGGTCGTCGAAATCGACAACGGCGACGTCATCTCCCTCAACGAGGTAGTTGCGGACGTTTGGGTCCTTGTAGAAGGCCACGGCCTGGTCAACCCGATCGAGGACGGTGTCGAGCGTGGTCAGGTCGATGCCCGTGATGTGGGCGGCACGGTGCAGCGCTTGCCGACGCGGGCCGGCGAAGTGGGGAAGCACCAGCCCGGTCGACGTGGTGTGCGCTTGGTCGAGGCGGGCAGTATGCAGTTCTCTCCGGTGGGCGGTGTGGTGCAGCCGGCCGAGTGTGGCCGCCACGCGGGGCAGGTCCGCCACCTCGGGCGTCCGGCCCGGTAGCCGTTCGAAGACCAGGTGGTGACTGGTCCGCGTGACCAGGCGCGGGAGGCGGACGCCGGACTCCAGCCCGGTGAGCCAGTGGTGGTGGGCCGCTGCTGCTGAGCAGCGCTGTGGGTCGTCGTATCGCTTCATGAAGGGGTTGCTGGTCACGGTCGTGCTGCCAGGGCGTAGCTGACGGTGGATCGGGTCAGGTATGGCGGTGCCGGTAGTCGTTCCCGGAGGATCGCGGCGAGGCCGGTCGGACCACCGGCGGCGCGGATCCGGTACTTCGGGGTCGTGGCGAGGTATCGGGCGAGGTGCGTGGCGTCGGCGAATTCGAAGACGTGTTCCTCATGCAGGACATTGAGCACCGTGAGGTGGGTGGCGGCGATGTCGACGAGGTTGCGGCTGTGGAAGCTCTCGTAGAGGCTCGGCCGACAGGCGGCGTCGGGGTCGAGGTCGGCGGTTTGGACGAGCTGGTCGAGTTCGGTGTAGCTGTCCAGCGACTTGGTGGCCAGGACGGCGATGCCTCCGGGGCGGAGGCAGCGGGCGATCTCTGCGACTGCGGCGGCCGGTGTGGGCGAGTGGTAGAGGCAGAACGCGGCTACCGCCGCGTCGGCCAACGCATCGGGCAGCGGTAGGTGGTGGAAGTCGGCGCAGATCGTCGAGCCGGTTCCGCTGGCCTCGGCCAGCCGGGTACGGACGGTTGCCAGCAGCGCGGTCGAGGCGTCGACAGCAATCAGGCGTCGGGGGCGGAGACGTGTGGAGATGCGGAGGGTGGTGGTGCCGCGTCCGCAGCCGATGTCGAGCACGACCGCGCCGGGTGGGGTGCGCTGAGCGACCAGGTCGACGATGACGTCGGCGGCGTCGCGTCCGGCGATCTTGGCTTCGCGTAGTGCGCGGGTGCGTTCTGCGAGTCGGCCGCTGGAACGGTAAAGATCACCGTGAACCAGCTTTGGATCAAGGAACGGGTTAACCGGCATGGGTCGTCTCCCGTGCCGGGCGGGTCAGGTCATCGGCTGGGCTTGTTGTCGCATCCGTTCGATCAGTTGGTTGGCTTGGCGGCGGCTGGTGAGGGAAATCAGTCGGATGTGTGGCCCGTGTTCCTGGATGAGGGTTTGCACGCGAGGTCGCATGGTGCGGCGGTAGTTGAGGATGTACCGGACGAAGTTCCAGGTGATCCGGTCGTAGACGCCGTCTGCCTGGTGCTGGCCGCCCCGGTAGCGTCGGCGTCGCTGGGCGATGCCCCAGAGGCAGGTGGCCGCGGGAAGGTCGAGGAAGATCACGGTGTCGGCGGCGGCCAGCCGGATCGGCAGGGTGCCGGCGTAGTTGCCTTCGATGATCCAGCGCTCGCCGGTGACGAGTTTCTCCTGCTTGGCTGCGAACTCCTCCTGGGGCAGCGGGCTCCACTGCTCGTCGTAGAAGATCGCATCGAGGTGGGTCAGCGGCACGTCGAGGATCTGGGCGAGCTGCCGGGCAACTGTCGACTTGCCGCTGCCGCCGCAGCCGATGATGGCGATCCTGTCCATGGCCCTCCAGGGTAAGGGCGGTGCGGGGTGAGGTCGGGCGGACACGGCGAGTCATGACGGCACCGGTTCCGGATGACGTAGGAGACGATCGAGCACGCCGAGTTGGGCGGAGAGCCGGAACGGGTCAAGACGGCGCAGGCAGTCGTCGATCAGGTCGGCGTGGTCGTTGGTCCTGGCGATCTCGGCGAGCCAGCCGACCCGATGCCGTACGTCGATGGCGTGCCTGACGTGCAGGCTCGCCGGTACGAGTTCTGCGGCACCGCGGACACCGGTGGGCAGCAGAGGCACGCAGCCGGCGAGGACCGCTTCGAAGATCCGTTGGGTGATCTGGCCGGCTGCGGCGTAACGGTCGGGGAGCAGCAGCACTGTGGCGAGGGCGTCGGCGTGGATCTCGGCGACCCGTGGGAACGGGACCCGGCCGACGAAGTTGAGACCGGGCCAACGATGAGTGTCGGTCCACTTGCCGGCGATCAGGTGCGGTAGGTGTGCGGCGGCGGGAGCGAAGAAAGTGTCGAAGGCCTCGTCACGGTCGTACTGGTTGCCGACGTAGACCAGCGACGTCGAGCGATTCTGGGCAGCGAGCATGGTGGGGTCGGCGTTGTCGAGGATCACGTCGGCGACGGGAAAGAGCAGTGGAGTCGCTCCTGGGCTTGGGTGCATGGCCGCTTCGCAGACGGTGACGTTGGCGGTCCGGCGAAGCGGATCCACCGGGTCGAGTTGCCTGTCCTTGTCCCAGAGGATCGTCGGAGTGCCGAGCCGGTGGGTGTAGTGGGCGATGAGTTCGGTCTGCCGGTGCAGGTCGCAGGTGTGTCCGGGCCGACCGCACGGGGTGGTGTTGCGGCCGGCGATGGGCCAGCGCCATTCGAGGAACAACGCGTCGAGCTCGGGTAGGCCGACATCCCACCGGTAGCTGCTGGTGAGGTCGAGGCCGGCGTCGCAGAGGTCACGGTTGAGCTGGAGGAACACGATGTCGTGGCCGGCCTGGCGAAGCCCGTCGACCAGGGGCCGGCGGTGACTGCGTCCGCCGTCGGGGGTGTCGACGACACCGGGCCCGAGGAATCCCCAGAAGCTGTACCCGATCAGCACTTCGTCACCCACCAGCCCTCGATGAGCAGGGCGTCCAGGCCGGTCTCGACGAGGCAGTCCAGGGCCATGTCCGGGGTGCCGCAGATCGGTTTGCCCTTGATGTTCAAGGAGGTGTTGATCAGCACCGGGTGTCCGGTGACCTCGCCGAAGGCGGCCAGCACGTTCGCGAGGAACGGGTGCTGCGTGCGGGTCACGGTCTGGACCCGGGCGGTGCCGTTGCCGTGCACGATCGCAGGAAGATCGGTCCGGGTCAGTTCGGTGACCGGTGCGGCGATGGACATGAACGGCGAGGGCTGGCGAAGCCGCACGTAGTCGGCGGCCTTGTCGGCGAGGACCATCGGAGCGAATGGGCGGAACGGTTCGCGGAACTTCACCGTGCCGTTCAACCGGTCTGCGACCTCGTGGGTAAAAGGTGAGGCGAGGATGGACCGGTTGCCCAGCGCTCGTGGCCCGGCCTCCAGTGGGCCGGTGAAGAGACCGACGATCGCCCCATCGGCGAGTTGCCGGGCGAGGTGCTGGACCGGGTCGGCCGGGCGCGCGGCGGTCAGGCCGGGCCGTGGTTCGGCGGGTAGGGCCAGGTCGGGGTACGCCGGGCCGAGGTAGCAGCGCCCGCCGATGCCGGTGGGTGGGCGGCCGGTGGCGTCGAGCCAGGCGGCCGCGGCAGCGCCGATCGCGGTGCCCGAATCTCCTGGCGCGGGCGGGATGTGGATCTCGTCGACAATGCCGGCCTGGGCTATCTGCCCTGCGGCGACGCAGTTCATCGCGACGCCGCCGCCGAGACAGAGCAGACCGGAGCCGGTCAGCCGGGCTGCTTGCCTGGCCAGGTGCAGCATGACCTGCTCGGTGCGTTCCTGCAGGGCGGCAGCGAGGTCGGCGTGCACCGGTTCGACCGGGGCGTCCGGTGGTCGGGGCGGGCAGGCGGCGGCGGTGAACGTCGGGCTCGTCCGGCAATGCCGGCTGGACAGCACCCGTAACGGAAACAGGCTTGGATCGAGGGTGAACCCGTCCGGGGTCAGTCGGATCGCGCGGGACATCAGGTCACGGAAGCGTGCCGGGTCGCCGAGGGCTGCCAGCGCCATGACGGTGCCTTCCTCGTCGCCGCGCCGCCACCCGAGGTGCTCGGTCACGGCGCCGTATGCGTAGCCGAGCGACGCCGGATCCTTGACCGACTCGTTCAGACGGAGGTGGAAGGGCTGCTCATCGTGGTGTGTGGCGTGCCAGATCGTGGTGGTCTGCAGCTCGCCGAGACTGTCCACGACCAGGATGGCCGCATCATCCACCTCGGCGGCGAGGAAGGCATAGAGGGCGTGTGCGCGGTGGTGCAGCACGGGGATGAGCCGAGCGTGCGGAAACCGCCGCGACAGATCCCGCATGCGCGCTCGGTATCGGCGCTGCACGGTGAGGAAGCTGCGTGCGCGTAGAATCGCCCGGCTGCGGGTCGAGGCCTTCACCAAGTGGGCGGGGAGTTGCCCGAGCGCCGACAGGTAGCGGCGACCGTCGAAGTTGTATGCCACCGTCGTCACGTCGTTCGTGGTGAGACCGGCATGGTCGAGGAGCCAGGCCACGGCTTCGGCCGGATACGCCTTGCTGTGCTTGACCCCGTCGAGGCGTTCCTCTTCGGCGAAGCCGACCAGGTGACCGTTGACCAGGAGCGCCGCAGCCGAGTCGTGGGTGAAGGCGCAGAGCCCAAGTACCACTTCGGCATCATGGGCGGACTGTTGCGCGATCATCACTGGCCGTTTGGCGTGCGCGAGGTGAGGTGGTCGT
Organism: Micromonospora sp. NPDC047134; assembly: GCF_040643455.1. Classification (NCBI taxonomy): domain Bacteria; kingdom Bacillati; phylum Actinomycetota; class Actinomycetes; order Micromonosporales; family Micromonosporaceae; genus Micromonospora; species Micromonospora sp. NPDC047134. The sequence continues at coordinate 369,174 of NZ_JBEYUI010000002.1, forward strand.
ACCAGGTCGCCAGGGCACGGCCGAGCGGGTCGGGAGTGTCGGCGGCGATCTTGCGTGCCTGGTCGCGCTCACCCGATTTCCAGGCACGGTAGCTGGCGAGAGTCCGGCCGAAGGCGTCCCAGACCGAACTGTCCGCGGGGCCGGCGTTTCCGGAGGTCACACGCTGGAGCAGAGCATCGAGGTCGGGCCAGGGTACGGCCACCGGACTCAGTTCCGCAGTGCCCTCGGTGCCCTGCAGGGAAGCGGCGGCTGCCTCGGCGTTGTCGGCGTACAGGTGCAGGGAATCGACATGGTGGTGGTATTCGCCAAGCTCGACGCCGAGCCAGCCCGCCATCAACTCGTGGATCAGCGTGGTGGTGAAGATGTCGTACGGAAAGCCGAGCCACAAGTCCTGGCTGCGCATGCTGGTGTGCATGATCAGCCGCCCGTCCCGGATGAAGAACCGGTACCCGAGGGTGCAGGGCACGTCGCGGTAGCCCCGGTGGTCGCGGGAGGGGTCGTACAGCTGGATCACGCCTCGCCGTGAATCCCGGTCTCTGAGCAGTTGCTGCCGTACCGCGTCGAGCTGGTCGATTTGGCCGTCCCATCGGCGCAGCCGCGGCCCGTATGCGCCGCGCAGCACACCGTCGTCGGCGTAGATGCGCAGCCGGTCGTTGTAGTCGAAGATCCAGGGGTCGTCGGAACCGGAGAGGATCCAGAGCGCCTCCGCGACCGCGAAGGCGGGATTAATCACCCTGGCAGGTGCTACATCGACGAGTCGCCGCCGGGGATTCGTGAGGCACAGGTGCGCTCCGATCACCTCGGTCGTGGTGAGGTCACGCGGACAGACGACGCGACCATTGAGCAGTACGGCCTGGCAGGCGGCGGTGAACAGCTCACTTGCCGAGCCAGCGGTCAGCACGATCATGTGGCACTCCTCTGTAAGGGTCAGCAGGCGAAGGCGGCGAGTCGATCGCCGGAAAGATTGACCAGCCAGGTGGCCTGGCGGGTAAGGCCCTCGCGGAGCCCGACGGTGGGCCAGTAGCCGAGTAGCCGACCGGCGCGGGTGAGGTCGGCTGCTGTGGCGGCTACGTCGCCAGGTTGAGCGGACACGACCTTCACCGGAACCTCGCGGCCGGTGACCTTGGCCGCTTCGTCGATCAACGCCAGCATCGAGACGCTGGCACCGCCGCCGACGTTGATCACCTCGGCGTGGCCGTCGAGGTGGCCGGCGGCGAGGGTCGCGGCGACCACATCGCCGACATAGGTGAACTCCCGTCGCTGGCTTCCGTCGCCAAAGAGCGTTACGGGAAAGCCGGTGTACGCGGCGAACAGGACCCGGCCGATCGCCATATCGGGACGCTGCCGGGGCCCATACACGGTGAAGTAGCGCAGCGCCACGACGCTCAGCGCGCTGTCGGCTCGCCGGGCGTAGGCGAGACAGAGTTGTTCGGCGGCGAGCTTGCTCACCCCATACGGGGACACCGGGCAGGTCGGGTCGTCTTCGCGGCTGGGCCGATCAGCCGGTCCGTAGACGCTCGACGACGAGGCGACGACCAACCGGCGTACGCCCTGACGGGCGCAGGTATCGAGCAACCGGTGCGTGCCGAGGACGTTGGCCTGGGTGTAGTCGAGGAACTCGCGGCCCCACGAGGGCCGAACGCCGGGTCGCGCGGCGAGGTGGAAGACGGTGTCGCAGCCAGCCGTGACCTCGTCCAGCGGGTCCACAGCCAGATCCAGGCAGTAGGAGGAGAAGAGGGGACTGGCGGCGGCACCGGCCAGGTTCTCGTCTGCCGATGGGTGCTCGCCGAGTCGACGACGGTCCAGGCCGACGACCGTGACGCCTCTGGCCAGCAACGCGTCGACCAGGTGCGAGCCGATGAAGCCGGCGGCACCGGTAACCAGGGCACGAGACATCATCGATGCTCTTCCTTTCGCAGGGTCTGCTCGAAAAGCCGCTGCCAGACGTGGTTGAACAAGGGCGGGTCGACGCACGGGAAATCCACTCGCTCGGCCACAAGCACGGGTTCAGCGCGGACCGGTCCGGGGGAGTTGTTGGCAGTCGCCGCGGTGGCATGTCGGGAGCGGTAGAGGGTCATCGCCGCTGCGTCCTCGGATCAGCTCTCGGCTGCGCAACCTGCGAATGGCTGTCGGGCGCGCGGAATCGGCGACCGGTGTTGCGGGCCCGCCGGGAGCCTGGCGGGCCCGCGACCGGGAGGCGGCGAGTGGGGGATTCTCGCCGGTCGCCCGCCCGCGCAGCCTCGTTGGCGGTACGCGGGCGCGGAGTCAACCTCACGGCACCGGAGCCGACCGCCGTCGAGGCAATCGGATCCGGTCGGAGCGACGCAATCTCGGGTCTGTGCGACGTGTCCACGATGAACCTCATGCCGTTGACGGGACTGGTCGGCGACCATCGAGGCCAGCCCGGAGCAGGCGGCTTCGATGCTCGGCAATAGCGAACCGTCCACGGCAGCGGACCGGTACCGTCCACTACCCGTCCAATCGCAACCACGTGGTGACGACGGGTAGCCGGACTGGCTAGCGTGATCGATGTCGACAGGCGATGCCCGGAGGTGCGCGATGGCGGGACGGCGCTACCCCTCGAACCGGCAGCTAGCGTGGGAGAGACTCCAACGCGGCTGGTCCTACGAGGAGGTGACCGAACGCATTCGGACCGAGATGAGCCGCGCTGGAGAGATCGACACCGGGCTCAACGCCAACACCGTCCGGCGGTGGGAGATCGGCGAGCGGTGGCCGGACCCGCGGTACCGCAAACACCTGGTCGCGATCTTCGGGAAGCCGGCCAGCGACCTCGGCCTGCTCACCCCCGACGAACTGGCCGTACGCCCGGACGCGGAAACACTGCACGAGTTCAGGAGGTTGTGGGACATGCTCACTGGAGAGGACAACGGCAACGGTTGGGACCGCGCGTCCGTGCTACGCGCGCTGGTCGGCGCCAGCATGCTGCCACTGGTCGCGCCCTTGCTGTCCCTTGACCCGGAAGCCGCACACGCCGACGGCAAGACCATCGACCCCGACTCGTACCGGCAGATCGTCCGCTGCCAACGCGAGTTGTACTGGACCAGCCCGCCCCGGCCGCTCTACGAGGCCGCCTACGCCCACACCCAGCTCGGCGTCGGGCTCCTGCGCGCTGCCACCGGTGCCAGCCGGACCAGTCTTGCCTCCGCCCTCGCGGAGTCCGCGCTGCTCACCGCCCGGCTCGCCTTCTTCGACCTCAGCCAACCCGCCATCGCCGAACGCTGCTACGACGTCGCCCTCGCCGCCACCCGCGAAGCCGGTGACCACGCCCTGGCCGCCGCTGTCCTCGGCCACATGGCGTTCGTTCCCGCCTTCGGCCACCAGCCGGCCAACGCCCGGCCGCTGATCGACGCTGCCCTCCAGCACACCTGGCACGGCGTCAGCCCCATGGTCCGGTCATGGCTGCACTGCGTCGCCTCGGAGATCGAGGCGCGTGCCGGAGCCGCAGCCGCCAGCCGCCGTCACATCGACCTCGCCGCAGGCGCGGTCGACGGTGACGGCACCCCGCCCGAATGGCTCGACTTCTACGACAACGGCCGCCTGCACTCGTTCGCTGGCTACGCAGCCCTCGCCGGCGGCGACCACAGCGAAGCGGCCAGCCAGCTCAACCAGGCGCTCGCCGCGCTCACTGCCGCCGGCGCCAAGCAGCGCAGCGTCGTACTCGCCGACCTCGCCACCGCACACGGCCAAGACGGCGACCAGGCCGCCGACTACCTCAACCAAGCCGTCGACGCCCTGCAAAACGACTGGTACGGCGTCGGCCTCGACCGGGTCCGAACCGTCCGTCCCATGCTCGGCGACAGCCGACACGGCACCCTGCTGGACGAACGAGTCGCCGCCCTCACCGCCAGCCGCGCCGCCCTGCCGGGTAGCTAGCGCGCCGACTCGTTGTGCTTGCGCACGAGGTCAGGCAGCTCGGCCAGTGAATCGAGCTGGAACAGACACCGGTCGCTGACCGCTTCGTCGCCGAGGATGTAACCCCACGGGCCGCGACGGACCAGGGCGGTCGCGATACCCGCCTCCTGCGCCGGCCGGATGTCGTTGTCCAACCGGTCCCCGACGTAAAGCACCTGATCAGCCGGGCATCCCGCCTCGGCAATCACGCGGTCGAAGAACGCGGCCGAAGGCTTCTCCACACCCCAGCCGTCCGAGGTGCCGATCACGTCGACCGGTAGGTCCAGGGCACGCAGGATCGTCTCCGCCCGCGCCGTCTGGTTACCGGCCAGACCAACCTGCAGCCCTGACTCGCGTAGCGCCGCCAGGCAGGGCCGAGCATCCGGATAGAGATCCTCCTCGGTGAAGGACTCCGGCTGCCCCGCCGCCGTCCGGCGCTCCCGCTCCTCAGCCAGATCGAAGCCCGGCCGGAAGACCTGGAACGTCTCCCGGTAGTCAAGGCCGCGAGCGATGATCGCCCCGAAGACGGCCGAGAACGTGTGGCGCGGCACCCCGAGCCAGTCCGCCCAGGTCCCGTACTCCCGGGACTCGTCGACGATGGTCTCGCCCACATCGAAGAACACGCTCGCGATCACCCGGCGATTGTGCCCGGTGCACCCATCGGGATCAACGCGCACCGCGAGCCGGGCCAGTGCGGCGGACTACCTGCTTGAGGCCGCGAGTCCGTTTTCGAGGTAGACACCGCCACGCCCGATCGCGGCGACTGCCGCAGCAACCCGCCGAGCCAACCGAGGAATGAGCACGTCGTCGAGGCGTTCCGGTTCGACGAACTCGAACCGGTCCAGCTCGTCGGGGCATAGCCGGATCGTCGCGATCTGGTCTGCCGTGAGGACTCCGCCCTCGAAGACGAACATGAGTCCGCCGTCCCGCGGCGGGCTTGCCGGCACCCAGTCCACGCAGAGCAGCGCGCCTGCGGACACCGACAGGCCCAGCTCTTCCCTGACCTCGCGGGCGCACGCGTCTGCCGGGGACTCGTCCGGCTCCACTGCCCCGCCGGGGATCTCCCACACGTCCTTGTATGTCGGGTGGACTATCAACACCCGACCTGCCTCGTCGCGGAGGATGATGCCGGCGGCTGCGCGGACGCGCGTCACGTTGGCGATGTAGGAGAGATCAGGTTCGGTCTGTGTCTCGGCCACGCGACCGACCCTACGGGCTCGTCTCTTACGTTTCGCTCGGATCGAGTGGGTCCGGCGACCGGAGTGCGGTGACCCTCAACATCGCCCCGAGCGCGCGGGGCTTGGCGGGAAGCATCTCAGAATATGAGAGTCCCGCGCAGGTGCTTCAAGGATTTTTCGCCTGTTCAAGCGGGAAATTTGTGCTGACGGAAACTAATGCGGGTCAACCGGTGCTGACGCGTCCTCCTGGGTCCGGAACCGTCATGATCGACCGCCGGTATAGCTGGTTGACAGGGCGCTGCTGGTGGAGGCGTACTGGATGAACGCGACCGCTTGGCGGTCTGCCTGCCGGGTTCGATCGGCCGATTTGGTGGCGCTCCTCGCGAGCGTCGTCTGTCGTTCGGGCTCAGGAGTGGGCAGGCTAGTCAAAGGTGTTCTGAGTGACAGGGGGACCGCTATGAAGGATCTTCTCCCGGCTGGTTGAGCCGGTGCGCCGCCGCAGCCTCACCGTTGGTGGCTGCCGGGATTGGCGCTGCCCCCGTCCACGAGTCGCGCAACGCGCAGGATCGGATCTGTTCGCGTCTGACGACCCTCTCGCTGACGTGCGTCTCCTGAACGCCTCTGGCGGCGGTCGGGCGAATCTCGTGTTCTCACCCGATGCCGTGCTTGGCCGGCGTCGGCGACCTACAAGGAGTTCCGTTGTTGTTCCCGATGCTTTCAACCGCCGCCGTGGCCGGTGGCGGTGACAGTTCCGGCTTGACGCCCGTTCGGGGGTCGGGTTTGCCGTCCGGGTTGGTGTCGGTCTTCGACCGGACCCCCGAACGGACCCACGATTCGTACTTACACCGCAGGTCAGTCGGTCTGTCAGTGGTGGCTGCTTGTCCTGCGACAGACCCCTGCCGGTCTCGGGTCTCTCCCGCTGGGAGAGCACATGCGTACCGGAGAGGAGGTGATGGTGGATGGATGATCCGGTTCTGCGGGTGCAGTCGCAGTTGACCGCCCGTGATCGAGTGTTGCTGGGCTGGCTGTACGACCACGGGGTACTTACCTCGTTCCAGATCGCGCATGCCCTGTTCCCGTCCCTAGATTTCTGCCAGCGCCGGTTGCTGACGTTGTACCGGTTGCGGCTGGTGGGGCGATTCCGGCCGCAGCGCGCCGACGGCGGCTCGTACCCGTATCACTACGTCATCGATCAGCTCGGCGCGGAGGTCGTGGCCGCCGGCCGCGATGAGCGGCCACCACGGCGTGACCATGCCCGGGTGGAGCGGCGCCGTTGGACGTCGAGCCGCACCCTGGAGCACCGGCTTGGTGTGAACGGCTTCTTCACCGACCTCGCCGGCTACGCCCGCACCCACGCGGATGTCGGGCTGGGGGAGTGGTTGTCGGAGGCGGCGTGCCAACGCTCGGCGGTGTTCACCCGGGCGGAGGATCCGGCTCTGGTGCGCGCGTATCAGCCTCGGGTACGTCCGGACGGCTACGGCCTGTGGACGGTGCGGGGTGTCGGGGTGCCGTTCTTCGTGGAGTACGACACCGGTGGCGAGCAGCTGTCGGTGCTGACCCGCAAGCTGCTCGGCTACCGGGACTGGTTCGCGGCGTTGGGGCGGGTGTGGCCGGTGCTGTTCTGGCTGCACTCCGCCGCCCGGGAACGCAACCTACGCCGCCTGCTGGCCGAGACACCACCCCTGGTGCCGGTCGCCACCGGAGCCCGCGACCACGCCACCACGGCGGGTCTGTGCCCCGCGCAGGCGGTGTGGTCCGTGGCCGGCGGCGACGGCCAACGTTCGACGCTCGCCGACCTGGCGGTGTGGGTCGCCGACGCTCGTGACCTGGCGGGGGAGGCGGCGGCATGAACCTCGACATGTCATCGAACACCATCCCCGCACGGTCCGCGTCCGACTCCGCATCGGGGTGGTTCTGTCACCGGTCTGTCAGCGTCTCACCGGGGGCGGCTGACAGACCGGTGACAGAACCGGACCGCCCTGACAGTGCGAGGCCCGAGGTTTCGTCCCGGCCCTCTTTCGGCCGCTCCGCGCTCCCCGTCTGGACCCGTCCGTCCACGGTCCCGGACCGGTGCGTCGGGACCGTCCGCCCACTTGTCCGGGCCTGGGGGCCGGGGGCGGTTGTGGTCCGGTCCGGGGAGGTGGTCCGCCACGCCAACATCAGGTGATCCGGATGCCAAGTCGGGACGGAGCCGGGCCGAAGGTTACGTCCAGGTGGTGATCATGCTCGCTATCGGTGGGGCGGCTGGTGCGGCCAGCTTCACCCACGTCCGCGATGTCGCCGCCGCGCACGGCCAGCCGGGTTGGCTGGCGTGGGCGGACGCGATCGTGCTGGAACTGATGTCCATCGCCTCCGGCCTGGAACTGCGCCGCCGTAAACGAGCCGGTGTATCGGTGGTGTTCCCGGCGACGGTGCTGGCCTGCGCGGTGACGTTGTCCCTCGCGGCGCAGGTCGTGGAAGCCGAGCCGTCACCGATCGGTTGGATCGCCGCAGCCGTACCGGCGCTCGGCTTTCTCGTCATGGTCAAGATCGCCCTCGGCTACACCGCCGCGTCCCCGTCCGCGCAAGCAGACACCGACCCGTCCACCGCCGAGCCGGCGGACCAGCCCACCACCGTCATCCCGGCCCAGTCGGACGGACACCGCGACAGCGGGTCCATCCCACCGGACTCGGACCAACCATCCAACGCACGGACCGTCCACGACACCGGCAACCATCACGATCAGCACGGGGCGGACCGTTCCCGTACTGGCGGACCGGTCCACCGACGGCGGCCGTCACGACGCGGACCGTCCGCCCACCCCACCGACACTGACGAGCTGCTCGCCGTCGCCAGGCGCATCCGAGAGCAGCGTGCCGCCGACAGTCAGCCCCTGACCCGCGCCGCTCTGGCAGCCGCGTTGCGCTCCACCGGACACACCGTGTCCAACACCAGAGCATCGCATCTGCTGAAGACCCTCAAAGCCGACCAGCCTGCGGCATCTCCGTCGCATGACCAGGAGGCCGGAATACAGGCCGATGACAGCGCGCCACCGACGGCCCCGGTACCCGCCGCTTCTACGCCCACCACCTCACTCGCCTCGTATCAGCTTCAACCGCAGTCAGGAGAACCGACACCATGAACACCAACACCCCAACCCGCGACACCCGAACGACCAGCCCACACCCGCCTGCCGGTACGCCGTGGACTGCCGAGCGGATCCGTGCGCTCGGCGCCGCCACCACCCTGCCCACCGCTGCGGCCGTCCTCGGCATCAGTCGTTCCCAGGCCTACCGCCTGGCCGCCACCGACACCTTCCCCGCGCCGCTGATCCGCGCCGGCACCCGCATCATCGTCCCCGTCGCCGGCCTCCTCCGGCTTCTCCTTCTGGACGACAGCGCCCTTGCCCCCGACGACAGCCGGCGACTTGATTCCGCCCCCGTGACGAGCGTGGATGCAACGACCCCGCCACCAGCGGACTACCACCGACACCGCTGGCGGCACCACGCCGAGCACCCAGGAGACAACCCGTGAAGGGATCCACCTTCAAACGCTGTGGCTGCCGCGACACCACCACGGGCCGGCGACTCGGACGTTCCTGTCCCCAGCTTCGTCGGCCCGGCGGCGGCTGGTCCCGCACCCACGGCCACTGGCACTGGCAGATCGAGATCCCCGCCCGTGCCGACGGCACCCGCCGACCGTTACGTCACGGCCCCTACCCGACTCAGGCCGACGCCGACGCGGTCCTCGATCGCATCCGCGCCGCCCTGGCCGTGCCCGACCCCACGGACTCGCACGTCACCGTCAAGACCGGTGACCTCCTCGAGAGCGCCGTCAAGTCCGGCGCGCCCATCCCCACGCCGGATCAGATCCGTCGGGCGCTGCACCTGGATATCACCCCGACCGAGCTGCCCACCATGGAGGCATATCTGACGGACTGGCTCGCCGGACGGAAGAACATCAAGGCCGGCACGCTGCGCTCGTACGAAGGGCACATCCGGCTGTACCTGATTCCGCACCTCGGCCACCTGCGCATCGACCGGCTCCGCCCCGGCCACATCGACGCCATGTACGACACCATCGCCGAACGCAACACCACCATCACCACCCTGCGCGCCAGCCGCGACCCCGCCAAACGCGACCAGATCAAGAACCAGCGCATCGTCGGCCCCAGAACACTGCACGTCATCCACGCCACCCTGCGCAAAGCCCTCAACGACGCGATGCGCCGCCACCGCTACCTCGACACCAACCCCGCCCTCATGATCGAACTCCCCACCGCCCGAGCGCCCAAGCCCACCATCTGGACCGACCAACGCATCCGCACCTGGCGCGACACCGGCAAGACCCCCAGCCCCATCATGATCTGGACCCCCGAACACACCGGCAGATTCCTCGACCACATCCACGACGCGAACGACCGGCTCTACGCCCTCTACCACCTCATCACCTTCACCGGCCTCCGCCGAGGCGAAGCATGCGGCCTGCACTGGGACGACCTCGACCTCGACGCCGCCACCCTCACCGTCCGCTGGCAACTCGTCCAACACGGCTGGGCCACCACCATCGACACACCCAAAACCACCGACAGCGAAGCCGCAGTCGCCCTCGACACCGAAACCGTCGCCGTCCTGCGCGCCCACCGCACCCGACAACACCGCGAACGCCTCGCTGCCGGTGCCGCTTGGACCACCACCGGACTCGTGTTCACCACGCCCAATGGCGGGCGGCTACACCCCGCCGACGTCACCGACCACTTCCACCACCTCGCCGCCCAAGCCGGGCTACCACCCATCCGACTTCACGACCTCCGCCACGGCGCCGCGACCATGGGCTTGGCCGCCGGCGTGCAGATGAAGGTGATCTCCAACCGGCTCCGCCACTCCAGCCCACACTTCACCGCCAAGTTCTACGGCGACGTCCTCCCCGAGCTATCCCACGCCGCCGCCGAAGCAACCGCATCGGTCGTCCCGCGTCAACGTGGCGCGACAAGGCCGGCGTAGACCGGAGGCTGCCCACCCGTCGTCAGCGGCGGCCAGCCGGTGCCTCGCTGGCTGGCCGCTGCTGCGTTGGCGACCTGTCCTCATCGAGCGGAATCAGGGCCCGCCAGGCGGCATCCCTGTCGGCCAGCCCTGGCAGGGACGGCAGTCGCGGTGCGCCTCAGAATGCCAATTTTTGGCACACCAGTAACCAGCAACCTCCCCAACGATCGATCGTGCAGCCAGGGCCTGCTATCACGTCTACCGCCTCGGCCGCGCCGTGGTCTTGCGCCCGGTGCCGCCGCGCAGGGGGCTGCACCCACGGTCATCGGCAAGCAAAAGTCGGAGTGCCCAATGAGTTACGACGTCTCCCCGTTCGGGTTAGCTGGAACGGCTTCCTCCAGCAGTTTCGCCAGGGCTTTCGCCTCCGCTGTGCCCCAGGTGAACAACGACACATCGCGCTTACTCGCATCGGCCACCGCGCGATCAAAGGACACGAGTTGCGGTGCCGCGCCCGGAAGCGCGAGTTCCCAGACGCCGTTCTCCGCTGGGTCGGGTCTGAGCCACGGCGCAATTGCCTTGTTGCCAACCATGGCAGTTGCTATATCGGCGAGGCTGGCGGATGGGTGAAGCTCGGGTATGGAGAGGGTCTGCTGCTCGGCGTCCGATAGGCGAACGTCGCCGCTAGTAGCCTCCTGCACCCGGTCCCGGATATCGCGGGTTGCCTGGGCCGCCGCGGCGTCCCGCTGGGCGGGGCTGGCAGCCATCGCCGCTGCCTTGATCGCCGCCTCGGTGGCGGCGAGGACCGGCTGGGCATCGCCCACGATCTCCGTAAAGTCACCGAAGTCATCCTTGATGGACGAGTAGATAGCCTGCTCGACGGTATCAGCGTAGAAGTAGTTGCTGATGGTCACGACCTCGTGCGAGGCACCGATCCGGTCGACGCGTCCGATGCGCTGTTCCACCCGCATGAGGTTCCATGGCATGTCGTAGTTGAACAGCCGGCCGCTGGTCTGCAGGTTCAGACCCTCGCTCATGCTGTCGGTGCCGAGCAGGATGCGGATCTCGCCCTCCCGAAACAGCTGCTTGAGCTCGTTTTTCGTGATCTTCGTCCAAGTGGACGTGGCAGGGTCCCACCGCTCGCCGCCTCGGCCGGAGTAGCACGCGACGCGCTGGTATGGGCCAGCGAGCCGGTCTCGTAGATAGTCCAGCGTGTCGGTGTACTGCGTAAACAGCACGACGCTGTCGTAGCCGCTGAGGAGAGCCTCATTGAGGTCGCCGTAGAGCTGCTCGGCCTTCGTGTCCTGACCGCCGAGCGCCTCTATGTCAGCGATGAACGAGTCGAGCTCGGCGATCTCGGCGGCCAGCAGATCGGCCGAGATCGGGTCCGCGACGCCGGTCAGGTCGACTCCGCTTTCGTCGTCTTCAGTTGCTGTCTTGTCGTCAGGATCGAGCAGCTCGGAGATGGCGAGCGCCCGTCCGGCGGCGAGCGCCTCCCGGCGCCGCTTGAGCGACAACCGGACGGCCTGGAAGCTGCTGGTCAGGCGGCGCCGGTACACCGTCATGATGAAACCGAGGGCTCTGGCGGCGGAGTTGCCTGGGCCGGCGGCCATGTAGGCGTTGTAGTAGCGACTGATGTAAGCATCGATGCGCTCGTATAACGTCCACTCGGCCGGGGACAGCCCGATGAACTCGTCGCGGATCGTGCGTCGCGGAATGATGAGGTCGGCGGGTAGCAGACCCTGCTCTTGGTAACGGCGCATCGTGCCACGGGTATGCCGGAACACTCGATCCCGCATTGGTGTGTGGGCCCGCAGCCATTCGTCGGCGAGTTCGCATTGCCGGATCTTCCACCCGAGGACGCGTTGGCGACTGGGCGGCGGCGGCTGGTGGAGCCGCAATATGCTGCGCGAGACCACCGGCCCTAGCTCGCTGACGACCCGGTTTCTCAGCGGCTCGTCGGCGGCGGCATCCGGCGCGTCGAGCTCGTCGCGGAGCATGCGCGACAGGAGCGCCCAGTCACGGTCGGCGTGCGGTCGGCGGAGCTCGGCGAAGTACCGGACGAACTTGTCGGCGGATTCGGACCATTCGCCTGGCAGACCGAGGAGTTCGATGAGGTCCCACGCCTCGTGCGGTGCCATCTGCATAGGGGTGGCCGACGCTAGGTATAGCGCCTTCCAGGACTGCTGTGCCTTCATCGTCTGTAGCAGGCCCAGCAGCGTGTTCGGCGTGCCGTTGGCCTTCAGCCCGCGCCGGCGGGCGTGGTGCGCCTCGTCAACCAGCACCACGTCCCAGCTCCCGGCGAGGACCTGCGCGCGCCGATCGGCGCGCCGCGCCAGGTGGGAGGACGCGAGTACGACCGGGAACGCCGTCCAGGGGTTTGCGGTTGGCTCGGACGGGACCTCTCGGTTGTGCCGATCAAGGAACACGCCGCCTTCATACCGCGGTACGTCCAGGCTGATCTTCTCGTGGAGCTCCTCCTGCCACTGCGACATCACGCTTGCGGGGACCAGCAGGAGCGCCGTCTCAGCCCGGCCGGACAGGAGCAGCTCGCGCAGAATTAGCCCCGCCTCGATTGTCTTGCCTAAGCCGACCTCGTCCGCAAGCAGATAGCCGCGCGGGTAGGTCTCTACCGCCCGCACCGCGATGAGCTGCTGGTGCGGCAGCGGCAGGGCCGCCGCGCTCGCCACGCCCACCATGGTGCGGGACAGAGGAGCGCGCAGCATCTCCAGCAGCCTGACCCGGTCGGCCTCGACCGCATTCTCGTCGGCCTTCGAGTCCTCCGCTGGCGTGGGGGTCCAGCCCGGCGCAGGGCCTCCGCCGAGCGGGTTGTCCGGTACGTCGAAGTCGCGCAGCCGCAGGTCGGGGTCCTGCGCGGGCGGGGCCCAGCCGGCCGGGACGATATTGATGAGACCCTGCCGCAGTGCAGTCGGAACCGGCAGCACTGCCCAGCCCGTGTCCGGCGTACCGTCCCAGTGCTGCTCCAACCGGCGAATGACATCCGCGCCGTACAGCGGCCAAACGGCGTCGTTCCACGACCAATAGACGTGGAAGGTCTCGTGGTTGCCGGTCCACCCGGCGACCGTTTCGTTGTCGCTGCCGGAGAACGCGACCTGCCGGCCAAGCGCATCAGTGAACAGCCCGTACTTGGAGTGGAAGTAGCGACGGGCCTGCTCCGGCCGCAGCGGCTTGCCGTCGCTGTCAACCGGCACCCCGACGCGGAGCTCCAGCAGACCCTCGCGCAGCAACCATGCTAATAGCCTCAGGTGCTCTTTCTGAACGATGCTCACGCCTTCGGTAAGCGGTTCGAGGCACAGTCGCTCGGCGACGACCTGGTCCAGCGGCTCGCCGCGCAGCACGGCATCGACGTCCTCGTCAGAAAGCTGCGCGCCAACGACGAGCTGCATCCTCGCACGACGGGCGGCGAACGGCGCGAAGCCAGCGGCAGCTCTCGCCAGGACCTGCGCGCTGAAGTAGCCGACGAGCCGCTTGTATTCAATCGCCCGCGCCAGCAGCGGCACGTAGAACCGGGTGAGCGGCTGCTCCCCGGTCGAGTACGCGACCTGCAGCGGAACGCGGGTGAAGTCTGCCTCCGGCAGGGCCGGAGGCAGAGGACCGTCCCTGGGCCCTGTGGCAGCGGGTTCGGTCACGCGAGCAGGTCCGCGAGCAGGTCGCCTTGCACCAGCTGCTCGCCCTCCGCCGGGTCGGCTGGGAGGGCCACCTGCGGGAGATAGGCAGTAACGAGCCGATCGAGACTGCCGGCGAGCGGCAGCACGAACACCCCTCTCGTGCGGACGCGCGGCACCGCGTTGACGAGTGCCTGCACGGCGGCGACAAACCGGCCGTCCTTCGCCAGACCCGTGCGGTCCATGAGCGCCTTCGCGTGTGCCAGGCCGTCCTCATCGGCGACCAGACACACCGTGTGGACCGCGTCCACGAGGTTGTCGAATGAGGCGGCCTGCGGGCGGACGCCTGGCATTCCTTCGTCACCCATACGAGGGCGGAGCCGCTCCTCTGGGCTGAGCAACCGCACAGTTCCGGTTTTCTTTTCCAAGATCTTTGCCCGCTGCAGCTCATCGATGTCCAGGCCGCCGACCGCCAGAGCCAATCGGCGCCCTTCGTCGAACGTGGCGGTGTCATCCTTCACGACATCCCAAAACGCGACGACAAAGTCTGTTAGCGGATCGAATTCGATCGGACGGCCGACGAGCCGGGCGCGTTGCACCCGAACGATCTCTGACCGGGCGATCGCGAGGGCCTCCTCCGGGCGCAGTAGGCGAGCCCGGCCGTCGTCGTCCGCCTCGCTGCTGTGCACCGGCCAATGCTGACTGACTACGCCGAGGGTTGGCCCGTAGGCGGACAGCAGCAAGTCGACGCCGTCAATGCCGTCAGCCCGGAACCGCTTGACCGACTCGCGGGCTACTTGCCTGACCTCTCCCTCGATGTCCTCGAGGTACACATCGCTGGCCGAGGTCCTCAACGTGCTGCGCTTGCGGCAGACGAGCATGATCGTGCTCGCCGCTGAATTCACTCCAGATTGGTGCAAGGAGTGCTCCGCTTCCGTGTTCACCGGCCAAGAGGCCTCGATCGTGAAGCCTGCTCTGAGGAGACCCATGCCCAGCGTGTCCCAGGCTTCGGCGCGCTTGTGCGTGAACATGACCGTGAGCACGCCGTCGTCGCGCAGGATTCGCCGAGCCTCGGTGAAGATGGCGGTCATCTTCGCCTCGTAGTCCGCGTCCGCCAGGGCACGGACTCGCTTGCCCATGTGGGCGAAGCGAGCAGGGTTGGCAATAGCCTCGTTGTCCTTGTCCGCCAAGTCCGCCGGGAAGAGCTCGGGGGCGACGAAACCAGCGGTGCGCTTCTCCCAGACATAGAAGAAGTCGCTCAGCTCGGCATACATCACGTTGTCGTAGTAGGGGGGATCCATGCAGAGATGAGCGACGCTGCCATCCCGAAGTTCCGGTATGTCCGCTGCATTGCCCTGCGTGGTGGTGATGTCCCGACGCATGGGAGCCCCTGTCACAGCGTCGCATCCGGTGAGGGCCATGAGCCTCGCTAGGCCACCGTATGCGTCAAGCAGCTGTTCCAGAGCCCATGCGTATAGAGCGCGGCCCTCAAACTCGGCGAAGGTCCATCGAAAAGAGAAGTTGTGCTTATTGAACGTGTTTCCCATGGTCTGGCGCGCGGTGTGCCAGAACGACATGCGCGAGTTATAGTTCAGAGTCTTTCCCTGCATTAGCGCCAGCAGGGTCATAATGGCCTTCGCGCGCTCGTTTCCGACCGCAGCCCGCACTTCAGGCGCAAGTTGCCTGAACTCTTTGACGAAGGCGGCGTGGCTCAGCAGTTGACGGTCAGTGAAGAGCTCGGCCCAAGAATGCATGCCGTACATGCCGTGCCCACGTTCGTAGTTGCCAGGCGGGATGTCCTCCGTCGGGAGATAGCCGTTCTGCTCCGCGTTTAGCCGCGTAGCCGCGAGGTCATGACTCGCCTGCGACAGCGCATCGAGGTCGCGCTGGGTTGGGACTCGAAAGTCGCGTGACCTGTCCTGCTTACGGATGACCACGGCGACGAGTGCGTCGCCAAGGCGGCCAGCTTGGGCCTCCGCCTTGATGTAGTCGCCGTCGATGACGCTGTCGTCCCACGGGCTGAAGCCGGCGCCGCGCCGGACAGTTCCTTGTTTGGGATCGAAGTCAATGGCATCACCCTTGGCGATCTCGAACTCAGGCTGGGCGAGGGGTACGTTATCGCGTGCGACGACGAGCCGAACAGCTACCTCCTTGCCGCTGTCGCCACGGAGCGTCCAGTCCGGCACCAGCGGCACGCTTTTCCCGGTCCGCGGACACACCACAGTTCTCGCCCAGACGTACGTCGCGACTTGTTCGCCCGTTCCCGAAGGGAAGTAATCAGCGACGCGAGCCTGAACGCGCGTGATCAGAACTCGGCCCCACTTATCCAGGTCGTTGGTCAATTCGGGTCCGTACTGCGCCGAGTACTGCACGCCGCAGCGCAGGATGGCCGCGGCGACCCCATTGAGGTCGTTGGCGTGGGTGCGCAGGCCGAGCCGTGCCGCGGCGAATGGGATGCTGCCGCCGCCGGCGGTGACGTCCGCGACCAGTGGCTGCTCCCCCCAGGTGCGGCCGAGAACCGCTGCCAGCAGGTGGGTGTGGTATTCGGTGGGGTGGTTCCGGAAGGCCTGCTTGTAGCTGTACGGGTTCGGGATGCGGACGCCGCTGCTCACCGCCGCGTCGTACGCCTTCCGGGCCTTCACCGGGTCACCCCAGATGCCCGTGAGGTGCTTGAGCCAGTTGCGGTAGGCAGCTTCGCTGGCGATTTCCGGGGCGTCGGCAAATGCCTCAGCAAGCTCTGGCGTCCAGGCTGGAAGGAGACCTGCGAGCACGACGCCCGCGCTGGCGACGAGCGGCCGCCGGGCCCACCAGACGTGCAGGAACGATAGCGGCGGGAGAGCGCTGGCAGCTGCTCTCTCGCGCCGGGACTCGATACCGAGCTCGGCCATCGGCAGCCAATCCTCGGCTAGGACGCGGGGGCTGTCCATGCTCACTCCTCTGCCAGGAACAGACGAAGCGCCCGGCGGACGCGCTCCGCATCGGGGCCGACGGCCTTCGCGTACCAGTAGTAGGTCTCCTCGGTGCTCATGGCGGAGACCCCTGCGACAATGCGTCGGATGCGGTCCGGCTTACTCACGGGCTGCGCGGCGAGCAGGGCAAGCGCAAGCCGCACCCCAGCGGCTTCGTCCAGCGGGATGGGCCCGCGACGAGACAGCGACAGCACGCCGGCCTGGTGACCACTCGCGCGCACAGCGGCGACAAGCGCGTCGAGCAGCCGCGCGGTCTGCAGCGGGGTGGTGCTGGCGACCCTCGATGCGAGGGTCCGCTCGCCATCGGCGTACGCCTCCTCGAGGCGCACGCCGTACCGGTCACCTTCACCGCTACGAGCGGGTGCGGCCTGGACCGTGAGCCGGAACGTCCGGATGCCGGCCTTGTGAAGCCCTGTCGCGCTTGAGTGCCTTGCGAGTGGGGTCGTCATGCGACGGTTCCTTCGACGGTGAGCTCGGACGGGCCGAGGCCACGGATCACCGTGTCGACGGTGCCGAACGCCTCGTCCGTGGGCGTCACGCCGTTCTCGCCGAAGTCGAGCGTCAGAGTAAGCCTGCCGTCGACCTCGTTGGCTGCCTTGAGAAGTGGGCCCAGCTTAGCGCTGATTTGCTGGTACCTGGCTTTGTCACCTTCGAGCCTGATGTCGACGGCGCCCTCCAGGCCGGGCAGCGACGCGGCTACGTCTACCGCGACCCGGGCGGGCTGCTTTGGCATCTGCGCGAGGGCCATACCGAGTAGGTCGAAGTCCTGCAGGCCGCTGCCCGTCTCGGCGCGAACGGTAAGCCGCATCTCGACGAGGGGCTTGCCCTTGTCCACCAGTGCGTCGCGGAAATTGCTCAGCGCGACGCCGGCCTGGCCCGTCTTGGCGTCGATGCGCTTGGACGCGGGCTTCGCAACGGCCGATTCGACGCCAAGCTTGTCAGCCTCTGCCTTGGTGAGGACATGAAAGTTGTCGAGGCTTCGCTCACGGATCTCCTTGACGCCTAGCGCTTTGACGCCGGCGGCAGGGGTAACGTCGGTGACGACAAGCCTGCCCTGCCGGAACGCCTCGGCGAGCTGATCGGCGACTTGAGCCTTGGTCGGCTCCTTCTGGCACCGGGCCTCTAGGGCGGCGCGCAATGCGGGACCGGTGGTCGCGGGACTGACGCTGGCCAGCACATCTCCGAGGGACGGTGCGCGGCCGAGGATGCCTCTCGCGGCGGCTTCTTCGGCGGTGTAAAGCTCGGCGGTGTCGACGAGCTGGACCGCTGGGGTGGCCGACGTCGCGCTGTACGCCTTCTCAGTGAGCGTGTCGTAGTAGACCCACCCGTCGTTCGCGATGCCCTTCTTAATTGCGTCCGTGAGCAGGGTCGGGTCGAGCAGCAGCAACGCGGACTGGTCCCTCCAGAACCAGTCGTTGATCTTTTTCGTTGTCGTCGCCTCGGGTTTGTCCCAGGCGCGCTGTCGCAGCCAGTTCGTCGGGATGGGCTCGGTGCGAACCTTGCCTTCGTTGACGAGCAGCTCACGGACGGTGCGGACGACGCTCTTGGCCGTGTCGCCCTTTTGCGCTGCGGGGAGCTCTCGGTGTGCGAGGTGGTTGTTGCTGGCGTCCTTGACCGGGTAGTACACGTGTTTGTAGCAGCGGGTGACAGCGATGCGGGCGTTCAGGCCACTGTCGTCGTACATCTCGCGAACCCTTGTCTTGACCTCTTTTGCGAACGTCGCAAGGCGCGCCGGCTCGGTAACCAGCGCTTCCAGCGCTAGCTGGGAACGGACCCGGTCCTTAAGGTCCTCGACGGCTCCGGTGTCGGCAACGACGAACACCGCAGCGTTGCGGTATGCCCGCAGGCTTCCTGCTGCTCCGGCGCGGTCGCGCATTTCGACCACCTGGGCAGGCGCTGTGGCCGAAGAGGTGCCCTCCACCGAGACGTGGTCGTAGTCGAAGGCCACAACTCGAAGGCGCGGCTCGTCCGGGACAGAGGCAGGGCTAGTAGGGAAGACAACGGCAGTAACACCGGCATCGCTGGTGAAGGACTTGGCGATGAGGGCCTTGGTCTCCTCAGTGACCCGGGTGCTCGGGATATCGCGCTTGCCATCCTCGACGATCTTGTTGACGTTTGGCTCGGTATGGAACCGCCACCGCGTGCCGTCGTAGGTCAGGTGCCAACAGACCTGCTCTGCCTCCGCCAACGCCTCGTCAAGGATCTCCGGGGCTTCGCCGACGCGTAGCGTCCCTAGGACGTACTCGTTGCGCCCGGCGCCGACACCTGAGCGCATCTCCAGCGAGTGCAGGAACACCGTGGTGGCGGTGCGGGTGGCGAACGGCGGCTTGCCGGGGAAGCGGGCGACATCGACAAAGTGGCAGTGCGACTCCGGCCAGGCCAGATCGACCTTAGCGACGCCAGAGAACGCCGTGCGGTCGATCGCAATGGTGAGGTGATTGAGCGTGTTCAGCCGAGCGAGGTTGATGTCGGCGACGTTGATGATCTCGGGGTTGGACGTGCCTTCCCACAGGTCGGCCACTACTTCCGCGAGGAGCTTGAGCGAACCCCGGGCGCGCTGAAAATTCGGGATGCTCCCCAGTCGCTTGTCCAGCACGCGGATTGTCTCCGGGTGGAACGGGTAGCTTGCGGCGACCGCGTCACCGTAGTGAGCCGGACTTTCCGCGCCGCCAGCCAGCGCAACGGTTGCCCCAATCTGTTCGTACAGGCCGCGGTACGCATCTCCGGCTTCCTTCGCGGCGGTCGGATCGATGCTCTCGAACAGCCGCCGCTTTAGGATTTCCGCGATCTCGCTGTCGGTCGCGGGCTGGATCACCCGTCCCGACCGGGCGAGGACACTGGCGCTCTCGGCGTGGGCCGTCGCAGCCTTGCTGGTGCCGTCGAGCAGTTTGCCGAGTTGACCGGTCTCCTTGGCGTAAGCGTCGCCGGAGGAGGCGAGGCTGATGATCACGACCACGCCGGGGTCGCCCATCGCGAGTTCGAACAGGTTCTTGAGGAAGACCGGGACCTGGGCGGCGGAGCGGCGGACATCCTCGTTGCCGGACTCCGCCACCTGACGCAGGTGTTGGGCGATCTCGTCGATGATGATGACGGTCGGTCGGCCGGCCAAGGCCTTACGAAGCGTCTCGGTCCCTGGGGCCGTCCGTTCAAGGTCGGATTGAGCGAGCGTTTGGTGGGCAGCCGGCCCGAGCTGAGCCCCCACCTCACCCCAGAGAGTGCGGCTCATCAGGCCATTGGTGGCGAGACCGTTTACCGGATCCAGGACGTCGCCGACGACGGCAGCGACGCTAACCGGCCCCTCGGGTAGCAGCGATGTGTTGATGAAGTCGTTGACGTTCGCCGGGCGGGCACCTTTTGCGAGGTGGTACACGGCCACCAAGCTGTGAGTCTTGCCGCCGCCGAACGACGTCTCGGCGCGGAGAACGCCGTGATCACCGTCATCGCCTGCGACGCCGGCAAGGCGTCCGAACGTCTTGGCGAGGAGTTGCTTCAAGCCGCTCGTCGGGTACGTCAGGTCGAAGAAGCGGTGTGCATCGGAGTAGACCTCGTAGCCACTCGGGTCTCGGACGACCTTGTCGAGCTGGGCGGCGAACTGGTTGTCGCTCATGCCGCCCGCGATGACGTCCGGTCTCGGAACACAGGTGCTCCGAATGCCGCGAAGGGCGCTGCTCATTGGGTCTACCATCCGATCGTGATCTTCCGTCTACTGAGGATCGAAGAGCCAGGATAAGGCGAGTCCGGCTCGGAAAGGACCCCGCCCTATGGCTGATGTTGGACAGGAGGTGGGCTGGTTCTGGCGCCTCGGCCGCGACCGCCCCGCCGTCAGCGTCTACCGCACGCAGGCGACGTCGCTGCCCGCCGCGCACCGCCACGACTACTTGCGCACCTGCTGCCGAAGTCCGCCCGCCACCGCTGGCACTCCCACCTCATCGGCCAGGCTCACCTTTCGACCAACCGCTGCGGGGCGCGGTCGCAGCGCGGCCGTCATGGCCAAGCCTCCTTCGACCAGGGAAGCTGGCACAGCCACACGTCGACGGGTCCCGACACCCGGATCAACGGGATCGGCGATGTAGGCGGTCGTCCCTCGTGCCTGAGCCGCGAGGGCGGGCGTCATAGCGGCCCGTCTATAGGCGCGTAGGTGCTCGACGGGTGCTCGGGTGCCGTGGACTGGGGCCGTGGTTGGATGGACTGACTGGGATGCCGGCTCGAGCGAATCGGGCTACTACCGCGAACAGATGGACTCAAGCGACCCGGTTGGACCGGTTGACTCGACCAAGATCATGCTCTTAATCCGCGGGTTCGGGGTTCGAGTCCCCTGGCGGCGCACCAACGAGCAAAGCCCTGAACTGGCAGTTCTCTGCCGGTCGGGGCCTTTTTCGCGTACACCGGTGATGGGTGGTCGCTCGGTGGGTGCTCGGGAGCCGTTGGACGCGATTGTGTCTGGCTGGACGCGGTGCGACCGTCATGGACGACGTGGCTCAGGCCACGGCTGCGTCTCCCGTCGTACGCGCTGAATGAACCGGTGGGCGCGATCTCGGCTGGTGAGGGTGGTCATCTGGACATGTGGTCCGTGTTCTAGAAGCAGGCTATGAACGCGGGGTCGCATGGTGCGCCGCTAGCTGAGATGTAGAGAAGGAAGCTCCAGGTGATCCGGTCGTAGGTGCAGTCGGCTTGGTGCTGGCCGCTCCGGTAGCGCCAGTGGCGTTGGGCGATTCCCCACAGGCATGCGCCGGAGGGTAGGTCGAGGAAGATCACGGTGCCGGCGGCGGCGAGCGGGTCTGCTGCACCGATAGGTGACATCTGAGATGGCTTGCCGTGACGGCAGGCTGGAAGGATGTCGCTGTGCCCAAGCCCTACCCTTGAGAGTTCCGCGATGATGTCGTGCGGGTGGCCCGTGACCGTGAGCCAGGCGTGACGGTCGAGCAGATCGCCAAGGACTTCGGGGTCCACCCGATGACGTTGTTCAAGTGGCTTCGCCAGGCCGACATCGACGCCGGCGTCACGCCCGGGACGGCCAGTACCGAGTCAGCCGAGCTGCGGGAGGCCCGGAAGCGGATCAGGTTGTTGGAGCAGGAGAACGAGGTCCTGCGCCGGGCTGCTGCCTACTTGTCGCAGGCGCATCTGCCGGGAAAGGGCTCTACCCGCTCGTGAGCGAGCTGGCCGCCGACGGGATCCCCGTGGCGGTGGCGTGCCGGGTGTTGAAGATCGCTCGCCAGTCTTACTACCGGTGGCTTGCCCGACCCGTCACCAGCGCCGAGGAGGTGGCGGCGTATCGGGCTAACGCGTTGTTCGACGCCCACCGTGACGATCCGGAGTTCGGCTACCGGTTCCTGGTCGACGAGGCCCGCGACGCCGGGCAGCCGATGGCCGATCGCACCGCGTGGCGGATCTGTTCCGGTAACGGCTGGTGGAGCGCGTTCGGCAAGCGCAAGCGTCGCGGCAAGGGCGGCAAGCCAGGTCCACACGTGCACGACGACCTGGTTCAGCGGGATTTCACCGCCGACGGCCCGAACCGGCTGTGGCTGGCCGACATCACCGAACACCACACCGCCGAGGGCAAGCTCTACCTGTGTGCGATCAAGGACGTGTGGTCCCACCGGATCGTCGGCTACTCCATCGACTCGCGGATGAAGTCTCGCCTGGCCGTCGCCGCGCTGGACAACGCCGCCGCCAGACGCGGTGAACTGTCCGGTTGCATCCTGCACACCGACCGCGGATCCCAATTCCGGTCCAGGAAATTCGTCCGAGCCCTTCACCGCCACCGGATGGCCGGATCGATGGGCCGCGTCGGCGCCGCCGGCGACAACGCCGCCATGGAATCCTTCTTCGGACTGCTGCAGAACAACGTCCTTAACCGGCGATCCTGGACCAGCCGTGAGCAACTCCGGATCGCGATCGTGACCTGGATCGAACGGACCTACCACCGCCGCAGACGCCAGCGGTCGCTGTCCCGGTTGACCCCCGTGGAATTCGAGACCATCATGCACCCACCGGCCAGTCAGGCCGCGTGACTACACCTGTCACCTGCCGGTGCAGCAGACCCATCTCAGATGTCACCTATCGGTGCAGCAGACCCTTCCGACGAGGGCCTACCTACAACGACGCACCGCTGAGGGTCGAACCAAGCGTGAAGTCATCCGCTGCTTGAAGCGATACCTCGCCCGCACGATTTACAAGATCATCGCTGCCGCTCAGTCCCCTCAACGAGTTGACATTCATAGGGACATCAAATACAAGCGGCACGGCGTGAACGTGCAGGTCATCGCCGACGCGGCCGGGCGTCTCGTCTGGGCCTCGGCCGCGCTGCCCGGCTCGACGCACGACCTGACCGCCGCCCGCACCCACGGCATCATCGACGCCCTGACCAGCGCCGACGTGATGACCTTCGCGGACAAGGGCTATCAAGGTGCCCCCGGCAGCGTCCGCACCCCGTTCAAACGGCGCCGCTTCCGGCCGAAGCTGTCACGCCGGCAGAAGGCCGTCAACCGTGCCCACGCGAAGATCCGCGCTCGCGGCGAACGCGCTATCGCCACCCTCAAGACCTGGAAGATCCTGGTCAAGCTGCGCTGCTGCCCACGCCGAGCGACCGCGATCGTGCAGGCCATCCTCGTCCTGCACCACGTCGAAGCCGACCGCCACGCAGGATGAAAATGGCTCATAGTCAGCCTCCTTTGTCCGGCGGAGCACCAAAATCGGCCCGCAGAGCGTGTGCTCTGCGGGCCGATCGCGTCGCCTTATCGGCAATAAGGCAGGGAAAGGCCCCCTGTCGAACAACGGGGACCCCGGGTAGGGGCCTCGTCTGTGAGTCGGAACGGATAGCCGGTGACCATGGCTCGCAGCTCCGCCCAGGGTGACATTTCAAACTTGATTGACGCCATTACATGAAATCTAGCGATTCGGCCGGAAGGGTTGTGAACCCGCAGCCTTCCCGCCTTCGCTGCCGAGGAACCTGCCCGCCTGCTGCGGGTCGAGGCGGAGTTCGGTCAAAGTGGCGGTGTTGCGGGTGCGCCGACAGCGTTGAGGCATTGACATTGATCACCCTGTCCGGCAAACTTTCCGCAGTCGCCTCGGCGCAGGCGCTGGACCCCTTGTTGCAAGTTTGTTTCCGAGTAGTAGATGTAGACGGGTCCGCGTCCCCACAATGATGGAGGGGATTGCGTAGATCCTCGTAACAGTTTTGGGGCGTCGATGGCTCCGTCGCACTGCCGGGTTCTCGCGTGCCTGCGGGCGGATTTATGCCGCTCGTACGTCGCGGTGCCGACTCGTCTTCGAAGGCCGGGTGTCGTAATCGTGCCCAATACGGTCGATCCCGGCCCAGATCTGAGTCGGCTTGTTCGTTTTCCCATGGATCGGAGACTTAGTGCGCATCGTCTTTCTCACCACCACTCAGCATGGTCACCTCAACCCGTACATTCCGGTGGTCAATGCGCTCCAAGCCACCGGCAATGAGGTTGTGCTGCTGTTGTTGTCAGCGGACGGTGGCGCGCTCGGCGAACAGCGTCGCCAGGCCCTGGGGCCGGCGGAGGTCCACATGGTCGGGCAGGTCCAGATGGCGCCGTGGAGCGACGATCCGGCAAAGATCGGTCCGATGCTCGAATCGTCACCGCTGGCGGACCAGGTGGCTGATGCGCTGCGGGCGACGGCGCCGGACTTCGCGCTGCTCGATTCGCTGCCGGTATTGGCGGCGGCGATGGCCGGGGCGCAGGCGTCCGGTGTGCCGTACGGGATGATCTGGGCAAACCTAGGCGGAGTATGCCCAAAGGAACGTCGGCGGGGTCGCTGGCTGTACGACGAACAGGTTGGCGACTATCTGACCAGGCACGGGGTGTTGTGGTCGACCCGGACTCATTCGGCGCGTTCGCCGATTCTCAATCTGATGCCGACGATTCCCTCGCTCGTCGGGGATGAAGCGGTCACCGACGACGGTGTGCAACTGGTCGGGTTGCCGGGAGCGGCCGGAAAGCGCGGCGACGAGGTCGCCTTTCCCGGCCTGGAGGAGATCGACCCCGGTCGTCCGCTGGTGTTCGTCTCCTTCGGCACGATCTTCTTCCGGCGGCCCGACCTCCTCCGCACGGTGATCATGGGGGCGGTGAAGACCGGTGCACAGGTGATCGCCGCGGTGGGAGATCTCGCTGAGGAACTCGCGCTGCCCGCCGACGTGCTCACCGCCCCGTACGTGCCACAACGTGAGGTCCTTGCGCGCGCCGATGTGTTCATCACCCATGGCGGCTACAACTCGGTGGCGGAGTCGATCCGGGCGGCGACACCGATGCTGGTGATCCCGCTGGCGGTGGATCAGCCTATCCAGGCGTACTTCGTGGAAACCGCGGGCTTCGGGACGGCAATTGAGCCGGCCGACGTCACAGAACGGGCGGTCGCTGACGCGGTCACCGATCTGCTTGATCCCGGCCGGGACTACCGGGCGCGGCTGCGCGCGGCGCAGCCCGAGTGCGGCGATTCCGCCGCGCGCACGGCGGAAATGGTTCTCAGCATGGGCGAGAAGCTACCGCGAAAGGGGGAGCAGTGACGATAGAACTACAGCGGCCGGTGGGCGACCGGATCGTGTTCGATGATCTTGAGAACTTCTCATTCCGGGTCGACCACCGGGCCTACACCGACGAGGACGTGGCCGCACAGGAGATGACCAAGATCTTCGATCGCTGCTGGTTGTACGTCGGGCACGAGTCGGAGGTGCCCGCGCCGGGCTCCTACGTGTCACGAGACGTCGGAGGGCGCCCGGTGGTCATGGCGCGCGGCTCCGACGGGGTGATTCGAGTGTTCGCCAACAGCTGCCCGCACCGGGGGGCCCTGATCTGCTCGCAGCCAGCCGGGCAGGCCAGATCGTTCCGGTGCCCGTACCACGACTGGACATTCTCCAACCAGGGTGACCTGGTCGGAGTTCCGCTCCCGGACGGGTACGGTCCAGGCTTCCGCAAATCCGACTTCGGCCTGGCGCGGCACCGCAGCGACAGTTACCGGGGTTTCGTGTTCGCGACCTTCGATCCTGAGCAGCCACGCACCTTGACCGAGTATCTGGCGGGCGCGACGGAGTACCTCGATCTGATCGCCGACCAGTCCGAAGTGGGAATGGAGGTGATCCAAGGTGCGCAATTGCACGGGGCCCGGGCCAACTGGAAGCTCATGATGGAGAACAGCGTCGACATCTACCACTTCCGCGCCCTGCACAAGCGTTACGTCGGCTACATCGAGTCGCTCGGCACAATGGCACCGCGACGACGAGGCGGCTTCGCCCGCGCTCTCGGGCGGGGGCATGGCGCCAACGAGCTGGTACCGGCGGCAGCCCGACCGCTCGCCTACTGGACGCCGATGTTCCCCCCCGAGGTCAGGTCACGGATGGAGGCGACGGCCGCACGGTTCGTCGAACGGTTCGGCGCCGAACGCGCCCAACGGATCACCGGTGCCAATCGGGCGTTGATGATCTTTCCCAACCTGATGATCATCGACGCGATCGGGATCACCATCCGCAAGATCGACCCGGTCAGCGCCGGCCAGATGTCCATCACCTCGGTCGCGCTGGCCCCCAAGGACGAGGATCCGGACATCCGGGAACTGCGTAAGAGTCACTACCTGACCTTCCTCGGTCCCGCCGGTTTCGCCACCCCCGACGACATCGAGATCGTCGAGTCATGTCAACGGGGCTACCTCAATCGCACGCTCCGCTTCTCGGACCTGTCACGCGGAATGGCCAAAGAGGTCCCCGAGACCACCGACGAGCTCCCCGCCCGCGAGTTCTGGCGGCAGTGGGACCGGCTGATGCACGACGGCGACGACGACCACGAGGAAGCTCAAGACGTCACTCAGCGGGCCGAGAGGCAAGGGGCGCAACGGCGATGACCACCGACACGATAAACACCGATCCGGCGGTCGACGAGACGGCCCAGCTGCGGTTGTGGCACCGGGTGAGCCAGTTCCTCTTCCGTGAGGCGCGACTGCTCGACGAGTGGCGCCTGCGCGAGTGGTATGACGAGATGCTGACCGACGACATCCGCTACCTGGTGCCGGCCACCGACGTCCGGGGCGAGTCGGCCACCGCGCTCGGGCTGATCGACGACAACGCCGCCCGGCTGCGCCAGCGGATCGAGCAACTCCTCAACGGCGAGGTGTGGTGCGAGAATCCCCTGTCGCGAACGAATCGGATGATCACCAACGTGGAGATCCTGGCTGATCGGGGCACGCACATCGAGGTGGCGGCGAATGTCGTCGTGTACCGGTTCGGACACGGGCGCTCTGACTCGTACGTCGGAAAATATCGGCTCGAACTCGCCGTCGAGGGCGAGTCGTTCCGGGTCCGGAGACGTCTCGTGGTGCTCGACCACGAGAGTCTTCGCGAACACGGAAAGCTCAGCATCATCCTCTGAGATCTGACCGAGACACGGCCCTCCGCACAGCTCCGGCGCAGGGGTGGGTCTGGTTCAGGCTGCCCCGCGCCGCTGCTCGCCGCCTTCGTGGCGTCGTAGGAATTCACCACTGTCCGACAGGCCACCTGGCAACACGAAGGAGTGATCGATGAACCAGCCGCTTGCCCGACATGAGCGGGGTGAGGCCATGTTCAAGCACGTCTTCGGCCGCGAACCCCGCCCAGGCTCCTACCCCGATTTCCTCCAGCTCACCATCGACCACTTGTTCGGTGAGATCTGGACCCGCCCGCACCTGAGCGTCGAGGAGCGCGAATTGATCGCGCTGACCGCGGTCACCCTGGCCCGGACCGACTGGGAGCTGCGTGGCCACATCGGCGCCGCCCTGCACCTGGGGATGTCACAAGAGAAGATCGTCGAAATCATCATCCAGCTCGCCTACTACGGGGGATGGCCGGTCGCCAACAACGGGCTGCGCATCGCCCAGGAGGTATTCGCTGAGCTCGCCACCGGCAAGGACGCCGACCATGACCAATGACCCTGCTGCCCTCGACCCCGCCGTCAAGGTCGATCTCTGGCGCCAGCGGTTCTTCGAGGCCCAGGCGGCGGCCGAAGAGTTCATTCTGGGCGTGCACGGCGATGAGGGCGTGTCCGCGTGGATCCAGGCGAACTCACGCATCACCGCGGACCTGCTGCAGTCGCAGCGACCCGCCGGAGAGTCAGCCACCGTGCACTTCATGAATCGGCTGCAGCGCCAACTGCTGCTTTACGACTCGGCGGTGACCAGCGAACCCCAGCCTTCTGGCACCGTCCTGCGCAACGCGGAGTGCGGGATCCTGCGGTACCGCAAACAGGCCGCCGGTGCCGGCGTCAAACTGACTTTCGCGTCACCATGCCCGTACTGTCAGGAACTCAACACGGCCATCGCCGCCCGCTACGTCGAATCGGACGTCACGGTGTCGTGCAAACAGGCAGGCGACGGATGCACCTGGCGCGCGGAATCCCGTCACGCCTCAGAGGGCGATGCGGCCGGGCCACCTGACCGCGGCGGAACCGTAGATTAACCGACAGTGGGGCGTCGGTCGTCGGCCGTCGGTTCGACATCGAACTTGCAAGAACGTGATGCGGGGCTTCCCACGTCGGGAACCCGGTTTCTGCTCTGGAACGGAGACCGTCCGTCGATGAAGGCATCAGTGGTTGTGCCGACATTCAACTCGTTCGTGTTGCTGGACAGATGCCTTCGCACGTTCCGTGCACAGAATCTGGCTGTCTCCGATTCTCTCGAAGTGCTCGTCGTCGATGATGGATCGACCGACCCGACAGCAGAGACCGTGCGGCGTCACGTGATGGCGGACTCCCGGTTCCGCTACCTGTATCTGCCTCGGTCTGCAACGTCGTCCAGAAGCGCCGCAAGAAATCGCGGTGCAGAAGAAGCGACCGGCGACATCCTGATCTTCGTCGATGGTGATCAACTGGTTCCGCCCACTTTTGTCGCACAGCATCTTCGGCGCTACCAAGGCATTTCCGCGAAGAAGGCCGTCATCGGCTTCAGAAAATATCTGCGGACTCCGGAGGCGTTCGACGACCGCTTCATGGAGTACGGCGGCGAGGAATTCCTCGGCGGCGTGATCAAGAGCGACATCAGGCTGGACCTGCTGAGTCGCCTGAGCGATATCGGCGGTGATCTGAAGACATCGTGGCATCTATTTTTCACCTGCAACGTCTCTGTTCCACGCGTCGACTTCACGCGCGTCGGTGGATTCAACGAGGAATTCCGGGGATGGGGCCTGGAGGATTCCGAGTTGGGGTACAGACTGGAGCGCTCCGGCACGCAGCTCGTCTTCGACGAAGATAGCTTCGCCTATCATCAAGGGCCGCCGCTGAGCCCCAACAAGACTGTCTACGAGGGCTGGCTGAAGAACCTGAGCCTATTCATCGCGCTACACGAGGGAGCTCCCGAGGTGATCCTGCAGGCCATGCTTGCGCCGATATTCAACCCTGAGGTCGGCGCCAACTGGGTCGCTCTCTACGAGCAGTTCGAAATGTGCGCAAGGTCCACCCCCACGGCCTCTCCTGGGTCACCTGCCGAGGTTGAGGAAAGCGGATTCTCCGTTCCTGCCGCGTAGGCAGAGTTGGGGGACGGCACGCCCATATCTCCCTACCTCATTCACGGCCGCACGGGAGGCGCCTGGTGGTGACGACGCACGAAAGGTCTGTGTGGGCGGAACTTGTTCGCGGCCACAGATCGCGCCTCGACGGGCGAATGAGAATCCTGCACCTGGTGCCCAACGCCGGCTGGTCGCTGGTTTCGTCCGCCGTGATGATCCAGATCGCCGCGGGGATCCTGCCGGTCGCGTTCATCCTCGCCACCTCAGCCGTGGTCGCCCGAGTGCCGGACGCGGTAGCCGGCGGGCTCGGGTCGGCGGCCTGGAGCGATCTTCGGACCAACTTGATCCTCGCGGCGGCCGCGTTCTTCGGAGTGCAGCTGCTGCTGCCGGTACAGGAACTGCTCGGCAACCTGATCCGCCGTCGCCTCGACGATCTCGTCCGTGACCGGTTGATGGCGGCCTCCCAAGCGAGCGGCGGCGTGGCCGTGATGGAGGATCCGGAGCTGCTCGATCACGTCGCCGACGCCAAGGACCGGCTGCGGACCGAGATGTGGTCGCCTGGTGCCGCGGGTGCCGGTCAGATCGCGCTGATCTCGCGGTACCTGCAGACCGTGCTCGCTGCCGGGGTCACGTCGGTTGCCTTCGTGTGGTGGGCGGGGCCGGCTCTGCTCCTCGCGGCCCTGACGATCCGCTTCGGCTACCGGCTCGGCCTGTCGGTGTTCACCGAGGTCTTTCGCAGCACCGCCCGGCTGCGGCGCCGCAGCGAATATCTCCGCACCATGCTGCTCCAGCCCGCGGCGGCGAAGGAGTTGCGGGTCTTCGGCCTTCTACCTTGGTTGAAGCAGGAGTACACGACGGCCGCCATGGACGCCGTGCTCCCGGTCTGGCGGGCCCGACGCAGGCTGTTCTACGGCCCCTACATACTCTATGTTCTTGTCGCCTTCGTGCTGCTGGGCGCGCTGCTGACGGGAGCGGCTCAGGCAACGGCGTCCGGACTGCTCGGCTTGGGCGGGTTGATACTCGTATTCCAGGCGTCCCTGGCCGCCATGAGGATCGGCGGTTTCATCGCCGAGTCCGATGTGGCGACCGAGCAGGGCCTCAATGCCTACCGGTCGGTGGAGCGGATCGAGAGGATGAGCGAGGCCGACGCCCGCACCACCGAGAACGACAGGGGCGATCCGGCGGGACTGCCCAGGACGCTGTTGCGATTCGACAAGGTGTCCTTCGCCTATCCGGGCGGGCTACCGGTGCTGAACGACCTCGACCTCACCATCGAGGCGGGCCGGTCGCTGGCGATCGTCGGCCTTAACGGCGCAGGCAAGACGACCCTGGTGAAACTGCTGGCCCGGCTCTACGAACCGACGGCCGGGACGATCACCGCTGACGGCGTCGACATTCGGACCTTCCCGGCCACGGCGTGGCAGCGCCGGGTTGCCGCCATCTTCCAGGACTTCACCCACTTCGAGCTGCCGGTGCGCGACAACGTCGCTTTCGGCGCGATCGAGTTGCTCGCCGAGCCGGAGCGTGCCGACAAGGTGGTCCGGGCCGCCCTGGAAAAGGCCGGCGCGGCGGATTTCGTCAACCAGCTCCCCCGCGGCCTGGAGACTCCACTGTCACGGCGTTACGCCGGCGGCGCCGAACTGTCCGGTGGGCAGTGGCAGCGCATCGCGATCGCCCGTGCTCTGGTCGCCGTCGAGGGTGGCGCGAGCATTCTCGTCCTCGACGAGCCGACCGCCAACCTGGACGTGCGGTCGGAGGTGGCGTTCTTCGAGCGGTTCCTCGACCTCACCCGAGGAGTCACCAGCGTGGTCATCTCGCACCGGTTCTCCACGGTGCGCCGTGCCGACCGGATCGTCGTGTTGGAACACGGTCGCGTCGTCGAGGAGGGCACCCACGAAGAGCTGCTCGCCCTCGACGGCCGCTATGCGGAGCTGTTTCGGCTGCAGGCCGCGCGGTTCACCGAGGAAGAGGTGGAAGGCTGTGCATAGAGTCCTGCGCAGTGTCCGCGCGACGTTGGCGTCGGCGTGGCGGCTCAGCCCGGGAAGGCTGATCACCGCTGCCCTGTTGATGATGCTCGGCGCGGTGAGTGGACCCCTGCTGGCGCTCTTTCTGGGTGTGGCGGTCGATGCGGCCCTCGACCGGCGGACCGATGTCGCGGTCTGGACGGCGACGGCCGCCGCCGTGAGTATCCTGCTCAGCTTGACGATGGAGCACTTCGCCCACATCTTCTTCTTCGAGCTCGGTGATCTGCACAAGCAGGACACCGAACGCCAACTCGGCGACCTGGCGCACGGGCCGGTCGGACTGGCGCTGCACGAACGGGGGGACGCCGCGGATCGCTTCGAGCTGCTCCGACAGCAGTCGTGGACGCTGGGTCAGAGCGTGCAGACCGTCCTGACGATCGGGGTGCTGGTCACCCAGTTCACCCTGACCGCCGTGCTCCTCGCCCGCATCGAGCCG
This sequence comes from Micromonospora sp. NPDC047134, assembly GCF_040643455.1. Taxonomy (NCBI): domain Bacteria; kingdom Bacillati; phylum Actinomycetota; class Actinomycetes; order Micromonosporales; family Micromonosporaceae; genus Micromonospora; species Micromonospora sp. NPDC047134. Next base: position 400,762 of record NZ_JBEYUI010000002.1, read on the forward strand.
TGGCTGCTCCTGTTGCCGATCTTCGGTGTCCCCCCGTTGATCGCCGGGCGGCTGGCCGAGAAGCGGCTGGAACGTGCCGAACTCGTGACCGCCGAGTCGACCCGCATGAGCTGGCACCTGTTCGATCTGGCCCTCAGCTCGATCGCCGCCAAGGAGATTCGGCTCTTCGGGCTCGGCGGAGAGCTCCGCCGCCGCCATGGGACGGTCCGCCGCGAGGTGGACAGCCGATTGCGCCGGGCTGAATGTGCTGGCGCGGCCCTGCGGTTCACTGGTCAGCTGATCTTCGCGCTCGGATACATCGGCTCCATCGTCCTGGTCGTCCGCGCCGCCATCAGCGGCGAGCGCACCGTCGGCGACGTTGTCCTCGCCATCACGCTGGCCGTGCAAACCAACGCGCAGGCCGCCGGAGCCGTCGCGCTCGCCCAGGCGCTGCAACGCAACGCCCGCGCCATCGGCTGGTTGAGCTGGATCCGCGACGCCACGCCGTCGGAACCCGGTCCGCCGGCTGACCAGGCGCCGCCCGCCGTCCTCGCCGACGGCATCGAGCTGCGTGACGTCGCGTTCCGCTACCCGGGCACCGATACCGACGTGCTGCAAGGCCTCAGCCTGCGCATCCCTTCCGGCACGATCGTCGCCATCGTCGGCGACAACGGCTCCGGCAAGTCCACCCTGGTCAAGCTGCTCTGCCAGTTCTACCGGCCCACCGCGGGTGAGATCACCATCGATGGCGCCGACCTGCGGCGGCTCGACCCGCTGGGATGGCGCCAGCGGATCTCCGCCAGCTTCCAGGACTACCTCCGGCTGGAACTGCGGGCCAGAAGCAGTATCGGCCTCGGTGACCTGCCGCGACTCGATGCACCGGGCGCGGTGGAGCGGGCAATCCGGCGTGCAGACGCTGAGGAGGTGATCGACCGGCTGCCGATCGGCCTGGAGACCTACCTTGGCAAGTCCTACGACAACGGCGCTGAACTGTCGGGCGGGCAGTGGCAGCGCATCGCGTTGAGCCGGTCGATGATGCGCGACGATCCGCTGCTGCTGTTGCTCGACGAGCCCGCCGCCGCCTTGGACCCGCTGACCGAGCACGCCTTGTTCGACCGGTACTCCGACGCGGCGCGTGACGTGGGGATCCGTACCGGCGGCGTCACCGTCTTCGTGTCACACCGGTTCTCGACCGTCCGGATGGCGGACTTGATCCTGGTCGTGTCGGACGGGCGGATCGCAGAGTCCGGCAGCCACGAAGAGCTTCTGGCGCTCAACGGGATGTACGCCGAGTTCTTCAGCCTGCAGGCGGCCGCGTATCGCTGATCACCAGGGCAATGAGCAAGGCCTGACCTGGTGGTTACCACCGGTCGGGCCTTTTCGCGTACGCGGGTTGGAACTTCCTCGCGGCAGGGCGTCGGATCCGGGCCGAGTCGTTCGTAGAACGGGCGAGAGGTGAAGACGTCAGCCCGACCCGTGATGCTTTCTTGAGCCAGCGGGTCAGAGGTCACATCCCGTGGGTCCTACGTGCGCCGGAAGGTAGAGGTATGGCAAAGCGCGATCCCCGATGAGTAGCGACGAGGATTGCCCGGCGGACGCCGAACCGCCTGCGCCATCGGAGCATCTGCCGTTACGGCCGCTTGCACTGCCAGGGGGCCGGTCGGGGCAGTCCGCGCCGAACCGCCCCGACCGCACTTGCCAATGCGGCCGCTGTGGCTGTGCCGGCGGTGCGGCCAGCCGTGGCCCTGCGGCGCGGCGAAGGTCGCCCTTCTGACGGAGTACCGGGACAGCCCGGTCAGCCTCTTTCTCTACCTGGCCAGCTGCCTGCACGACGCGATCGACGATCTGCACCAGCTCCACCCCAATAACACCGGTAGCACCGCCAGCGTCTTCGACCGATTCCTCGGCTGGCCCACCCAGCACCGCAGCCGACGCCCGCCTACGGCCGCCCCACAGACACCAGAGCAGACATGAGCGTGCACCAACAGGGCGCTGACGGCAAATGCCGACTGAATTATGAGCGCCTGACGAACTCGACCGTTTCGCTTTCTATTCGTACCCCGCGGGCTTTGAAGCCTGCCGCTGCTATCGCTCTACCCAGGGAGTTCTGCGGGGAGTACCAGTAGGGGAGATGCCTGCGGGCCGAAGGTGCGAGCGTGTCCCCAAGGATGTCTTCGATCTCACTGAAGGTCATTGACGTCGTCTCGGTATCCAGCGCCGCCAGATAATCAGCGAGGGGTTGGTACTTGCCACCCGCTTCTGCCTCCAGCTCGCTGCTGGTCGGTGTGACGCTCGCGCTGAGAATATCCACCACTTCCGATGGAACGCGAATGGCGCTCAAGGCGCCCGCGTCGATGTAAACCGGCTTCATCATCGGTGTGACGGACGGCGGCAGGACTCTGGCGGCTTGTAGGTCGGCGGTGATCCGGGCGGCTGGCCGGGTGATCCCGCGCAGCATACGATCTTCGCGGTAGCCGCAGAGGGTGTAGATGTCTTCGCGACTGATGGTGCCGCCGGCTGATGCCGCAGCAGTGATTACGTCAGCTAGGTCGCGCCGTCCCTCGCCGCGTAGTCTCTTGAGCAACATATCCACTGCTTCTGCTGTCCACTTGCCCGGCTCATGGATGTCTGCGCGGTTGATGTCGGCGTCCCTGGCGGACGCTGGATTCACCTCGACATCGAGAGCCTCTGACCGATTCAGCAGATCACTTGCCCGCATCAGGAACAAGCGGCGTCCCGTACTGTCGAAGAACTCCTTCGTCATCTCCTGTCGCGGGCCGATCATGTCTGGCCCACGGCGCCACCACCAGTCCTCCTTCTCGTCGTTCGTGACGATGATGAGGTCCATGCCCCGCGTTTTCGCCTCGTGACATGCCTGTCGATAGACGAGGAAGTCGCCAGCAGCGCCCTCCGGATACTGGTCGCCCTTCTCGGCGTCCAGATATCCGGGAGGTGTGAGTTCGTCAACGCGCTGGTTGCCCTCGGCGATCATGGCTTGCCAGATCTCGTCACCCGGGTATCCGAGGACCCTGCCGGCCAAGAGTTTGGAGAGTCTGCTCAGTACCGGGTCTGCGTCGGCTGGCGTGGAGGGGTGAACGCGGTCGGGTGTTGCTCGCTCGATCGCGTCCTGTAGGCGCTGGAACACGGCATCAATGTCAATGTGCAGACGTTGCAGTTCAGCGTCGTCGATGGCTAAGTGCTTGGACCAAGTCTCGAGGGCCCGTGCTGCGGTGGCCCGGCTCTTGTCCAAGGCGGTATGCGCTTCGCCTGTCGCCTGCTCGGGATTGCCGATGGCGCGGAGTCGATTGCGGTGGAACTCGCGCATAGCCTGGTACGGCACTACGAGGCGGTCGCCGAGCTTCTCGAAGATCGTCAACAGGTCCGCAGTGGTCCGAGCGTTGTAGCGGTAGAGATTGAGGAGCACATTCGCGTCTACCGCGACCAGTGCGCTGACCAACGCCTGACGCGACTCGGCCTCACTCACCACACGATAGCCCTCGAACCCGTCGAACAGCCCAGCCATTGATGACCTCCCCAGGACGAACCTCATTGTTGTCGATCATCCACTGTGGGTCCTATGGGCCGAGCGGCCGATTGTCCTTCTCCTTGGCGATTTTGTGTTCAGTCAGGGGAATTTCGGCGGGACGGGTCCATGATGAGGACGGCCAGTTCGGTCCCAGGCTGCGGTCAGATTGACAGGGGTGCCGCGAAGAAGTAGCCCCACCATGGGACGCGGGGTGGGGTGCCCACCCAGCGTGACGACTGGTCCGAGGAGGGGTGGTGCGCGCGGAACCGACTGGCAGCCCGGACACCGTTCTCGTCTGCATTCGAGGTAACTCCGGGTCGGGCAAGAGCAGCATCGCCCGTGAGCTACGGCGTCGGCACGGTCGAGGTTGTGCCCTGGTGGAGCAAGATTATCTGCGTCGCATCGTGCTGCGGGAGCGGGACAAGGCCGGCGGTGTGGCACCGGCGTTGATCGAGCAAACCGTGCGGTTCGCCTTGGACCGCGGCTATCACGTCGTGCTGGAGGGCATTCTGCACACCGGCCGGCACCGGAGCATGTTGACCTCCCTGCGGGAGGGGCACCGCGGCCGGTCGTTGTTCTGTTACCTCGACGTGTCTCTGGCGGAGACGCTGCGCCGGCACCTCACCCGTCCGCAGGTTACGGAGCTCACCGCCGAGCAGATGAGCGGCTGGTACGCCGACCATGATGTCCTGGGCTGGCCGGACGAACTCGTGCTGGCCGAGACCACCGGTCTGGACGAGGCCGTCGAGGTCATCGCCGCTGCGGCCGGGCTACCTCAGAGTGTTCGCGACGACGAGGTGCCACCGTGATACCGGCCGCCGCCGGGGTCGGCGGCGGCCAGCATCGAAGGATGGCGCCGTGGTGGTCAGCCGTTGTCGATTAGGCTGGCGATCTCGTTGTAGATCAGGTGCGCCTTGGCGCCCTGATTGGACGGGCAGCCGCCGAGGTGGTGCAGGGCGATCACCCGGTGGCTGCTGTTCAGCACCGGCGAGCCGGAGTTGCCGCCGGAGGTGTCGCAGCTGTAACTGATGTTCCAGGTGTTGTAGTTCGCGCTGCGTACGGTGCAGCGGGCGCCGTTCTGGGTGTTCTCGAAGATCGACAGGCGCTTGGGGCTGCCGTCGCCGTGGCCCGGGATGTACATCTGGGTGCCGTTGGTGGTGGCGGTCGTCGCCAGGTACAGGGTGCCGAAGCCCTGGATGGCGGCGAAGTTGTTGACGGAGAACAGGGCGTAGTCCAGTTGGCTGGAGCCGCCGCTGCTCACCCGGTAGAGGGTGGCGCCGCTGACCTTGGTGCCGGGGCCGGGGTTCGAGCCGCCGCAGGTGGCGCACTGGTAGTTGAACTGCATCTCGCTGCCACTGACCGCGGCCTGGGTGGAGAAGCAGTGCTTGTTGGTCAGCATGCGGTTGGTGTTGCCGACCCGCCAGGTGGTGCACATGCCGCCGCCGCTGATCAACAGTCGCGCCACCGCGTTGCTGCGGGCGAACTCGGTGGGGTGGCTGTTCTGGTAGCAGACCACGTCGCGGCGGGCGTCGGTGCTGCACACGGACTGGGTGGAGAAGTTGTACTGGGCGACCTCCGTGCGGTCGTAGCCGCGCCAGAACCGGTCGATGGTGGCGGCGGTGGCACGCGAGGATCGGTTGCTGTGCAGGGTGACCACCGCGGTGTCGCCCTCCACGGACATGGCCCAGAAGCCCGGTCGGCCGTCGGTGGTGTAGTCCGAGCCGGTCGCCCGGTTCAGGTTGCGGTCGTACCGGTAGCTTTCGCTGCCGTCCGGGCTGGACACGGTGACGTACTCGCCGGGGGCCAGGCGCAGCGCGCTGAAGTGCACCTTGACGTAGGTGGCGCCAGGGTGCCGGATGACCTGGGTGCGGCCGTCGCGGAGGTACGACAGGGTGCTGTCGACCGTGCGCAGTTCACCGACGGTCGTGACCCCCTCGGCCTCGAACTGCTCCGATTCGGGTGCCCGCTCGGAATGTGGAGCGAGAACGGAAACTGAGGACGCTTCGGCGGGTGCCGACAGCAGGCTAAGCCCGAGTGTGCAGGCGCCGAGTGCGGCCACCAACCTACGTAGATGGCGCGAGGCGTTCTTCATCGCCGCTCCTCCCAGGAACCGGACCTTAACGAGTGTTAAGCATTCATACCGGAGCTCCGTTAACGCATGCAAGAGTGTCGATTTTTTGCCCTCGAATTGCCCGGCAGTGAAGGGGTGTCCGGGTCGGTGGTCGATGCTGGGCGGGCGGGGTCGATCCCGGTGTGGTGGCTCCCCGACGTTATCGTTCACCATCCGGCGGGCCGCTGGTCCGCCCGTACCTCCGGTGGAGCGGCCGAGCCTTCAGGGGTTGACGATCATGATTGGATGCATCGCCCTGTGCAGGGCTTCTTGAGTGCAGCGAAACTTTGTGGCAATCTCAGCTTCATCGACGTGTGACGTTCTCTTGCCCCTGTGTCGCCCCCGCGCGCAGCCCGACTTAGCCGGCGATGTTAGCGCTCACTCGTCTAGGCGAATCCACTCCGAGAAGGGTTGCGGGCACATGAAGACACTCCTACCACGGCGGCGACTGTGGTCCTCCACGGCGATCCTGCGCACGCTGGCGGCCGGGGCGCTGGCGGCCGGCTTTGTCCTGGCACCGGTCAGTGCCGCCAGCGCGGCCAGCACCCTCGGTGCCTCGGCGGCCGAGAAGGGCCGGTACTTCGGCGCGGCCGTCGGGACGTACAAGTTCAACGACAGCACCTACATGTCGGTGCTCAACCGCGAGTTCAACAGCCTCGTCGCCGAGAACGAGATGAAGTGGGACGCCACCGAACCCCAGCGTGGCGTGTTCAACTACAGCGCCGGGGACCGCATCGTCAGCCACGCCCGATCCCAGGGCATGAAGGTACGCGGACACACCCTGCTGTGGCACGCTCAGCAGCCCCGCTGGACCGACGGCCTGTCCGGCGGTGACCTGCGCAACGCCGCGATCAACCATGTCACCCAGGTGGCCAGCCACTTCCGGGGGCAGATCTACTCCTGGGACGTGGTGAACGAGGCCTTCGCCGACGGCGGCAGCGGCGCCCGGCGGGACTCCAACCTCCAGCGCACCGGCAACGACTGGATCGAGGCGGCCTTCCGTGCCGCCCGGGCGGCCGATCCCAACGCCAAGCTCTGCTACAACGACTACAACACCGACGGGATCAACGCGAAGTCCACCGGCATCTACAACATGGTGCGCGACTTCAAGTCCCGTGGGGTGCCGATCGACTGCGTGGGCTTCCAGTCCCACCTGGGCACCACCCTCCCCGGTGACTACCAGGCCAACCTCCAGCGCTTCGCCGACCTGGGCGTCGACGTGGAGATCACCGAGCTGGACATCACCCAGGGTGGCAACCAGGCCAACATGTACGGCGCCGTCACCCGCGCCTGCCTGGCGATCTCGCGCTGCACCGGCATCACGGTGTGGGGGGTACGGGACTGCGACTCCTGGCGTGGCGGGGACAACGCCCTGCTGTTCGACTGCGCCGGCAACAAGAAGCCCGCGTACACGGCCGTCCTCGACGCCCTCAACAGCGGCTCGAACCCCAACCCGAACCCGACCGGCAACCGGCTGCGCAACGAGGCCTCCGGCCGATGCCTGGACGTCAACGGCGCAAGCTCCGCCAACGGGTCGCAAATGATCATCTGGGATTGCCACAACAACGCCAACCAGCAGTTCACCCAGAACGGGCGGGCCCTCCAGGTGATGGGCAAGTGCCTGGACGTGCCGAACAACGCCGGCACCGGGACCCGGGTGCAGATCTGGGATTGCAGTGGTGCCGCGAACCAGCAGTGGGTCTTCAACAGCAACGGCACGATCAGCAGCGCCCAGACCGGGTTGTGCCTGGACGTCAACGGCGCTGCCACCGCCAACGGCAGCGCGGTGATCGTGTGGAGCTGCCACGGCGGCGGCAACCAGCGTTGGGCGAGGGCCTGATATGGGGAGCACTGCTCCTGCGGCCAGGCGCTCGTTGCTGGCGGTCGCGGTGCTCGTCTCCGGGGTGGTGCCCTCCCTGGTCGCCGATCAGCAACCGGCTTCGGCCGCAGCCCAGGCGACGTACTACGTGGCGCCGGACGGCAGCGACGCCAACCCGGGCACCATCACCGCACCGTTCCGAAGCCTGCAACGGGCCCGGGACGTCGTACGGACGACGAATGCGAGCATGACCGGCGACATCCAGGTCTACCTGCGCGGCGGAACCTATCCGGTGGGCAGCACGATCGAGTTCGGGGCGAGCGACTCCGGCACCAACGGTTACCGGATCAGCTATGCCGCCTACCCGGGTGAGACCCCGGTGCTTCAGGGCGGGGTGCCGGTCACCGGCTGGACCCAGCACAGCGGCAACATCTGGAAGGCCCCGCTGGACCGGGCCGGCAAGCTGCGGTCGCTCTACGTCAACGGCAAGCGGGCCTTCATGGCCGCCAAGACCATCAACTCGGCGGGCTGCCACGGATCGTACACCATCAATGCCGGACAGGCCGACTGGGCCTGGGAATCCGGATCACAATGCGCCGGCGCCAGATACAGCCTTTCTGACTTTCCGGCCGTGGCCGGAAACCAGGAGGACATCGAGATCGAGACGGCGACCACCTGGACCACCGCCATCGTGGGGGTCCGGCAGGTGATCACCGAGGGGTCGAACCGGGTGGCCCTGTTCCAGCAACCCGGTGCGGCCATCGCCCAGGGGGCCTTCAACGGCAACGCCCAGATCAACGGCAGCCACAAGGTCATGAACGCGTACGAGTTCCTGGACGCCCCGGGCGAGTTCTACTTCGACAAGTCCAGTCGGACGGTCTACTACTACCGGGCCAGCAGCGAGAACATGGCCACCGCCTCGGTCTTCGCGCCGAACAACGTGGCCACCGTGCTGCGGATCGCCGGCACCTCGACCAGCAACCGGGCCCGCAATCTCACCTTCTCCGGGCTGACCGTGGAGCATTCCGACTGGAACCTGGTCAATGTCGCCGGGTCGGTGTTCAAGCAGGCGCAGCAGGGCAACCTCAGTGCCTTCGCGTACGCCCGGGGCAACTTCCACGTCTATCACTACCGCAATGTCGACTTGGTTCCCGGCATGGTCCACCTCCAGAACGCCGACGGCATCCTGCTGGAACGCAACCGGGTCCAGCACTCCGGTGCCGACGGGATCACCCTGGTCAACGATGTGATCAACACCCGGTTGATCGGCAACTACACGAACGACATCGCGGGGACCGCGGTCAGTGTGGGGCATCCGCAGCACGTCTACCTCGGGGACCACACCTCGAACAACCGGGAGAAGTACCCGCCCCAGGTCGAGGCGGCACCGAGGAACATCGAGATCAAGAACAACTACATCCATGACAGCGCGGTGTTGTTCAACGGGCACGGCGCGGTCGCGGCCTACTTCGTCGACTCCCTGACGGTGCAGCACAACCGCATCGAGAAGGCCCCCTGGGCGGGCATCACCATGGGGTGGGGGTGGTGGAACTTCGACGGCTCATCGGGCTCGATCGTGCCCAACCGGCCGACCACGACGGCGAAGAACAACACCATCAGCCACAACCACATCATCGACACCGTCCAGCGGTTGAGCGACACCGCCCCGATCTACACCCTGGGCAGTCAGCCGGGCACGGTCGTCAGCGACAACTACCTCCAGGGGGTTCCGGCCGGTCACAAGTACGGGCTGCACCCGGACGAGGGCTCGGCGTACATGACCTTCCGGGACAACGTGCTGAGCGTCGACAAGAACATCACCTGGATGATCAACTCGGACAACTTCGGGCGTAAGCACGACCTGACCATCACCCGCACCTACGGCCCGATCAACAAGGTCTCCGAGAAGAACCTGCCCAACAGCACCATCGACGACATCATCGTCTCCTCCGACTACGTGTGGCCGGCCGCGGCGTACCAGATCGCGGTGAACTCCGGGCCGCAGGAGGCCTACCGGGACATCCTTCGGGCGCGCGACCTGCCCCTGGCGGATCTCGCCCTACCGGCCAGCACCGCTGTGGCCGGTGGAGTCAACTCCATCCCGATCCGCAGCACCGGGGAGGCGACCAGATCGGTCTGGTTGGCCCCCTCCGGTACCACCACCTTCGCCGTCGGACCGACGATGACCAGGGCGGACGGCACCGCCACCAGCATCGCCGTACCCACGACCTCGGGTGACTACCGGCTCTACGTCCTGGACGCCCAGGGCAACCGGTCGGCCGAATCCGCGTCGATCGTCCGGCGACAGGGCACCAGCAGCGGGCAGGGCGTACAACTCGTGGGCGGCCAGTCGGGTCGGTGCATCGAGGTCCCCGGTGCGGCCACCGCCAACGGCACTCAGCTGCAACTCTGGGACTGCGGCGGCGGCACCCACCAACGGTGGACCTACACCGCGAGCAAGCAGCTGACGGTGTACGGCAACAAGTGCCTGGACGCCTTCGGTAACGGCACGACCAACGGCACGGCAGTCATCATCTGGGACTGCCACGGTGGTCTCAACCAGCAGTGGAACCTCAACGCCAACGGCACCATCACCAGCGTCCAGTCCGGACTCTGTGTGGACGCCAACGGTGCCGCCACCGCCAACGGCACGAAGATCATTCTTTGGTCCTGCAACGGCGGTGCCAACCAGCAGTGGAGCCGACGCAACTGAGAAAAGCTCCGGGGCCAGGCATCCTCGCCTGGCCCCGGGGTTCCGTGTCGGCGGGTCGGCGCAGATCGCCGACCCGCCGAGGCGGGACTACTCGGACTTGCCGAAGGCGTCGACGCCGGTCAACTCGGCCGAGAGGGCCCAGAGCCGCTCGGCGGCCTCCCGGTCCTCCGGGCCCTCGAAGGTCTTGGCGACCTTGCAGGCCTGGAGGTAGCTGCCGCCCTCGGTCTCCAGAGCGGGTGCGGTAGCGGCCCAGACCTGGGTGGCGGCGCCCTGCTCGGGGGCCCGGAACTCCGGCAGCAGGGCGTTGCCCTCCTCGTCGATCCAGCCGGCGCCGACCATCTCCTCCTTGGCGAGGTGGCGCTGCAAGGGGGTGAGGATGTAGCCGGGGTTGACCGAGAAGGCCCGCACCCCGGCGGCCCTACCCAACCGGTCCAGTTCGGCGGCGAAGAGGATGTTCGCCGACTTCGACTGGCTGTACGCCGCCCACTTGTCGTAGCCCTCGGCGAAGTGCACGTCGTCCCAGTTGATCCGGGGGGTCTCCCCGGCACCGGACGACAGCACGACGACCCGCGCGCCACCCTCGGCGGTCAGGGCCGGCCAGAGCCGGTTGACCAGGGCGTAGTGCCCCAGGTGGTTGGTGGCGAACTGGGCCTCCCAGCCCGGGCCCACCCGGGTCAGGGGAGTGGCCATGATGCCGGCGTTGTTGATCAGGATGTCGATGCTGCGGCCGGAGGCGAGGAACCGGTCGGCGAAGGCCCGTACGCTGTCGAGGTCGGCCAGGTCGAGCTCCTCGACCTCCACCCCCTCGATCCCGGCGACGGCCTCCCGGGCGACATCCGTACGCCGGGCCGGGACGACGACCCGGGCGCCGGCGGCGGCCAGGGCGCGGGTGGCCGCCAGGCCCAGGCCGGAGTAGCCGCCGGTGACGATGGCTAGCTTGCCGGTGAGGTCGATGCCGGCGAGCACCTCGGTGGCCGTGCTGTCGATCCCGAAGCCCAGGTCGTCGGACTGGTCAGAAAGAGTCATCTTCAACTTCCGGTCAGGCACCACTGCTAATGCTGGCGCGTGGGAGGGGTCAGGCGGGCGTCTCGACGCGGTAGAGCCGCTGGGTCATGCTCGGGTACAGCAGGCCCTGCAGGATGCCGATGCTGGCTGCCACCGCAGACGTGAGCGTCACCAACAGATGGAGCACCGTGAATTGTAGGCCAAAGATGACCCCGTGGTGACGGAAGGCGTACGCGTAGGTGCGCTTGTCCAGGGCGATGCCGATCCCGGTGAACACCGCGGCGGCCAGCAGCGCCCAGGGGCCCAGCAACACCGCCGAGATCAGCGCGAACACCGCCGCGAGGATGAAGGCGCTGCCCAGCGCCCGGTAGCCGGTGCCGGCGCCGCCGGGGAGCTTGTTCAGCCGCAGCCAGTTCGGGGCGCCGAGCCGGGTGCGGTTGAACACCTTGGTCAGCATCACCCGCATGGTGCCGTCGTGGTCGTGGCGTCCCCGGATGGTCGGGACGGCCTTGACCTCGTAGCGGGCGTTGAGCCGGAAGCCGTAGTCCTGCTCCTCGGTCCACCGGAGCCGGTCGTTGAACTCGCCGATCTCCAGGAAGGTCTCCTTCTTCATCGCGAACAGCGCCGAGTGCAGACCGGGGATGGCTCCCTCGACCTCGCAGAACCAGACGTACTGCTGGATGGCGCGGTAGCGCTTGACCAGGCTGTCGGGGAACATCGGCTCGGCCCGGTACATGCCGCAGATCGCGCCGAGCCCCGGCTCGGTCTGGAGGTACTCGACCGCGCGGGCGACCGCGTCCGGGTCGAGGGCCACATCGGAGTCGACGAAGAACAACACCTCACCCTTGGCGTGCCGGGCACCCAGGTTCCGGGCGGTGGAGACCCCACTGTTGACCGGCACCTGCAACACGGTGACGTCCAGGGCTCGGGCGATCGCCACGGAGTCGTCCGTGCTGGCGTCGTCGGCCACGATCACCTCGACGGACGGGTAGGTCTGGTTCTTCGCCGCCTTGATGCACTCGCCGATGGTGCTGGCGTAGTTGTAGTTCGGAATGATCACTGAGACCAGCGGTTGTTCGTTCATCGGACTCCAACCTCTCCCTTGTTTCATCGGTATTGCCGTGCTGCCGTACGCCCGCGAAGGGTGCTGAAGAGAACCTCGTGCGCGTCCAGTGAGGTGGCCACGGAGAAGCGGGCCCGGGCCGCCCGGGCCTTGCGCTCCCGCCAGTCCCGCGGCACGGTCGCCATTTCGGAGATGGCCTGTTCCAGCGCCTGCGGGTCCCGGGGCGGCACCACCAGGCCGAACCCGGTAGCGGTGACCGGGTACCGGCTGCCGGGCAGATCGGTGGTCACCGACGGAATCCCGCTCATCATCGCCTCGGCCAGCACGGTGCCGAAGGATCCGGCGACCGCCGGGAGCGCGAACACGTCGACGGAGGCGTAGAAGTCGTTGACCTCCCGGCCGCGCAACTCGCCGAGGATCCGGACCCGACTGTCGCGGTCGATCTCCGCCTGCACGGCGGCCAGATTGCTGCCCCCGGCGATGGTGTGGTAGTTGCCCGCGATCAGCAGCCGGGCGTCGGGGTCGGGGATCCGGTGGAAGGCCCGTACCAGGTAGGCGATGCCCTTGTCCGCCACGATCCTTCCGAGGAATCCGACATGCAGGCCACGGGTCTCCCGGTATCGGGGCTCGCCGCCGCGCCGATCCAGGCAGGGTGGCGCGATCGGGGTGAAGGTGCGGTCCTGGATGTCCGGCCAGAACCGGGAGGCGTGGGCCTGGTCCCGGCTGGAGGCCACGACGACGGCGGAGCGGCGGATGACCGCTCGGGAGGCGGCGTCCGAGGCCGCCATGACCGCCCGGCAGAACCACTTCGACGGCGGCTGGGGGTCGCTGTGCAGCATGCTCACCACCGGCACCCGCGGCGCCGGGGGCATCAGCAGTCCCGCTGCCGGCATCGGCAGGTTGAGGTGCAGCACCGAGGACTGCCGCGCCAGCTGCCCGACCAGCATCGGATAGCGGGGGGCGAGTGGCGATCGGCTGGCTCGCGTCAGCATGGGGGAGCGGTAGACGTCCACCCCACCGACGGCGTCGCGCAGCGGCAGCTCGGCATCGTGCTGGGCGGTGACGACCGCGACCCGCCAACCCCGATTGGCCATGCCCTCGGCAATGCTGCGCGCGGTCTGCGCGTGGCCACTGACGTACGGCTCGTAGTGGGGGGCCGCAATCGTCAGATCGTATTTCCTGTCCGGCATCAGTACCGCATTCTCTGAGGTAGCTCTACGGCAGAATTTCCTGATTCCTGAACACATTAGCGGCCTGCCTGCGGCAGGCTTCTTGGTGAATTCTTGGAGGCCGGTGGGATGGAATTCCCATCGACACCCTCCGTTGCTGCGGCAGGCGATCCGGCCGTAGCGCGTCGCATGATCGCCGCAGTGACGAGCAGGCCGATTCCGGCGGTAGCAAGCTCACTGACCGTGACGACCACTCGGCTGACCAGTGCCACCACTCCGGCCACCGGCACCGGCAGGATGACACTGAGTGCGGCCGTCACCACCACCTCCCGGACCCCGATGCCGTCCGGGGCGAAGACGGCGATCACCCCGGCCACCGCGCCGAGTCCGAAGGCGCCGAGGCAGAGCGGCAGCGCCCGCAGTGGCGGAGCACCCATCGCCACGGCCAGCAGCCACAGGTGGGCCCCGCCGATCAGCCAGGCCAGCAGTTGGGCGACGACCGCCTGCCGGATGCCGGTCCCGGACATCGCCGTCGTCGGCTCCGGGCGCCGGCGCAACCGGGCCACCAGGGTCGCGGCCCAGCCGACCAACTCGGGGCGGACCAGGACCGCGGCCACCGGCAGGACGGCCAGCAGCAGCCAGGCGGAGGAGGCCCCGAAGACCTCCGGGCCGGCCGCCAGCCCCACGGTGGCGCCGGTCAGCAGGCTCACCACGAGGGCCAGCAGCCAGGCCGCCCCCATCCGGGCCGCCGGCACCCCGATGCGCCGGCCCATCTCGACGCTGACCAGGAAGCCGGCCACCTTGCCGGGCACGTACTTGACGAACTGGCCCAGGTAGAAGATCCGGGCCGCGTCCACGGCGGCCACCCGTTCGCCGACGCCGACCAACATGGCCCGCCAGGAGATCATCGTGGCGACCAGACCGAGGGCGTTGGCCAGTACGGCCAGCGCCACCATGGTCGCGACGAAACCGGGCCGTTGGCCACGCAGGGTGGCGGCCACGGTGGACCAGTCCTGACCACGGAGGGTGATCACTATGAAGAACGCGGTCACCACCAGCAGGAGACCCATGGCGACCTTGCGGGCTACCCCCCACCATCGCTTCCGGGGCGCCGTGGTGATTGTTTCGGCGATTTCCGGGAAGGTCTGCTCGGCGTCCAGTTCTTTTGTCGACACGGGCCACCTTCTCCGATCATGGAAAGGAATCGACCTGGGTGACCAACGCTAACCGTGAACCGCTTGCTTCTTCCTTGTCCGACCGTCTCGCCGGTCATTTCTCCTGGAGCCCGGCGAAGCGTTCCCGGGCGTACAGCCGCAGGAGTTCCCCCATCCGGTAACTGCCCGGCGCCGAGGTCTCCAGAAGCTGCACGTCGACCAGCCGCTCCAGGATGCGTTCGGTGTGTGCCTCGGAACGGGCGAGCAGCCGGGCGGCCGTGGACCGGCTGAGTTCCGTCATCGTCGAGGTCCCCAGCAGCTTGAAGGCCTCGGCGATGGCCCGCTCCGAGCGGTCCGCGCTGCCGCAGAGCCGGTCGTAGGAGCCGGCCATGCTGGCTCGCAGGCCGACCCCGTCGAACTCCAGATTGTCCAGCCGGCGCCGCTCGTCGGCGAGCCGGTCGCGCAGCTCGGCCAGCGGCCAGCCGGGGCGGGCCACCAGCCGGGCCCCGACGATGCGCAGCGCCAGTGGCAGGCATTCGCACCACTCGGCGATCGCGGCCGCGGCCTCCGGCTCGGCGGCCACCCGTTCCGCTCCCACCCAGTGGCTGAGCAGCGCGATGGCGTCGGCGATGGTCAGCGGCCCGACCCGCAGCTGGCTGACGTCACCGAGACCCGCCAGCGGCTGGCGGCTGGTCACCAGGGTTCCGCAGCCGGCGCCACTGGGCAGCAGGGGTCGCACCTGGGCGGCGTCGACGGCATTGTCCAGCACCAGCAGCAGCCGCCGTCCGGCCACCACCGACCGGAACTGGGCGGCGGCCTCGTCGACCTGCTCCGGGGCACAGGTGAAGCTGCTGACCCCGAGGGTGCGCAGCAGCCGGGCGAGGGCGTCGACCGGGGTCAGCGGCTCCGCGTCCACGCTGGTGCCGCGCAGGTCGATGTAGAGCTGGCCGTCCGGGTACCGGTTGGCCAGTTTGTGCGCGGCGTGGATGGCCAGGGTGGACTTGCCCACCCCGGCGGCTCCGTAGATCGACACCACCGGGGCGGAGTCGGTCGTGCCGGCGGGGTTCAGACGGTTCAGCAGGGGGGCCAGGTCGTCGTGACGGCCGGAGAAGCGGGCGATGTCGGCGGGCAGTTGCCGTGGCACCTGCCGCACCGGCGCGGAGACCGTCGCGACCGTGCCGGAGTGCGGCTCATCGAGTTCGCCGCGCAGGATGGCGACATGCAGGTTCCGCAGTTCCGGCCCGGGTTCGGCGCCGAACTGATCGACGATCTGGGCCCGGATGTCGACATAGGACTGCAAGGCCTCCGGGGTACGCCCCATCGAGCACAGGGCCCGCATCTGCAAGGCCACCAGCGGTTCGGCCAGGGGGTACGAGCCGAGGATCCGACCCAGCCGGTCGACCACCGCCTCCGGGTTGCCCAGTCGCAGTTCCTCCATGCTCCAGGCGGCGGCCAGGCTGATCAACTGGGAGGCCACGCTGCGCCGAACCCGGTTGGCCCAGTCGCCGGCGAGGGTGGCCAGTGGGTCCCCCCGCCACAGGTCCATCGCCTCCCGCAGGGCGCCGATCCGTTCGACGTCGCTGGTGCGTACTCCGGCCCGACCGGTGTCGATGAGCTGGTTCAGTCGATGCAGGTCGACCTGCTGGCGGTCGACGTTGAGGACGTACCCGTCCCCGTGGCGGCTCAGGCTGACCGGTCGACCGGAGTCGTCCTGGACCTGGGCGAGAGCCCGGCGCAGCCGCGCGACATGCGCGTAGAGCGCGCTACGGGGCGCATCCGGAGCCGCCGGGCCCCACACTCGCTCGGTCAGGGTGTCGATGGACACCGGGGTGCCGGCGTCCATGGCCAGGGCCGCCAGGACGGCACGCCGTTGACGTGGTCCCACGTCCAACGGGCCGTCGGCCGCCTCCACCTCGACGGGCCCCAGTAGTCGGATCCTCACACGCTCTCCCCCTGATCACGCCGAACCCGACCGCAGTCCCTAATGGACTTCGGCCGGTGTCCGGTACCTCTGTCGAAAGCGCGCGTCGAGCACGTAGCGCAGGCCACCGCTCAACGCACCCGCGGAAATCGCGAGACTGTACAGAAAGCTGAGAAACGCGCTGGGCGGAACCATCCGCCAGCCCGCAGTGCGCCGCACGTAGTTGAAGAGCGGCAGGTCGACGCTGATGAACCAGGCCAGAAAAGCGAGAGGTACGGCCGCCAGGTAGGGAGAGACCAACACCAGGGGGAGGCTGGCGGTGGCCAGAGAGGCGGCTGCGACCTCGGCGGGCCGGTGGGTTGCTTCCCGCTCGGGCTTGAGCTCGCGTTGCTTGAGCACGAGGGGGACCAGCGAGCCGGCTCGCCGGTAGAGCTTGCGCAGAATCGAGGAGAGCTGGTCGTCGTCGTCGTGGTAACCGATCACGGACAAGGTGCGGATGACCGGGTAATGCTCGGCGATGCGGAGGCTGAACTCGTGGTCCTCGTTGGCGTACTGGCCCAGCAGACGCTCGTCGAAGGCCCCGATCTCATCGATGACCCAGCGGGGGATGGCCCCGCTGGCGAAGTGGCCGGTGCGGGCCGCCCCCAGCTTGCGGGTGGCCCGGTAGTGGCCGTACAACACCTGCACCCACTCCACCACCCCGTCGTCGACCAGGGGACGGTCGCCGTAGACGCCCCATACCGCGCCGTAGGAGGGGTTCTCCTGGAAGATCTTCACGGCGTTGGCGACCGCCTCCGGGGCCAGGGCGACGTCGGAGTCGAGGAAGAACAGGATGTCGCCCCGGCTCGCCGCTATGCCACGGTTGCGAGCCGGACCCGCGCCCACATTCTCGGTCAGCGCGATCAGGGTGCAATCGAGTTTTCCGACAATATCCCGGGTGTTGTCGGTGCTTGCGTCGTCAACGACAATGACCTCGACCGACGGGTGGGTCTGGTGCAATGCCGAGAGCACACTCAGAGCTATGGTCTTGGCGCTGTTGTGGCAGGGTATTACCACCGACACCAGTGGCGTATTTCCGGAATTCATTGATGCTCCTCGGGCAGGATTTCGACTGCGCTGGGAGGTGGGCGACGCGCCTACTCATCGGTAATCTCTCGTCGCTGAGAAGACCCGTCGATCACCCTAGTACACAACCAACAGCCGTTGACAGTCGTAGATCACCTGGTGGGCGCTAAAACGTCCGGAATTGGTGTCTTCGCCTGCTCGGCGTCAATGTGACGATCATCTCTATCTGGGGGCAGAGATGACAAACTGTTGCGCCTTGTGGTCGGACAACCCCCGGGGCATGGTCAACTCGTAACGGTGCACGGTGATGTCCGGGGTGGTGAACAGCCAGTCGATGCGCCACAGCCGTGGCTTGTCGCCCACCGGCCAGGTGACCGGGTAGAGCGAGGTGAGCACCTTGGTCTGGTCGACCAGCCGGTCGGAGACCATGTCGAGCAGGTTCATCGAGGGCGAGGTGTTCAGGTCGCCGGCCATCACCGCCCGGTTCGGGTTGTTCTCCAGATCGGCCGCGATGGCTTGGTAGCTGGCCTGGCGGATCTCGAAGTTGAACCGGTCGATCTCGAACATGTTCCGGTCCTCGTCGCTGCGCAGCAGCAGGATCCGCACCGGCGGCTGGAAGATGTGCGCGTTGTAGAAGGAGACGACCTGACCGTTGACCTCGATGTCGGTGCGCAGCCCCTGCGAGGTGTAGAACAGCGGCCGGTCGATCAGGGCCGACGGCACCGGCTTCAGGTCGTCCGGCAGGTACGGCGTCGAGTCCAGCCAGGCGTGCCCGACCACCGGCAACCGGGTGATCGTCATGTTGCGACCCTCGCGGACGATCGTGTACCCGGGGAAGGCGGCCGCCAGCTCCGCCGCCTGATCGATCTCGTACGCCTGGGCGAAGATGTCCACCAGGGAGTCGTCGACATGGGCGTACTCGTGCAGCATGTAGACGTCGGCGTCCATGTCCCGCAGGAAGCTGTAGAACTGCTCCGTGGTGGTGCGCTGCTCACCGCCATTGCGCCGGTCCTGGTCCCAGTACTCGGTGTTCCAGGTGACCACCTTGATGGCGTCGGCCGGCGCCGGCGGCGGGGTGTGGAAGATCGTCGCGAAGTTGATCCCGCTGTAGCCGACCCCCAGGACCAGGGCCAGCAGCGCCGCCCCGACCAGCTTCCAGCGCATCGAGCGGGCCAGCCAGGCCACCGGCAGCAGCACCACCGGGACCGCCGCCCAGACGATCGGCGGCAGGAGGTCGATCGGACCCCACACGTAGGTCCGGGCGCTGAGCAGGTGGTGCAGCGCGACGACGGCCAGCCAGCCGAAGCAGGCCACGGCGGCGAGACGTAGCCCCCACTGACGCCCACGGGAACGGGTACGGGGTTCCGGCGACGGCGCTGGTTCCTTTTCGTCCATTGTCGCGGTCGTGCTTGCCGCCGCTTCCGTCATGGCAACTCCTTTACGTCACCCCGGTTCCTGCCGAGAGCGGTACCGGCCTCGGAAAAGGTATCGACGTAGACCTTGCTCGAAGCTTGTTCCGCACACCAAGGAGGGGGCAATCGTCGGTCGCTAGCGTCACGAGTGCCAATACCGGATTCTGTCGACCTGGAAGGAGCGCGGATGGCGTACGCCCAGCTTATCGGCGCCGACCGGGTGTGGTGTCGGGCCTGGCCCGATGTGCGAATTGCACGGTATCCGGTGGCCGGTCCCGATTGGTCGGCGCGGCCCGCCGCGTATGACTCACCGGTGAATTACTTGATAACGCGAATGTTTGAAACCTGGCCGTCGTTGAGACGTCACATCGTCGTCAAGAAAACGGCATTTTTCGACACGGGAGGCGGAAGTGCACGCAGTGGTGACCGGAGCCGCCGGCATGTTGGGCACCGCGTTGTTGGCCAGACCCTGGCCGGGAGTGACCTGGACCGGGGTGGACATCCGGCCGCTGGCGCCGAGGGTCGAGGGCAAGGCCGCCTTCATCCGGGCCGACGTCCGTGACGTGGACGCGCTGACCCGCGCCTTCCGCTCCGCCGACGTGGTCATCCACTCCGCGGCGGCCCTGCCCAGCCACCGGTCGGCGGACATCCGCTCGGTCGACGTGGACGGCACCGAGGCGGCCCTGGAGGCGGCCCGCCGGGCCGGGGTGGACCGCTTCGTGCACATCTCCTCCACCGCGGTCTACGGACTGCCCAGGGACTGCCCCACCCCGGAGGACTACCCCTGCGAGCCGGTCGACCCGTACTCGGCGGCCAAGCTCGGTGCCGAGACCGCCGTGCTGCGGCAACGTGAACGAGGGCTCTGCGCCCCGATCGTGCGGCCCAAGACCTTCCTCGGCGAGGAGCGTCTCGGCCTGTTCGCCATGCTCTTCGAGTGGGCCGACGAAGGCCGGCACTTTCCGCTGATCGGCGGCGGCGACGTCGCCACCCAGATGCTCGACGTCGAGGATCTCTGCACGGCCATCCAGTTGATCTGCGAGGCCCCCGACGACGTCGCCAACGACACCTTCAACATCGGCGCCCGGGAGTTCCGCACCCTGCGGGAGGATTTCCAGGCGGTGCTCGACGCCGCCGACCACGGCAAGCGGGTGCTGGCCATGCCGGTGGGGCCCGCCGTCGCCGTGCTGCGGATCCTGGCCGCCACCGGGCTGTCCCCGGTCTACAAGCGACTGGTGCACAAGCTGACCCGGGACTCGTACGTCTCGATCGACCGGGCCACCCAGCAGCTCGGATTCGATCCGAAGTTCAGCAACGAGCAGGCCCTGCTGAAGACGTACCACTGGTGGCGGGCCAACGCCGCCGGAACGCGGCGCAGCGCCGGACGTACCCACCGCGACCCCTGGAAGCAGGGCGCCCTGAGCCTGGCGAAGGCGCTGTTCTGACACTCCCCGGAGCAAGGAGAGGTCCGCCATGAAGCACGCCCTGGAAGCCCCGAGCGCCGCGTCACCGGAGGTGCCCGTGGTCACCGTCGACCCGGTGGCCGCGGTGCAGGCGCTCAGACCCCTGGCCCGCCTCGGCGGGATGTTCGCCCTGCTGCGCCCCCGCCAGTGGCTCAAGGGCGTGCTGGTGCTGATGGCGCCGCTGGTGGCGTCCCCGGAAGCCGCGGTGACCCAGGTGATGCCGCTGCTCGGCACCCTGCTGGCCTTCCTGGCCGCCTCCTCGGCCGTCTACATCTTCAACGATCTGCGTGACCGGGAGCGGGACCGCCTGCATCCGGTCAAACGCAACCGTCCCCTGGCCAGCGGACTGGTGAGCACCAGCGCCGCGCTTACCCTGCTGTTCCTCCTGCTGGCCGGCACCGCTGCCCTGTTGATGCTGCTCCCGATCCTGGTCGGGGTCATCGTCGCCGGCTACCTGGCCATCAACCTGTGGTACTGCCTGGCGCTCAAGCACCAGCCCCTGGTCGACGTGTCCGTGGTCTCCGTGGGCTTCGTGCTGCGGGTGCTGGCCGGCACGATCGCGGTCGGCATCGCCGTCCAACCGGCTCTGCTGATCGGGGTCTACTGCGCCTGCCTGGCGCTCTCCCTCGGCAAGCGGCGCCACGAACTCGCCGCCCTGTCGGCCGCCGGTGGCGAGGCGGGCGACCATCGTCCGGCGCTGCGGTCGTACTCGGTGCCCTTCCTGGACCAGGTCGTGCTGGTGAACCTGGTGGCGGCCCTGGTCGGCTATGTGGCCTTCATCTGGGCCCAGACCCCGCCGTACGGGCCGGTCACCGCCGGGCTGACCTTCCCGTTCGCGGCCTTCGCGGTGCATCGTTACCTACAGATGATCGCCATGGGCGGTTCCGGCGGGGACCCGGTCGAGGACCTCTTCCGGGACCGCGCGATGGTGGTCAACGTCGGTCTGTGGGCCGCGGTGCTGGCGCAGGCGATGCTGACCAGCTTCTGGCACCCCTGGTAACCGAACGACATCCTGGAGAAGCCCGTGAGCAGCAAAGACTCCCCTGAATACGACCTCTGTGTCGCGGTCAACTACTACTCGCCCTACGTCAGCGGGTTGACCGAGGTGGCCAGGGTGCTCGCCGAAGGTCTGGCCGAGCGGGGCTGGCGGGTGGCCGTGGTCGCCGTCCGGCACGACCCGTCCCTGCCACTGCGGGAGAGCCGCAACGGCGTGGACGTCTACCGCAGCCCGGTGGTCGCCTCCATCAGCCGAGGCCCGGTCAGTCCCGGCTTCGCGCCCCTGGTGCGCCGGATCGCTCGCCGCTCGCAGGTGGTCAACCTGCATCTGCCGATGCTGGAGGGGGCGCTGATCACCGCCCTGCCCCTGGGGGTGCCGGTGGTCAGCACGTACCACATCGATCTGTGGTTGCCGCCCACCCTGGTGACCCGGGCGGCGATGGCGGCCGTGCGGGTGTCGTCGCGGATCACCCTGCGCCGCTCGAACGCCGTCGTGGTCAACAGCGACGACCAGGCCCAGTACTCAGAACTCTGGTCGATCCTGCGGGCCAGCCAACGCTCGGCGATCCCCGCCCCCTGCCTGGACCGCCGGGGCGGCCGGCCGACCTTCCGGGAGACCGAGGGCCCGCACATCGGCTTCCTCGGCCGGATCGTGCCGGACAAGGGCCTGGACTACCTGGTCGCCGCCTTCGCCGAGATCACCGACCCGCAGGCGCGGCTGCTGCTCGGTGGGGACTACCTGACGGTCGCCGGCGGCAGTGTGATCGACCGGATCCGGGCCGCAGCCCAACGGGATCCCCGGATCCGGATCCTGGGGCTGCTGCGCGGTCAGCAGATCAATGACTTCTACGCCTCGATCGACGCCTTCGCCCTGCCCTCCGTAGCGGAGTCCTTCGGCATCGCCCAGGCCGAGGCGATGATGTGCGGCATCCCCTCGGTCACCACCGACCTGCCCGGCGGGCGGTACCCGGTGCTGGCGACCGGGATGGGCCGGATCGTCCAGCCGCGCGACCCGGTCGAGTTGCGCGCGGCGCTGCTGGACGTGCTCGGCTGGGACGCCGACACCCGACGGGAGGGCGCGAAGCGGGCCATCGAGGAGTTCAGCGTCCAGGGCTGTCTGGACCGGTATGCGACCCTGTTCCGGGCTCAGGGTGCACGGGCCAGCGCATTGATGTAGACCATCGTCCCGTCCGGACGCCGGGCGGGAATCTGTCGCGGAGGTAGGCATGCAGAGCAGGGATTTCGGTCGTCTCGGCAGCGTCAGCGCGCTGACCCTGGGTGGGGGCGGGATCGGCGGGGTCTGGGGACAGACCGATCACGCCGAGGCGGTGGCGACCGTGCAGGCCGCCATCGAGGGTGGGATCACCATGCTCGACCTGGCGCCGACCTACGGTGACGGCTACGCGTCCGAGCAGGTCGCCGGCGCCGCCCTGCGCGCCATGCCGGCCTCCGACGTCCTGGTCACCAGCAAGATCGAATTACCCGAGCAGGACGGGGGCGATCTGCCGGAGAAGATGATCCGCAGCCTGCACGCGACCCTGGACCGCATCGGCCGCGAGCACCTGGACCTGTTCCTGCTCCACTCTCAACTGCATCCGCACGGCTGGACCGGCCCCACCCCCCGGACCCTGGGCTGGGATCTGTACCTGGATCAGGTGGTCCCGACCTTCGAACGACTGCGGGAAGAGGGCAGGATCCGGGCCTGGGGGCTGACCGGGGTGGGTCACCCCCAGACCGTCATCGATGCCATGCAGCGGCAGCCCCGCCCGGACGCGGTCCAGGCGGTGGTGAACGCCCTGGACCTCAGCGGCGACATGTGGCTACTCGGCTCCTCGGCCGAGCCCCGCAACGACGAGATCCGGCAGGCCGCAGTCGACACCGGGGTCTCCGTGATCGGGATCCGGGCCGTGGCGGCCGGGGCCCTCACCGAGGGCATCGACCGGCCGGTGGACGACGACTCCCCGGTCGCCCTCGACTTCGCCCGGGCGCAGCGGTTCCGGGCCCTGGCGGCGGAGTTCGGTGAGTCCCCGGCCTCCCTGGCCCACCGGTACGCCCTGAGCGTCCCCGGGGTGGCGACCGTGGTGCTCGGCGTGAAGAACCGCACCGAGCTGGCCGAGTGCCTGGCCGCCGAGGCCCGTGGTCCACTGACCGAACAGGAGCAGAAGGCCCTGCGCGACCTGCGGGCCTGAGCCCGCGGACCGACCCGAAGCAACCGCCCGGTCGCGGAGTCCAGGCGGTTGGCCGGGGTCACCGGCAGCGCGGCGGATCAACTGACCTCACCGCTGCCGAGGCCGGTGACCCCTGGCCGGTCCGGGGTCACCGGTCCAGGTCAGGCGGCGGGCGTGGCAGCGACCCGGGCGAACCTCTCGGCGAAACCGACCCCCAGCTCGGCCGCCACAGCCGGCGCCACCACCGTGGGATCGAACTCCACCACCCCTCGCAAGGGCTCGCCGGGCCGACGGGGGAAGACTTCCAGGGTGAGGTCGTACTGCGTGGCGAGCGGCCGCAGGGGCAGTTCCTCGACCGTCACCCCGGGCACCGTCCAGCTCGGCTCCGGCCAGTTCGACCAGGCGAACTGCACTTGGAACAGCGACGATCTGCGGCGGCGGAGCCGACGCAGGATCGCGGGCAGGGTGACATCCCCGTTGCGCATCGCCTCGGCGACGGTGCCGTCCAACTGGGAGACGAGCAGATCGTCGCCCGGATCAGGCAGCACGACCGGAATCGGCAGGGTGGCGACGAAGAATCCGATAGTGTCGTCGAAACGCCGATCGTCCCGGGCGGAGTGCGGCACGCAGACGGCCAGCGAGGTGGTCGCGGTGGTGGCGGCGACGGTTCGCGCGAAGGCGGACAGACCCAGCACGAAGGGACTCACCCCCAACTGTCGTGCCTGCCGCTCGAACCGGTCGGCGTGCTCGGCGGCGATGGTGACCGGTTCCTCACCCAGGGCCGCCGCCTCGGCGCGGCCCGGGGCATCGGGCCAGGCCAGCGCGGGCAGATCCCGGAACCGCTCCGCCCACTCGCGGGTCCGGGCGGTGAGGTCCGCCCGGGGCGCCTCCTGCTGCGCGGCGGCGAATGCGGCGTACGGCAGCGGTTGGTCGGTCAGCGGTCGACCCGACAGGAGTCCGCTGACCTCGCGGGCGAGGATGGCCACGCTGTCCCCGTCGAAGGCGGCGTGGTGCACAGCCAGCACGAGCAGCACTTCGTGGGCCGTCCGGGTGATGCCGGCGGCGACCAGGGGCCCTCGGTCCAGGTGCACCTCGGAGGTCAGTTCGTCGGCCAGCCGCTGAGCCTGGTCGACATCGGTGCCCGGGGCCGTGGTGGTGGACCGCCGGACCAGCAGCGCCTGCGGCACCGACAGCGGCCGGGCCACGGGCAGGCCGTCCGGATCGGCGTCGATCGCGGTACGCAAGGCACCGTGCCGCGCGACGACGGTGCGCAGCGCGTCCTCCAGCGCTGCCGGATCCACCTCGCCGACCAGCCGGAAGGCGACCCGTAGGACGTTACCCAGAGCGTGCTCCGGTCGGATGTTGTCGTCCAGCCAGAGCCGCACCTGGCCTTCGCCGAGTGCCGTCGTCTCCCGCAGCGCCGGTGTGTCCCCGGCCCCGGCCGCGGGCAGTCGGTCGACGAGCACCTCGGCGAGGGCGGCCACCCGCCGACGGTCGAGCACGTCGGCGACCCGCAGGTTGGCCCCGGTCACCTCGTACAGGCGGCTGACCAGGCGGACGAGGTCGAGGGAATCGAGTCCGAGCGCGAACAGGTCCTCCTCGTCGCCGGGGGGTGAGCCGCCCGTCAGCGCGGCGACCTCGTCGCGTACCAGGGCGCGCAGCCCCGCCCGGTCTTCCGGGGTGCCGGCCGGCCGGTTCACCGGGCCAACCTTCGGGCCACCTCACCGAGCAGCCCGGCGATCCCGTCGACCAGTGCCTCCACCGTCGACTGCTCATACTGGTCGGTGCTGTACTTGACCCCGACGAGAAGCCGTCCGTCCACTATGTCTCCCTCGAACATCAGCTGGTAGCGCTCGGTCTGCCGGGGGGACCGGTTCAACCCGGGATTTTCCCGCGCCTCACCCAGGGCGGAGGTTTCCGGGCGGCGTTCGATCCGGTCCAGTTGGCCCCGATAGTTGAGCCGGGCCGGGCTGGCCGGCAGTCCGGCCAGGGCGGCCCGTTCGGCCGGGTGCGGTGAGCAGAACCGCAGGGCGTCGAAGCCGTACCGTCGCTCGGGGCCGCAGGAGACGGTGGTCAGCCGCAGCACCTCGTCGACCTCATCGCCCTGGACCTGGACGACATGCGGGTAGGTCGCCTGCACGTACCCCACCGTCCGGGACAGATCCAGGCCGCCGACGGCCGCGTCCCGGCTGTGGCTGTACACGTCGATCGCCTGGACGGGCTGCCCGCTCCACTTCGCCAGGGTCACGCAGATCGCGGCCAGCAGCAGGGTGTGTGGCCGAGGGGCGCGGCGGTCCAGCCGGTGCAGCAACACCTCGGTCTCCGCCTCGCCGAGCCAGCTCGTCCGGGTGCGAACGGTGGACAGCGTTCCGGGGCCCTGCCGGTCGTACGGCAGCGGACGCACCCCCTGCCAGGGCAGCGCCAGCCAGGCAGCGGCATCCCGGCGGGCCTCGTCGCCGGCCAGGTACCGGTCGAAGGCCGCCGAGACCGCCCGCACGTCGGCAGTACTCTCCGCCAGCGTCATCCGCCCGCTCAGCCCCGAGGTCACGGCCGCGTCCAGGTCGTCGACGAGCAGGGACATCGACCAGCCGTCCAGGAGCAGATGGTGCACCACCAGGAACAGCCGCCCCGGCCCCGCGGGCGCCCGCAGGTGCACCAACCGCCACACCGGGCCGTCCACGAGGTTCAGGCTTCGCTGGATGCCGGTGAGGTGCTGCTCCACCTCGACACTGATCTCCGCCGCGCTGCCGCCCACCAGGTCGATCACCTCCACCACCGATTCCTCGGCGAACTCGACGATCCGGGCCTGTTCGGCGTCGCCGTCGAAATGGAAGCGGCTGCCCAGCACCGGATGCCGGTCGACGAGCAGCCGGGCGGTGGCCAGCAGGAGGCCCCGGTCCAGCTGGGGCGGCACGGTGAACAGGGCGCAGAGCACGAAGGCGTCCATGTCGGGAATCTCGCCGTCGCGCAGCCACCGTAGTTGCGCGGGCAGCAGCTCGATCGGTCCCGTACCGGTCTTCTCGGGCCCGCTGGCCGCGTCCAGCGGGCGGGCGAGGGCGGCTAGGCCATTGACCGTCGCCGCAGCGAGCAGGTCGGCCGGTGAGATCAGCCAGCCGGCGGCCCGGGCCCGTGCGGTGATCTGCATGGCGAGCAGGGAGTCGCCGCCCAGGTCGTAGAAGTCCTCGTCGGGCCCCAGGTCGTCGACGCCGAGCACGGTACGCCAGATGGCCAGCAGGGTCGTCACCACCTCGTCGGTCCCCGGCTCGTCGTTGCCCCGGGCGGCGTTCTCCCGGTGCCGCTGCTGGTACTGCCGGCCCAGCTCGGCGGCGGTGGCGGCCCGGTCGATCTTGCCGTTGGAGTTGATCGGCAACTGCGGTACGACGACCGCGAACGACGGCACCATGTACGACGGCAGCACGGTCGCCGCCGTCCGCAGCACCTCGGCCGGGTCGCAGGTCCCCCCGGCCGCCCCGGTCAGCAGGGCACCCAGCACCGGCTCACCCTGAGGCCGGGAGATCAGCGCGACTGCGGCGGCGAGAACCTCGTCGGGTCCGCGCAGCGCCGCCTCGACCTCTTCGGCCTCGATCCGGTAGCCGCGTAGCTTGAGCTGCCCATCGGCTCGGCCGATGAATTCCAGGACGCCCCCGTCAAGTTCCCGCACCAGGTCGCCGGTGCGGTACAGCCGCTCGCCCTCGGCGTGGCGGATGAACCGCTCGGCGGTCAGCTCCGGCCGGTTGACGTAACCCTCGGCGAGCAGCCCGCCCAGGTGGAGTTCGCCGATGGCCCCCCGGGGGACCGCCTGCCCGTCGGGGCCGAGGATGCGCGCGGTCCGGCCCGGGAAGGGCGGACCGATGGGCAGGCCGCCGTCGGTCTCCGGCAGGACCGTGGTGGGGTCGATCCGGTACGCGGTCGCGGTCACGATCGCCTCGGTCGGCCCGTACGCGTTGACCAGTTGCGCGTGGGCCAGCGCTGACTCGCGCCACGGCGCGACATCGGCCATCCGGGCGGCCTCGCTGCCGATGACGACCAGGCGTACGGATCGGAAGGCGTCCGGCGACATGGTCGGACCGCAGGCCAACAGACTCCGCCAGTACGCGGTGGGCAGCTGCAACACCGTGATCCGGTGGTCCGCCACGATGGTGGCCAGTTCCGGCGCGGCCGGCAGCAGGCCGGTGGTGAGCACCAGCGTCGCGCCCGCCGCCCAGGTGGGCCAGATCTCCTCCTGCGCGACATCGAAGCCGAGGGAGGCGAACTGCAGGAGCCGGTCGCCGGGACGCAGGCCGAAGTAGTCGGCCGCGAGCCGGGCGTGCTCGGCGGCCGGGCCGGCGGCGACCGCCACTCCCTTGGGTGTGCCGGTCGAGCCGGAGGTGTAGATGATGTACGCGAGGCGACCCGGGTCGGCGGTGACGGCCGCCGGCTCCGCCGGCTCGCTCAACCTCTCCAACTCGATGACGCGAACCGAGCTGGGTAGCCGGTCGAAACGTTCGGCGGCGTCTCCTCGGGCCAGCACGAAGCTGCTGCCCGAGTCCTGCAGCACGAAGCTGATCCGGGCGTCCGGGGCGGCCGGGTCGGCCGGTACGAAGCAGGCGCCGAGCCGTTGCAGGGCGGCCAGGGCGATCAGCTCCTCGGCCCCGCGTCCCAGGCTCAGGCCGACCCGGTCGCCCGGTGCCACCCCGGCCCTGGTCAGCTGGGCGGCGGCGACCGTGACGGCCTGGTCGAGTTCGGCGTAGGACAGGGTCCGCGCCCCATCCGTCAGGGCGGGCCGGTCCGGCCAGCGGGCGGCGGAGGCGGTGAGCAGCTGGGCCAGTCCCGACCGCTCCTCCGGGAGTTCAGGGTTGCTCATCGGATGCATCGACAGTTCCTTCCCGCCGGTCAGCCCGGCGCCGGGTGGCCGGGATCAGCCGGTGACCGGTTGCAGCTGGACCAGTCGGCGGCTCTTGCCGACATGCCGGGGCGACAGCCCTTCCAGGGTGGTGGCGCGGACGCGGGCGTAGCACCAGCGTCGGGCGATGGTGGCGGCCCGGGCGTCACCGACGACGAGTCGGTCGGCGGCGTGGGCCGTGAGCAGGGCTCCGGTGTGGGTGGCGCTCAACGGGTCGAACAGGTAGGCAAGGCCGGCCTCGACTCCTTCGTCGTCCAGGCGGTAATCCTCGTCAGCCACCCGGGACAACACCGGGACGAGATCGCGTACGGCCTGGGCGGCCGGTTCCAGATAGTCCGGCACCTCGGTCGGGTGTGTCGCCTCGATCTCGGCCAGCACCTGCGCCAGACCCGGCAGGTCCAGAAGTTCGCGCTGGGCCTGAAGGGCCAGACCGACCGTGTCCGCGGTCGTGCGGTGGAGCTCTGACCGCAGGGCCTCGGTCGAGTCGCGGTCCTCCGGCGCGGCTATGGCGAGCACTCCGCCCAGGATGGCGGTGGCGTCCCGGTGGACTCGCCAGGCCGTGAGGGCGCGCAGGGCCGGTGACGCCGCCGGGGAGGCGGCTGCCGCCGCGGCCACCACCGCCGCCTCGACGACCACGAGCAGATCGGCGGTGAGTTCGACCCGTAGCGGTGCCGCGGCCACCGCTTGTCGCCGTACGGTGCCGACCGCGTCGGCCATCGCTCGGGCCAGGCGGAGGGTGGCCGAGTCGTGGTGCCGGTGCGCCCGCACGACGGGGTACTCGTCGAGCAGTTCCAGGAAGTTGTCCGGGCCGCTCACTCGGACGGCTCCGGCACGGTACGGACCACGACGGAGAGCAGCCGGGCGGCGGCTCGGGCGCGTTCCAGGGCGATGGCGGCCGAGGGCCCTTCGGCCTGTATGCCGGCGATCCGCACGGGTGGCCCGTCGGGGCGAGCCAGTTCGTCACCGACTTCGCAGAGCAGTTCCACATCGAAGACACCTTCGGCGGCGCCGGCGGCGTCCGCTCCGCTGATCTCCACGACCTTGCCGACCACACTGCTGGTCGCGTACCAGATGGCGGCGTGCCCGGCCGCCTGGGCGGTGCCGAGCCGGTCCCGGATGTCGTCGAGAACCGGGATGCCGACGCTCTGCCGGGCGAGCGCGTCGATCAGGTCCACGCCGAGGGCCCGATGCAGCAGGTACGGGATCTCGTCACCGGCGGGGCGCAGATGGGTCTCCACGACCCGGACCGCGTCGCCGGTCACGATCACCTCGGTGTGGGTGACCCCGTCGGCGATCTGGAGTGCGTCGAGCATGGCGTGCGTGGTCTTGTCGATCGCGGCCTGCTCGGCAGGGTCGATCGCGGCCGGGACGACATGGCCGATCTCGCCGAAGTGCTGGGGCTCGGTGACCTTGGCGGTGATTCCGACCGTCAGGTGCGAGCCGGCCTCACTCAGACACTCGACGCTGTACTCGCGGCCGACGTGCAGCGGTTCGAGCAGCGCCACCGGTGAGTCGAGTTCCGTGGCCTCCCGGCTGAGGAAGGCCATCGCCCGCACCACGTCGCGCTCACTGTCGACCCGGGACACACCGATGCTGCCGACCCCGCGTACCGGCTTGCAGATGAGGGGGAAGCCGAGGGCCCGGGCCGCGTCGAGGGCCTCGTCGGGGGTGCTGACCTTGATCGCCCGGGTGTCGTCGACCCCGGCGGCGGCGAGCCGTTCCCGCATGGCCACCTTGTCGTGCACCCAGTGCACGGTCTGCGGGTGGTGGGCGGGCAGTCCGAGAGCCACCCCGATGGCGGCCAGTTTGTCCTGGTCCTTCTCGCTGTAGGTCGCGATGGCGTCGAAGGGATCACGGGCGTGTACGGCCTGGGCCTCGGCCACCCACTCGTCGGCGGGGGCGTCGTCGGGGAAGACCACCACCCGCCGGTTGAGGCCGATGTCGCGTACCCGGGGCAGTACCTCGGCCCGGCAGAAGACGGAGGTACGCAGCCCGGGGACGGCCGCCCGGGCCAGTGCGGGGGTCTCCCGGCCGCCGCCGACGATCAGCAGGTGGGTGGCGCGTTCGCGATTTGTCATCTGGTCTCCTCGGCCGGTTCACGAACCAGGCGCAGACAGTTTTCTGGCAGCACGATTCCGGGCACTGGAAATGTGCCCCAACAATTCCT
This sequence comes from Micromonospora sp. NPDC047134, assembly GCF_040643455.1. Lineage (NCBI taxonomy): Bacteria > Bacillati > Actinomycetota > Actinomycetes > Micromonosporales > Micromonosporaceae > Micromonospora > Micromonospora sp. NPDC047134. The sequence goes on from NZ_JBEYUI010000002.1 coordinate 431,371, forward strand.
ATCGACTCTGTCGTATTTGCCGGCGACTGCGCGGCCAACGGTCACGCGGGCCGGTCGGGCCTCAATGAAGCGCAGTGCTTCGGGCGCGCGACAATACCTCAACCTTCATCCTTACCCCCCGTTCAGTCCGCATCGCTGCGGATTGCATCGTCTGCCAGCGGGAATGCGCCTCGCCGGTGTCGGACGCCGACATGGTAGCCGAACTCCAGGCGGTTGGCGGGGCGAAGGGATCTTGCGGCATCCATAGCTGTCCAAGTCATGTCTAAACTGGACATCACGCATCTATCGGTTGCCGTTGACGGGCTATTGGCTCATGTGTAACCTCCGGGGAGAGTGCACTGCAAGATCATTTACCCCGCGTCGAGGTGGGGTTCTGCGGCACACCGCTCATCCGATACGGGGGTTTCGGCGAGTGAAAATAGTTGTGATAGGGCATGGGCGGGCCGGGCGTCAACATATTTCGGCTATCGCTTGTTCGCCCGAGGTGAAGCTGCATTCCGTACTGGAGACGAATTCCGCCGTGCAGATAGGCGATCTGCCGCGGGCCGATTCTTGGGAAGCCGTACTTCTCGATCCCAGCGTGGATGCGGTCTCACTCTGCGTACCTCCCGGCGGTCGCGCCCGGCTGGCCCAAGAAGCGTTGGCGGCCGGCAAGGGGGTTTTGTTGGAGAAACCACCGGCGATGTCGGCGGCCGAGTTGGCGGACCTGGAATCGTGGTCGATCGCAGCCGGTCGACCCGCCGCGGTGATGCTGCAACACCGGTACGCTCTGCCCGAGCCGGTGCTGGCCGCCGAATGGGGCGGCAACGCGGCCGGAACCCTCCTGGTCAGCCGGCCCCGGTCCGCGCACCACTTCACCGGCTGGCGCGGAGACCCCGGCCAGGCCCTCGGCGGAATCGTCGCCCACCTGGGCGTGCACTACCTCGACCTGGCCTGCCAACTCCTCGGCGAACCGGCCTCCGTCACGGTCACCGACCGCGCGGAGTGTCGACCGGGAATCGACACCCGATGTGCCGGCGTCATCACCTTCGCCACCGGCGCCACCCTCGCCTTCATCATCACCGCCGAGGCCGATGCCCGAGCCGAACGCCTCAGCATCGTCGGCCCGGCCGGGTGGCTGGACATCGCCGACGGTGCCGTGCGGGCCGGCCTCGACGGGTGCGACATCGACACCGAACCCATCGGCGGCGGTGAGCTGCGGCGGCGGGTGCTCGACGAGTTCGCTCAGGCGGTCGCCACCGGTACGGCTCCGGACCGGTGCGGTCTGGCCCGCACCCGAGGTGTCACCTGGCTGCTGGAGCGCACCACTCCGGTAACCACTCCATGAGGCCGGGGTTCGGTCTCTCCTCCGGCTGCGCACCCGACCTGACCGCCGAGGCTCTCGCGGAACTGGTCCGCCGATGTGGCGGCGACACGGTCGACCTGCGGGCCGGCAAGGGACATGCCTGGGAGAGCGCCGGAGTGTCTCCCTTCGCGGACCACGGCATCGACATAGCCTTCATCGGCGTCTCCGTCTGTCTGGGTGATCCGAGGTGTGCTCCGGAACAGGTCGCCGAGACGGTTCGGCCCTGGTCCGCGTACCCGGTCAAGGTCTTCACGGACCCCGGGACGGTCTGCGGGGACCGGGCCCTGCTCCGGGCCCAACTCGATGCGCTCACCGAGGACCGCCCGGCGGCGGCCGTGCTGATGGAAACCCACCACGGCCGGGCCCTGCCCAACGAACTGCGGGAGTTGCACGACCGGTACGGCCTGGGAGTCCTCCTCGACACGGCCGGGCTGGCCGCCGTCACCGACGACCAGCGGGTCGCTCTCGCGCTGCTCGCCCCGGCCGTGACCGCGGTCCAGGTCAAAGGCTTCACCCTGCGCCCCGGTGGCGGCAGCGATCACCACCCGCTCGGTGAGGACGACATCGCCGGGCTGGTCGACACCCTTCTTCCCCTGCGCGGGCGGCTCCGGGCCGTCACGATCGAATCCCGCGCGGGCACACCCGACAGCGACCTGCGCCACACGATGGCCGCCTGGTCCCTGGCCAGAAACAGGAGTTGAACGATGCGGTTGGCGATCATCAACGACGAACTCCATCAGGATCTACCGACCGTTGTGGAGACCGTCCGGCAGCTCGGCTTCGGCGGAGTGGAGGTGCGTTCCTGCGCACAGGTGCCGCCGCACCAACTCGACGACACCCACCTGGTCTCGATCAGGGACCAGGTGCGGGGGGCGGGACTGGAGGTCGCCGGCTTCTGCCCACCCGCGCTCAAGCGGCCCCTGCCCGATTCCGACGAGGCACTGGCGCAGACGACCACGCTGCTGGCCCGCTCGATCGAGCAGGCGAGGATCCTCGGCGCCCCCTACGTACGGATCTTCAGCTTCTACCGGACCGAGGACCCGGAACCGGAACGCGCGGCCGGGGTCGCGGCGAAGGTGCTGGCCGAGCTGGACACCACCGGAGTCGACCTCCTGCTGGAGACCGGCACCCGCACCAACACCCCGACCATCGCCCATTCGATGCGGTTCCTCGACGCCCTCGGACGCGACGACGTCGGCATCCTGTGGGATCCGGGCAACAGTGTCTTCAGTGGCTGGGACCCGCACCCGTTCCCCGCAGACTACGAACTCGGCCGCCCACTGATCCGGCACGTACACGTCAAGGACCCCGACGGGCGCGCCGGGTACGTCCGGCTCGGCTCCGGTGACCTGCCCTGGCCCGCGATCGTTCGCCGACTCGCGGACGACGGCTACTCCGGTTGGCTGTCGCTGGAGACCCACTGGCGCCACGGCCGGGTGCTCAACCAGCAGGAACGCGACGAGCCCTGGGGAGACGCCTTCACCGACGGCGGGTACGCCGCGAGCGTCGAGTGCATGCAGGTCCTCACCTCGATGGTGGAGGGTACGTGGTGAACCCTCCACTGATTCTGCTCGGCTGTCAGCGTTCCGGCACCACGGCTCTGGCCTGGGCGTTGAGCCAGACCTACGCCCAGGCCGGCGGCCACTTCACCGTCAACGGCAAACTGCCCTACCTGCTCGATCGATGGTGCCGCCAGGATGACCTCGACGCCGGTCACCTGCGGGCCGACGAGATCCTGCACGCCCTACGCCGCCGACTGCCCAGCGGAGTGCTCGTCGAACGGTGGATCGTGCAGGTCGAGGAGTCGCTGCGGCGGGCGGCGGCGGACGTCGTGGCAGCCCGAGTCACCGACGCGGACGAGTTGGCCCGGCGGATCATGGCGGAGAGCTACGCCGGGTTCGACCGCTGGGGCGACAAGTACAACGAGTACCTGCTGCACCTGCCCACCCTGCTGACCATGGTGCCCGAGGCGAAACTGGTGCTTCTGGTACGGGAACCGGCCGAGGTGGCCGCCTCGATGATCCGTTGGTCCGGCGATCGGCCGTGGCGCCCCCAGACCCCCCAGGACGCGATCCGTAAGTGGGTGAGCTGGCACCGGGACTGGCCGGCGACCTGCGGCAGGGTCCCGGCTGATCGGCGACTGGTCATCGACTACCACAGCCTCTGCCACGGCAAGGCCGACGAGGTGCTCAGCGAGTTCGTCGGCTTGGACCTGCGGCCCGCGCTGAGCGCGATCACACCCCGCCGACAGCCCTGCCCGGACCTGGAATTGCCGCCGGAGGCCAAGGCACTCTGGGCTGACCTGGTCGATCAGGCGCAAACCTGACCTTTGCCATCGCCGCCGGAAGCAGGTAGTTCGGGGGCCGACCTGCCGGCGGCGGTCGCACCATCCACCGGGAGTCTGCCGATGGCTCGCTCCCACAACCATGAGGAGACACCGATGACGGACAGCACGACTTCGCGCTTCGGCTACGGTCCCGAGCACGACTCCGGTCTGGGGTTCGGCCTGCACCACGTCCAGTTGGCGATCGCCCCCGGCAGCGAGGACGCCTGCCGGGCGTTCTACGTCGGCGTACTGGGCCTGGTCGAGGTGCAGAAGCCGCCGGTGCTCGCCGCCCGTGGCGGTCTGTGGGTACGGGGTGACCGGCTGGAGATCCACCTGGGGGTGGAGCAGGACTTCCAGCCGGCCCGTAAGGCCCACCCGGGCATCCTGGTGGGTGACCTGGACGCGCTGGCCGCCCGGTTGGCGGCGCACGGGGTCGAGGTGACCTGGGACGACAACTTCCCCGGACACCGTCGCTTCTACGCGTACGACAATCTCGGCAACCGCCTGGAGTTCCTGCAGCCGGACCCGGAGAACCCGGCGCGGTGGTGACCCCGGCACCCGCGCTGCGGCTACGCGACCTGGTGGTGGCGACCGGCGGACGCGGCGAGGAGAACGTCGTCATCCGCGGCGGACAGCTCGACCTCGACAGGGGTGAGACCCTGCTGGTCGTCGGTGGTGCGGGCAGCGGCAAGACCGTGACCGCCGCGGTGCTCGCCGGCCACTACCCGGCCAGGTTCGGGTCGGTCGACGGCATCTCCGCCACCCGCCGACGTGGACTGCTGCGGCGCCGAGGGCGGCCCACCGTCCCCGGCATGCGCCGCCGCCCGGTCTGGGACTCCGTGCGAGTCGCCATCGACGCCCGCCCTGACCTGCTCGTGGTGGACGATGCCGACGAGTTGCCGCCGAGTGAACTGGCCGACCTGCTGGACCGCCGCCGGTCCGCCGGACTGGCCACGGTGCTGTTCGCCGAAGCCACCGTGGCCGGTGCGGACCGGATGGTCCACCTGGACCGGGGCGCCCTGCTTCCCGCCCCACCGCCACCGGCTCCGGCCGCGGACGTCGTGCTCGACGCGGCCGAACTACAGGCCCGTACCACCGCCGCCCTGAACTCAGCGGGTACGCCGCCCGAGGTGGCGCGTCGGGTGGCCGAGGTGCTGGTCGACGCGGACGTGCGCGGCCACCGGTCGCACGGGGTCGGTCTGCTGCCGATGTATCTGAACCGCATCCGGGCCGGCGGAATCGACCCCACCAGCACCCCTGAGCTGACCGTGCACGGCACGACCGCCTCCGTCGATGCCCGGGGCGGCTTCGGGCAGCCGGCGGCCGACCTGGCGGCCCAGTGGTGTGCGCGCACCGCAGCGCAGGCCGGGGTGGCCGCCGTGGCGGTGCACCACAACAACCACGTGGGGATGCTCGCGGCCTACCGGCAGCCCTTCGCGCAACACCGGGTGGTCGGTCTCCTGCTCAACATCTCCGGCCCGGCGGTGGCGGCGCCGGGGGCTCGCCGACCGACCCTGGGCAGCAATGCGATCTGCCTGGTCACTCCCCGGGAGGAGGGCGGACCCTTCGTCATCGACCTGGCCACCGGGGTGGTGGCCGCCGGGAAGATCCGCAATGCCGAGCACCGTGGCGAACCGATCCCGGCGAGCTGGCTGCTGGATCGGCAGGGTGTCCCGACAACCGATCCCCGTGAGCTGGACCTCGGTGGCTCGATCCCGGTGTTCGGGGACTACAAGGGCCTCTGCGTCACCCTGATCGCGGAGATCCTCGCCGGGGTGCTCGGCGGGCACACGGTCAGCCCTCGGGTGGCCAAGCAACGCAAGTACCCGGACCGGCCGATGAACTGCAGTCAGCTCTTCATCGGGCTCGGGCTGGACGCCTTCGGTGCGCCGCCGGTGGACCTCCTGCTCGACCAACTGCAGGAGGCGGTGTCGGCGGGCCACGATCAGCAACCGGCCCGCCCGTTCTTTCCGGATCAACTCGAAACCGACGCCGCGGCGGCGGCGCACGCCGGGGGAATCTCCGTCCCGGCGGCGGTCGCCGAGGCCCTGGGGGACCCGACATGAACACCCCACATCTGCAGCCGGAGCTGGGCTCGGCCCCCGGATGGCCGCTGGTGCTCTACTTTCACCACGTCCATCCGACGCTGGAGCACTACACCTCGCTGACCCCGGCGTCCTTCGCTCGGGGGGTCGAGACGGTACTGGAGACGGTCGGGGAGGCGCTGCCGCCGACCGCGATCACCACGGACCGGACGAAGCTGCCCGACCGGCCGACCGTGCTGTTCACCTTCGACGACGGCTACCGGGACACGGTCGAACACGCCCTGCCGGTCCTGGCGGCCTTCGGGGTATCGGCCCTGTTCTTCCTGATCACGGACAGGTCCACCGAGGCGAGCGGGGCCGGTGCCGTCGCCGACCCCTGGCAGGCGTACCTGAACTGGGATGACGGGCGGGAGTTGGTCAGGGCCGGTCATCTGCTCGGTGCCCACAGCCGCACCCATCGCAAGCTGACCGAACTGGACCCGGCCGCCTGCCAGTCGGAGATCGAGGGGTCGGTCGAGGCGGTCTCCGCAGCGCAGGGGAGCACCGGGGAGGTGCACTTCGCCTACCCGTACGGGCTGGTGCCGCAGCAGCCCAGCCTGCCGGCGGGAACCCTGGGCTTCGGCACGGTCAAGGCACCCCCGGTCGCCTGGTCCGGGCAACCGCTGAACATCCGGCGGACATATCTGCCGACCGGCGCCGAGGACGACTGGGCGGCACTGTGCCGCGGCTGGAGGGATCAGTGGTGGGCGACGTCACGGTAATCATCCCCTCCCGCGACCGACCGCGGGACCTCCGCCGCTGCCTGCTGGCGTTGCGGGAGAACGACCTGCGTCACCTCAGGGAGGTGATCGTGGTCGACGACGCCTCCCGGGTCGCCGTCGGCGACGAGGTCGATCTGGCGAATCTGCCGGTCCGGGTGTTGCGCAACGACTCGCCGCAGGGAGCGATGGCGGCCCGTAACCGGGCGGCCGGGGAGGCCGACTCGGCCATCCTGGCCTTCCTCGACGACGACGCCCTGCCGAGGCAGGACTGGTTGAGCGTCATCGTCACCGCTCTCGACGAGACGCGGGGCGGGATCACCGGCCGGGTCCTCCCCTTCGACCAGGGAGTGGTGTCCCGGGCCCGGCAGGCCCGTTACGTGCAGCGGTACCACGCCCTCACCGAAGGCCAGTCGGTCGACTTCTTCGCGGGCGGCAACAGTGCCGCCTGGCGGGACCTGTTCGACCGGGCGGGTGGCTTCTCCGCGCTGGGTGTCGGTGGCGACAACAGCCTGGTGGCCGGGCTGGAGCGGCTCGGCCATCCGGTCTGCTTCGTGCCGGACCTGGTCATCGTGCACCGCAACGGCAAAGGTGTCCTGCGGGCCTTCCAGGACGCCTATCACGCGGGCCGGAGCCATCCTCGGCCGTTGCCGCCCGGCGCGATACTCCGGGACGCGATCCGGGCCCGCCCCGCCCCGGCCGATCCCGCCAGCCGCGCCCTCAACTGGGCCCTACAGGTCACCCATCTGGTGGGGCGGGGCCAGGCCGCCAGCCGATCGACAGCACGACGAATAGAGGTGTGACATGACCACCACTCGGGTGGGCGCGCCGACGGCGACCCCGCAATCCACCCCGCAGCGGCCTCCGGTGGCGGTGATCGGTATCGGGTACGCCGGCCTGCCGCTGGCCCTGGAGGCAGCCGCCGCCGGCCACCCCACGGTGGGTCTGGACATCCGAGCGGAGGTGGTCGACCAGGTCAACAGCGGCTCCAGCCATGTCGAGACAGTCAGCGACGAGCGGCTGCGTTCCGTCGCCGGGCGGTTCCGCGCCACTCTGGACCCTCAGGAGATCGTCGACTGTTCCGTCGTGGTGATCTGCGTACCGACCCCGCTGAACGAGCACGGGGTGCCGGATCTGTCGATGGTCGTGGCGGCCGCGCGTACGCTCTCCGCCTGGCTCCGGCCGGGGCAACTCGTGGTGCTGGAGTCGACCGTGCAGCCCGGGTGCACGGAGAACATGGTCCGGCCGATCCTGGAGACCACCGGCCTGACCGCCGGGGTCGACTTCAACCTGGCCTTCGCCTCGGAACGCGTCGACCCCGGCAACCCGAGCTTCGGGGTGCACAACACGCCGAAGGTGATCGGTGGTCTCAGCGGGGTCTGCCTGGAACGCGCGGCCGGCTTCTACGAACCGCTCACCGGGTCGGTCCACCGGTGCGCCGGCATCCGGGAGGCGGAGGCGTCCAAGATGCTGGAGAACACCTACCGGATGGTCAACGTCGCGCTGATCAACGAGTTCGCCCGGTACTGCCTGCACAGCGGCATCGACGTCTGGGATGTCATCGAGGCCGCCCGGACGAAGCCGTTCGGATTCACCGCCTTCCAACCGAGCGCCGGGGTCGGCGGGCACTGCATTCCGGTCGACCCCCAGTACCTGGCCTACACCGCGAGGGCGGAAGGTCAGCCGTTGCGCCTGGTCGAGCAGGCCCGTGCGATCAACGAGGAGACGCCGCTGTGGGCGGTGGAGCGGATCGTGGCGCGGCTACGCCAGCACGGCCGGGCGGTGCAGGGTGCTCGGGTGCTGCTGCTCGGCATCACCTACAAACCCGGGGTGGCGGACGTGCGCCACTCGCCTGCGATGCCCATCGTCGCGGAGTTGTGGCGGCAGGGTGTCCAGGTCCTCTTCCACGACCCTCAGGTCGACACGTTCGAGGTGGACGGCCGGGCCGTGCCCCGAATCGACGATCCGGTCGCGGTCGCGACGGAGGCGGACGCCACCGTGGTGCTGCAACGGCACCGGGAGTACGACCCCGGGATGTTGGCCCGGGTGCCTCGGCTGATCAGCATGACCGGGCGTGATCCGTACTGGTCGAGGGCGTCCGGGGGCGGTCGAGTGGCCTCGATGGCCGGATGAGCGCTCCGCCGCGACCCGACACCTCGGGCCCCCCACCGGCGCCCTCCGCTGCTATCTGGTCGAGGCTGGCCCGGCTGCTGCCCGACTCCCGGGCCGGTCGCATCCTGGCGCTGAACGCGCTGGTCAGTTCCACCGGCAGTGGCCTCTTCCTGGCCGGATCGATCATCTACTTCACCGCGGTGGTCGGCCTGTCGGCGGTGCAGGTGGGGGTCGGGCTCTCCGTCGCCAGCGCGGTCGGATTCGCCACGACGGTGCCGCTGGGGCGGATGGCCGACCGGTTCGGTGCCCGCCGGATGCTCGTCCTGCTCACCGGCTGGCGGGCGGTCGGCTATGTCGCCTACCTGTTCGCCACCGACTTCTGGCAGTTCCTGTTGGTGGCCTGCCTGCTCTACATCGCCGACCACGGTGCGCCACCGATCAACCAGGCGTTGGTCGGCGCGCTCTTCGACGGTCCGCAACGGACCAGGACGATGGGATTCGTCCGGGCGGTACGCAACGCGGGGCTCACGGTCGGGTTCGGGCTGGCCGGGTTCGCGCTGGCCGACGGCTCGACCATGGTCTTCCGGCTGCTGTTCCTCGGCAATGCCGCGTCCTTCGTCATCTCCTGTCTGCTGATCCTGCTGCTGCCTCGGGTGACGCCCCGGCGTCCGGACCGGGGGGCTGATGAGGAGCCGCCGCCGAACCGGCCGCCGATCCGCGATCCGCGCTATGTCACCGTGACCGCCGGTAACGGGGTGCTCATGCTGCACAGCACCGTGCTGCTGGTGGTGCTGCCGGTCTGGCTGAGTCAGCACACGACCGCCCCGACCTGGTTCCTGACCGTCCTGCTGACGGTCAACACCGTGCTCACCGTGATGACTCAGGTGCCGGTGACCCGGTTCGCGGACACCCTGGCCAAGGCCGGGCCGGCGAGTCTGGTCAGCGGGTTGCTGCTCCTGTTGGCCTGCCTGCTCTTCGCCGGTACCACGGCGGTGGAGTCACAGCTGTCGGTGGGTTTGATCCTGGCTGCGGCGGTGGTCGCGTTGACGGCCGGTGAGGTGCTGCACTCGGCGGCTTCCTGGCAGGTCTCGTTCGATCTGGCACCGGCCGAGGGGCAGGGCCGCTACCTGGCTTTTTTCCATCTCGGACTGTCCGCTGAGGAGATCGTCGGCCCGGCGGCCGCGCTGTGGTTGCTCTCCACCACGGGGGCGGTGAGTTGGCTGCTCCTGGGCGCGGTGTTCCTGGCTGCGGGAATCCTGGTGCATCGCACGGTGAGGGCCGGTGAGTCGCCGGGCTGAGGGGTGATCCGGTGGGGGCGCCGGGGGTGGTCTTGGCGGCACCTTTGTTCAACTTATTCATGACGGGCGTCAGAATTTCTTGACTTCCGGTGCTGGGTGACTGACCATGGCCAACACAGCGAAGTGACCTCTCCCACAGTGGAAGGTCACCGGCAACTCCGTGGCATCCGCCGATTTCTGACGCACCCACCACCCCCGCCCAGGAAGGGCCCCGTCCATGAAGAAGGTCATCGCCCTCGGGTTGATCGCCGCCACCGCGATCGCCCTCACCGGATGTACTGATTCCGACGCCTCCTCCCCGTCCGACTCCACCGACGGCGACCTGCGCCAGGTCCGGGTCGCGGCGCTGCCCATCACCGAGACCGCCGCGCTGTGGGGCGGCATCAAGGCGGGCATCTTCGCCAAGCGCGGCCTCAATGTGGAGGTGCTGCCCGCCCAGGGTGGCGCGCAGGCCATTCCGGCGCTGCTCAACGGCGACATCGACTTCGCGATCGGCCAGCCCTTCGGCCCCTTCCGCGCCGACCTCCAGGACCTCGGGGTCGTCGTGATCGGCAACTACGCCTCCTCGTACGCCGAGGGCGACGACATCAACGCCGTGGTGGCCTCGGCCAAGTCCGGCATCACCCGCCCGGCCGAGCTGGCGGGCCGCCGGGTGGCGGTGAACAGCCTGGGTGCGGCCGGCGACGTGACGATCATGGCGGCGGTCGAGAAGGACGGCGGTGACCCCTCCACCATCAAGTTCGTCGAGGTGGCGTTCCCGGACGCCCCGGCGCAACTGGAGGCCGGCAACATTGACGCCGCCTGGGTGCCGGAGCCCTTCGTCACCCAGCTGCGCAGCCGGGGCGACACCTTCATCGTGGCGCCCTACCAGGCCGTCGTGCCGGGTCTGACCACCCTGACCACGATCACCACCAAGGAGCGTACGGAGTCCGACGCCAAGCTGGTCGACGACTTCGCGGCGGCGATGAAGGAGACCCTCCAGTGGGCCCAGGACCCCGCCAACGAGGCGGCCGTCCGGCAGGCCATCAAGGACAACCTCCAGCTGCCGGAGCCCGTGGCGGATTCGGTGAAGCTGCCGGAGTTCGGCTGGGACCTGGACCGCACCAGCCTCCAGACCCTGGCCGAGCTGGCCCAGAAGTACAAGGTGCTCGACAAGCAGCCGAACCTCGACCGGCTCATCCAGCAGAAGTAGCTGTCGCCGCCAGGCCCTCCCCGGCACCCGAGGCCGGGGAGGGCCTGACCGGGCGTCCCCGATTCCGGGAGTGACATGGCCGTCCCCTCCACCCGACGCCTGCGCGGGCTGCGCAAGGCGCTGCTGGGCCTCGTCGGCCTGGCCGGATTCCTCGTCGTCTGGCAGTTGGTCCCGACCCTGGGTCTGATCAATCCGCAGTACCTGCCGTACGTGACGGACGTGTTCGCCCGGTTGGCCGAGGAGTCCGTCGACCTGGCCTTCTGGCGCCGGTTGGGCGCCACCATGAAGTCCTGGGCGATCGGTCTGACGGTGGCCACGGTCGCCGCCGTGGTCCTCGGCACGATCGTCGGCCTGGTGTCCTTCCTGCGCCGGGCCACCCACACGGTGGTCGAGTTCCTGCGGCCGATCCCGTCGGTGGCGCTGATTCCGCTGGCCGTGCTGATGTTCGGCATCCAGATGGAAGCCGCCCTGGTCATCATCATCTACGCCTCCTTCTGGCAGGTGTTCGTGCAGGTGATCTACGGGGTGGCCGATGTCGACGCGGTGGCCCGGGACACCGCCCGCAGCTTCGGGTTGACCCGTCGCGAGCAGTTGACCCGCCTGGTGCTGCCGACCGCCCTGCCGTACCTGATGACCGGGGTGCGGCTGGCGGCGGCGGTCGCCCTGATCCTGGCCATCACCGCGGAGATGGTGATCGGCAACCCCGGCCTGGGCACCCTGATCGAGTTGTCCCGCTCCGCCGGGGACTCCGTCGGCCTGTACGCCTTCGTGGTGGTCACCGGTCTGCTGGGGTTGGCGGTCAACCTGGTCTTCCGGTTCGTCGAGCGGCGCACCCTGTTCTGGCACCAGTCCATCCGAGGGGAACAGGCCCGGTGATCAAGCAATCCGACCAGACCCCGGTCGCCGTCGGCGAGCCGGCGACCAGACCCGCAGTCGTACGCAGACGGGGTGTCGGCACCCGGATCGCGGCCGGCTTCGGGTACTCCCTGGGGTTGCCGATGCTGCTGCTGGTGATCTGGGGCCTGGTGGCCACCCGGTCGACCAACCGGTTCTTCCCCGGCCCGCTGACCATCTACGACGCCTTCGTGGAGACCTGGGTCGGTTCCGCCTTCATCGAGGACGTGCTGCCCAGCCTGTACCGCCTGGGTCTCGGCATCACCGCCTCGGTGCTGATCGGCATCGCCGCCGGCACCATCATCGGTCTGGTCCAGTGGCTGCGTGAGCTGCTCGAACCCCTGCTGGAGTTCTTCCGGGCCATCCCGCCGCCGGTGCTGATCCCGGTGGTGATGCTGCTGCTCGGCATCACGGACACCATGAAGGTGGTCGTGATCGTCTCCGGGGCGATCTGGCCCATCCTGTTGAACACCATCGAGGGGGTCCGGTCCACCGACAGCGTGATGACCGAGACCGCGGACTCCTTCCAGATCACCTGGTGGGAGCGGCTGTGGTTCCTGGTGCTGCCGGCGGCCAGCCCGCGCATCATGGCCGGGGTCCGGCAGGGCCTGTCGGTGGCCCTCATCCTGATGGTGATCTCGGAGATGTTCGCCTCCTCCGCCGGCCTCGGCTACCGCATCTCCTACTTCCAGCGCAACTACCTCATCGCCGAGATGTGGAGCGGAATCCTCCTGCTCGGTCTCGTCGGCGTCTTCCTCGCCGTCGTCTTCGGAATCGTCGAGCGGCGCGTGCTGCGCTGGTACCACGGAATCAGGGAGGTCAACCGTGTCTGACCGGAGCACCCTGCTGCGGGTGGAGCATCTGCGCAAGGTCTACGAATCGGCCACCGGCAACGTCGAGGCGATCGGGGACATCAGCTTCACGATGGCGGCCGGTGAACTGGTCTGCATCGTCGGGCCCTCCGGCTGCGGCAAGACCACCCTGCTGAAGTGCCTGGCCGGTCTGCTGCGCCCGACCAGCGGGGTGGTGGAGATGGAGGGCGCCCCGGTCACCGGACCCAGCCCGGCCATGGCGGTGGTGTTCCAGGAGTACGGCCGCAGTCTCTACCCCTGGCTGACCGTACGCGGCAATGTCGAACTGCCCTTGCGGCACAAGAAGCTCAGCCGCGCCGAGCGGAACAAACTGGTCACGGACGCCCTGACCGTGGTGGGCCTGGATCATGCCGCCCGCAGCCACCCCTGGCAGCTGTCCGGGGGGATGCAGCAGCGGGTGGCGATCGCCCGGGCCATCGCGTACCAGCCCGAGGTCATGATCATGGACGAGCCGTTCGCCGCGGTCGACGCCCAGACCCGGGCGGACCTGGAGGACCTGGTGCGGGAGCTGCACACCAGCCGCAACATGTCCATCCTGTTCGTCACCCACGACATCGACGAGTCGGTTTACCTGGGAGAACGGGTACTAGTATTGTCCAAGTCGCCGACCTGGGTACAAGAGGATCTCGCGATCGATCTGCCGCCTGTGCGTGATCAGATCACCACCCGCGCCCTGCCCCGGTTCACGGAACTGCGGACCCACGTCTACGACCAGATCCAGCGGGCCAAGCGCGGGCAGGTCGTCGCCCCACAAGCGGTGCGGTGACCGCCGCTGCCGCGACGAGGGATACGCCGAAAGGGAGGGCTGTGCGCAGTCGTCAGCCGAAGCAACTGCTGCTCGCCTTCTTCGGCGAGCACGTGGTCGACGCCGCCACCGGGCCGATCCGGGCCAGTGCTCTGATCAGTGTGCTGGAGCCGGCCGGTGTCGCCGCCCCGGCCACCCGCGCCACCCTCGACCGCCTGGTGGGCAGCGGCATCCTGGCCCGGACCAGGAACGGCCGGGAGACCCTGTTCTCGCTGACCGAGCACGGGGCGGCGGTGCTGCGTGAGGCCACCGACCGGGTCCGGGGCCCTAGGCCCTTCGACCCGCAGGGCCACGGGTGGACCCTGGTCACCTTCTCCATCCCGGAGGGGCAGCGGATGCTGCGGCACCGGCTGCGCTCGACCCTGACCTGGGAGGGCTTCGCGCCGCTGCGCGACGGGCTGTGGCTGGCCCCCGGTGAGGTCGACCTGGCCGGGTCGTTGGAGCCGTTGCGGCAGGATCTGCCACCGCACACCGTGATCGCCTTCCACGCCCGGGAGCTGGCGGGCTTCCCGATCGGGGAGAGCGTGCGCGCCGCCTGGGACATCGAGGCGATCCGCCGTGAGCACCTGGCCTTCATCGAGATGTGGGAGGATCCGGCCGCGGTGGATCTGGCGCCGAGCGCCCTGACCGTACGGACCATGCTGGTGGCGGACTGGCTGGCGTTGCTGCGGGCCGATCCCCGGCTGCCGGCCGAGTTCATGGACGCCCAGTGGCCGGCCATCCGGTCGGCGGAGACCTATCGCCGGATGCACGAGAAGTTGGCCGAGGCCTCCGCCGCCGAGTTCGCCGACCTCATCGAGGCCCGCACCCCGGTCAGGCGCCGAAGCGGGCGCGCAGCTCCGCCTTCCGCACCTTCCCCGACGCGGTCCGGGGCAGGTCGTCCACGATGACCACGTTCTTCGGCAGCTTGTAGCGGGCCAGCCTGCCGTCCAGGTGCGCCCGTACGGCCTCCACATCCACGGCCGCCCCCTCGCGTACGGTCACGATCGCCCAGGGCACCTCGCCCCACCGCTCGTCCGGTACCCCGATGACGGCCGCCGCGGTGACCCCCTCCAACTCGCCGAGCAACTGCTCGATCTCGGCGGGGTAGATGTTCTCCCCACCGGAGATGATCATGTCCTTCAGTCGGCCGGAGATGTACAGGTAGCCCTCGGCATCCAGGTAGCCGAGGTCGCCGGAGCGGAACCAGCCGTCCGGGGTGAAGGCGTCCGAGGTCGCCTCGGGCAGCCCGTGGTAGCCCGGGAAGACGTTCGGCCCGGCGATCTGGATCTCCCCGACGCTGCCGACCGGTGCCGGCTGCCCGGTCACGTCCGTGATCCGGACCTGGGTGAAGAAGTGCGGCAGCCCTACGCTGCCCTGCTTGGCGCGGGTCATGTCCGGGGGCAGCGAGGTGGCCCCCGGTGAGGCCTCGGTCATGCCGTAACCCTGGGAGAAGGACAACCCCCGGGCCTCGTACGCGTTGAGGATGCGCGGCGGCACCGCCGACCCCCCACAGGTCAGCTTCGCCAGGGTGGACAGGTCGGTCGATGCCCAGTGGGGGTGGTCGGCCATCAGTTGATAGGTGGTGGGCACCCCGCTGAGCATGGTCACCCCGTGCCGCTCGATCTGGGCCAGGGCGCGTCCCGGCTCGAAGCCCTTCTCCAGCACCATGGTGGCGCCCTTGAGGATGACCGGGAGGGCACCCATGCCCAGCGAGGCGACATGGAACAGCGGGGAGATCATCAGCGCCACGTCGGTAGAGACGACGTCGTAGTCGACCACGCAGTTGAGGGCGACCCAGGTCAGGTTGCCGTGGGTCAGCACGGCCCCCTTGGCGCGGCCGGTGGTGCCGGAGGTGTAGATGATCGCCGCCGGGTCCTCCGGCTCGGTGGCGACCGGGCCGGCGGGGTCGGGGGCGGTGTCGCGGACCAGTGCCGCGAGCCCCGGACGCTGCGCCTCGCCCTCACCGGTGACCAGAATGTGCGGCGTCTGCTCGGCCGTGCCGGCCGCGGCCACCCGGGGGGCGAACTCGGGGTCGTGGATCAGCACCCGGGCACCGCAGTCGGTGAGCACATGGGTGATCTCCGGCGGCGCCAGGCGGGTGTTGACCGGGACGAAGACCGCACCCAGTTGCGCCGCGCCGAACATCACCTGGAGGAACTCGGGACTGTTCTCACCCAGGTACGCCACGGTGTCGCCCTTGCCGACCCCCAGCCGGCGCAGCACCGCGGAGATCCGGTCGGCGGCGTCGGCGAACTGGGCGTACGTCACCGTGGCCCCCTCGCCGTGGACCAGGGCTACCTTGTCGGGGGACTTGAGTCGGCGCTTGGCCATCCAGGCGCCGATTCCGTGCTGGTGCATCAGCAGTCTCCTGGTGGAGGTGGTGGTGTGCCGACAGCGGTGCTCAGGCGTAGAAGCGGTACAACCCTCGGGCGACGACGGCGGGCTTGCTGCCCCCCTCGACCTCGATGGTCTGGTCGACCGCGATCTGGTAGCCGCCCCGGACCTCGGTGACCTCGGCGATGGTGGCCCGCATCCGGACCCGGGCGCCGACCGGGACCGGGGCCGGGAAGCGCACCTTGTCCAGGCCGTAGTTCACCTTCGTGGTCACCCCCTTGACCTCCAGCAGTTCGGTCCAGAAGGGAACGGCGAGGGAGAGGGTGAGGAAGCCGTGGGCGATCGGCGCGCCGAAGGGCCCGGCCTTGGCCCGCTCCGGGTCGACATGGATCCACTGGTGGTCGTCGGTGGCGTCGGCGAACAGGTTCACCTGGTCCTGGGTGACCGTGCGGTACTCGGTGTGACCGAGGTCGGTGCCGGTCAGGTCGGGCAGCTGCTCGTACGCGATGGTGGTGGTCATGGCGGTTCCTCTCGTCGTCACCGGGCTAGGCGTAGCAGTCGGGCCGCGTTGTCCTTGAGGATGCCCGGGAGCACCTCGGGTTTGAGGTCGGTGGCCGCCACGTCGCGCAGCCAGCGATCGGGGGTGATCAGTGGATAGTCGGTGCCGAACAGCACCCGGTGCTTGAGCATCGAGTTGGCGTAGCGCACCAACTCGGCCGGGAAGTACCTGGGACTCCAGCCGGACAGGTCGATCCAGGTGTTGTGTTTGTGGGTGGCCACCGACAGGGCCTCGTCCTGCCACGGCACCGAGGGGTGGGCCATGATGATCTGAAGGTCGGGGAAGTCGGCGGCGATCGGGTCGAGCAGCATCGGGTTGGACAACCCCAGCCGCAGGCCGTAGCCCCCCGGGGTGCCCGCACCGATCCCGGTCTGTCCGGTGTGGAAGATTGCCGGCACCCCGGCCCGCTCGATCAGCGCCCACAGCGGGGCGTACTGCTCCTGGCTGGGGTCGAAGCCCTGCACGGTGGGGTGGAACTTGAAGCCGCGTACCCCTTCGTCCTCGATCAGCCGGGTGGCCAGTTCCAGGGCGGCCTCGCCGGTGCGCGGGTCCACCGAGCCGAAGGGGATCAGCACGTCGGCGTGCTCCGCCGCGGCCCGGGCGATGTCGGCGCTGGACAGCGGCGGGTGCTTCAGCTGGGTCCGGGCGTCGACCGTGAACACGACCGCGGCCATGTTCCGTTCCCGGTAGTACTGCGCCACCGCCTCCACGGCGGGCCGGGGCCCGTCGGTCCGGAAGTACTTCGACACCGCGGCCACGAGTGGCTCCGGCAGCGAGGCGTGACCGTGGCCGTCGACCTCGATGTGGACATGCATGTCGATCGCCGTGACGGCGGCCAGGTCGATCGCGGGCTGGTACATCAGCGCAAACCTTCCTCGGGTGGGTCAGGAGGCCGCGGGCTTGAACTCCTCGGGGAGTTCGGGGAAGCGTTCGCCGACGCTCTGCATGGCCGGGGCGAACTCGGTGGGCCAGGACTGCACCAGGGCCTCGTAGGTCCAGCCGCCCTCGCAGTAGGCGGAGAGCGCCGCCTCCGGGTGGGTCCAGATCTGGAGCCGGTCACCACCGACGCCGATCACCTGGCCGGTCACCGAGGCGGCCGCGTCGGAGCCGAGGAAGGCGATCAGACCGGCCACGTCGTCGGCCGTGCCGAAGCCCAGGTCGTGCCGGAAGAAGGCCGGCATCGGCTCACCGTTCGCCTCGGCCTGCACCGCCGCGGCGAAGTAGGGCACGGTCGCGGTCATCGCGGTCGCCGCCACCGGTACGACCGTGTTGGCGGTGATGCCGGCCCGCTTGAGTTCCAGGGCCCAGGTGCGGACCATGCCCACGATGCCGGCCTTGGCGGCGGCGTAGTTGGTCTGGCCGAAGGTGCCCCGCTGCCCGGTGGGCGAGCCGATGCAGATGATCCGGCCACCCTCGCCGGCCTGCCGCATGTGCCGCACGGCCTCCCGCACGGTGGTGAAGGTGCCGCGCAGGTGCACGTTGATCACCGTGTCGAAGTCCTCGTCGCTCATCTTCCACAGCACGGTGTCGCGCAGGATCCCCGCGTTGGTGACCAGGATGTCCAGCCGCCCGAACTGTGCGACCGCGGTGCTGACCAGTTCCTGAGCGGTCTCGGTGGGGCCGACCGGGGCGGTCACCGCGACGGCCTTCCCGCCGGAGGCATGGATCGCCGCGACCGCCTCGGCCGTGACCGTGGCGTCGACGTCGTTGACCACGACGGATGCCCCCCGGCGGGCCAGCTCCTTGGCGTAGGCGAGGCCGAGACCCCGACCGGATCCGGTGACGATCGCGACTTTGCCGTCCAGTGACATGGGTGCTGCTCCTTTGCGTCCATCCGATGTGAGCACAAACCATTGAAAAAGTCAATTATTTGTGAAGCTTGCTACCATCGTCGTCATGTCCCCTATCGGAAGGACCCGGCCGACCGGACGCGACCGGCTGCGGGACAGCGTGCTCGCCGGGGACCTGAGCTTTCTGCTGGCCCGCGCCAACGCCCTGACCCTCGCGGCGGCCAACGCGGCCCTGGCCGAACACGGGCTCAAGGCCCGCTCCTACTCGGTGCTCGCCCTCGCCGCCGACGACGTCCGTCCCACCCAGCGGGAGCTGGCCGAATTTCTGCGGCTGGATCCGAGTCAGGTGGTGGCGTTGGTCGACGGGCTGGAGAAGCGGCAGCTCGTCGAGCGCCAGACCGATCCCGCCGACCGCCGGGCCAACGTCCTCGTCGCCACCGAGGCCGGTCGGGCCCTGTTCGCCCGGGCCCAGGAATCCGCCCGGGCGGTGGAGCTGGGCCTGCTGTCGGCCGTGACCCCGCAGGACCATGAGCGGCTGGCCCAACTGCTGCGGCTGCTGGCCTTCCCCGACTGATGCCGTGAACCGGGCGGTGCCCTGCTGGCACCGCCCGGCCCCGGTCATCCGAGCTGCGACTACGGTCCGGCGCAGTCGACGGCCGGGTAGCCCCGGATCTGGGCGGTGGTCACCGCCTGGCCGTCGAGCGAGCCGGTCACCCGGACCGTCGCCGACCCGGTCGGCACCGCCGTCACCCGCGTGGCGAACTGCTGGAAGGCGTTGCCCCCGGCCGCCACCCCGGCGAAGGACCGCTGGCCGTACGCGCTCTCCAGGGTGATGTCCACCGGCGCGTCGTGGTCGTTGCGGACCTGCACCACCAGGTATCCCCGACCGGCGATGCACCGGGCCTGCACCGTGGTCGTCACCGGCAGCACCGGTCGCACCGCGGGCTCGGCAGACCAGCGGATCCAGGTGTCCGCCAGCGGCACCTGCCCGACCCCGGGCCTGGACCAGTCGCAGACCCCGCCGGGGAAGACCGCCTGGAGGCGCTGCCACTGCTCATCGGTGAAGCTCACCCCGTAGGCGGCCCGGTCCAGCGGCGCCAGCTGGCACTTGAGTACGGCGGAAGTGGTCGGACCGCCGGCGACCACCCGGGGATTGCGGTGGAAGGGGAACAACTGGTTGCACTGGGCGGCCGGATCCAGGGTCAGGGCCTCCACGATCCGGTCACCGTCGGCCGCGATGCAGCCGTCGGCCAGGCCCGCCGGCCGGGACAGTCGGGTCAGGGCCACCTCGTCCAACTCCGGCCGGGCCGCCGCCAGCGCCGTGCGGGCGGTCAGCCAGGCCTCCATCTGCTCCAACGCCAGGGTCGAGGCGGTGTTGGCGGCGGCCCCCGGGGCGGCGGTGATGCTGATGTGGTTGTCGGCGTTGCCGTTGGCCGCGACGATCCGCTCCCGCATGGTCCAGGACCGGAACCGGTCGTGGAAGTCGCCGGAGGGGTCGGTGTAGCCCCGGGTCTCGATGATCGGGGTCCAGCGCAGTCCGCCGTCGAACTGGTTGATCCGGCCGGTCTCGTAGGCCACCTTGATCGCGTCCACGTCCGCCGAGGTGCGCTGGGAGGTGCGGTTGCCCTGCACGTCCAGGCCGCCGATGCCCTCGTTGAGCCGGACGAACTGCTCCGGGGTGATCGTGCCGGACTCCAGGGTCTGCAGGCCGTACTGCACACCCACCGTGTCCGGGATGATCGGCCTGCCGAAGCCGGTGGCCGGGTCGACGCCGTACACGTTGGAGATGAAGTCGGCCATCGCGCACCGCAGGCCGGTCGGGTTGGTGACCGGGTGGTACCGCTGCGCGGCCGGGACGTGGCCCGGGCAGTTGGCGGGCCAGTCGACCCCGTCGAAGAACTGGTAGCCGAAGCAGGTGTTCGGGCTGGCGAAGCCGGTCACCGCGGTGTGCTGGGCGGTGGACAGCCCGGCGGCGGAGGCGGCCTGGGAGATGAAGCGGCACTCGTGGCCGCTGACGGTCGTGGACCGCTCGTCCGGGTAGCCGATCTGGCCGATCACCCCGTCGATGATGCCGGGGTACGCGTTGGAGATCAGCAACTGCTGCATGGTGCCGGCCGAACCGCCCCAGCCCATGGTGAAGGCGGGCACCCCGTACGTCTCGATGAAGTGTTCCTTGACCATCAGGGCGGTCTCGGCCGAGGTCACGTCATTGCAGTTGTTGGCGAACACGTTGAAGGTCGAGCTGGCCACCGCGTAGCCCCGGCTGAGCAGGCCGTGGTCCATCACGCCGCCGGTGCTGGTGGCCTGGGTGTAGCCGATGCCACAGGCCCCACCGAAGGTGTAGACCAGCCGCTCGTTCCAACCCTCCGTGCCCGTCCAGGGGTCCGGCACCGGGGTGCCCGGCTCGTGCAGCAGAGCGATCTCGTAGACCGCCCGGTTGATGGTGCCCCGCTCTACCCGCACGATGTACGGGACCGTCCGGCCCTCGATGGTGGTGGTCGTGGCCAGGTTGCCGGGCAGCGGACCGTCGGGCAGGGCGGCGAAGCTGCCGGCGGTGGTGCGGTACTGGTACGTCACCCGGGGGGCGGCCACATGGCAGTTCTCGTCGACCGGCCCCAGGTTCCAGGGGCTGCCGGAGGCGGTGCAGACCAGCGGGATGTGCGGGCCGGACAGGACCGGGCCCTGCGCGGGGTGGTTGACCAGGGTCAGCTCGGCCGTCGGGCGGCCCTTCCCGTTGCCGTTGGACCGGATTTCCAGGGTGTTCTCGCCCAACGCCAGGTCCTCGACCAGGCCGAGCAGGGTGCGACCGTCGCCGACAGGGCGGAACTGGCTGCTCAGGTTGCGGCCGTCCAGGTGCACCCGCACCTGGTGCGGCGGAACGTTGCGGGGCACCTCGATGCGGACCAGGGCGTCACCGCCGCTGACCAGGTCGGCGCGGGTCGAGACGACCGCCACCTCGAAGGCACGGTCGATACCCGCACCGGGCGGCGGGGCGGCCAGGGCCGGCACCGCTGAGCTGCCGACCAGTGTGGTGGCGGCGAACGCCGTCAGGGCGACTTTCCAGGATCGGTGCGGTTTTCCCCAGGGTCGACGTAGGTGCATGGCAGGGCCCCTTTCAGCCGGGAACGGGCGGCTGGACCTCCTGGTCACATGTGCACGGGGAACCTAATGCGAAATCTGATCGTGCGTCAACGAATCTGCAATCTATCTACTTCAGACGCTACTTCCCGGCCTCCGCGGCCCGCAGGATCTGCTCGAAACGCTGTTGCGCCGGCCGGGCCAGGGCCTGGGAGATGTCCAGGAACAGGGTCCGCGCCTGGGCCCGGGGGAAGGAGGCCGGCAGGAAGGTGGCCGGCAGGTCGGGATCCTCACCCACCAGGGCCCGCCAGTCGTTGACCATCTCGGTCCGCCGCACCAGCGCCTGCGCCGGTGCCACACTGCCCGCGGTGGCCTTCCAGGCCAGCTCCCGGTGTCGCTCCAGAAAGGACTGGTACCCGGCGGCCAGCTCGTCGATCCGCCAGGCGGCCTCCAGCCGGGCCCGGCCACTGGGCAGCAGATCCAGGTCGGTGGCGCGCAGCACCACGGCGTCACTGATGCCGAGTTCGCTCAACTGCTCCCGTACCTCGTCGAAGCGGTCGTGCGGGGTGACCCAGGTGGCGTCGTACAACGGCGAGAAGGTCAACCAGCGCAGCCGGGCCCGCAGTAGCCGGCGCAGGTTGGCGTCGTCCAGCGGCAGGGTGAAGGCGATCAGGGTCCACCGGCCGTCCCAGGTGCTCCCGTCCGTGCTGGCGAAGATCCGCCGGGCCCCCCGCTGGAGCAGGTGCCAGGCCGACTCGGTCAGCCGGTAGCTGGTGCGGCGGCCCTCCTTGGTCCGCTCCAGCACCCCCCGCTGGGTCAACCGGCTCAGGGTCGCCCGGGCGTTGGCGGGTGCGATGTCGAATTCGGCCAGCACGGCGACCAGCCCGCCGGAGGGCAGGGGGGCGTGCCCGGCGTGCCAGTAGTCCCCGAACAGCGTCACCAGCAGCCGTTGGGCGCGGGCCCGTCCGATCGCCGCCGCGCTCTCCGACGGCGTCTCCAGCGCGTGATGGAGCTCGGACATCCAGTTAAGTTACTGGGTCTCCGGGCGGGGTGGTGACGGCACCCGGCCCGAGGGCTGCCGGTACGAGGCGCCCAGGGCCCGGGACAGGGTCCGCCCGGCGGCCTGCACCAGCGGCGCCAGGGCCAGGGGGTCGGCCCGGTCGTGGGCGACCACCAGGGAGATCGCGGCCACCACCTGCTCGGGGGTACGGATCGGTGCGGCGACCGAGAGGGCGTCCATGGTGACCTGCCGGTCGCTGACCGCGTACCCGGCCCGGCGCACCTCGGCCAGGCAGCGGCGCAGCCGCCGGGGGTCGGTGATGGTCAGCTCGGTGTAGCGCTCCAGGGGTGCGGCCAGCACCTGCTCCTGGACCTCGTTCGGGGCGTAGGCGAGCAGGACCAGCCCGACCCCGGTGGCGTGCAGCGCGAACCGACCCCCGACCCGGGTCAGCACCGGCACCGCGTGCCGTCCGGCGATCCGCTCGATGAAGACGAGTTCCAGCCCCTGCCGGACGGCCAGTTGGACGTTCTCGTGGGTCACCTCGTAGAGGTCTTCCATGATCGGTAGGGCCAGCTCCCGCAGCCCCAGACCCCGGGGGGCCAGCGAGCCCACCTCCCACAGCCGCAGACCGATCCGGTACCGCCCGTCCTCACCCCGCTCCAGCGCCCCCCAGGCGACCAGCTCCGCGGCCCGACGGTGGGCGGTCGGCAACGGCAACCCGGCGCGGCGGGCCAACTCGGTCAGGGTCAGCGCCGGAGCGGCCGGGGTGAAGGCGTCCAGCAGCGCCAGCACCTTGCTGGTGACCGACCGGCCGGGCTGCGCCTGCATCCCGCCATCATCGCGCCTGCGCCGGTCACAGCTCCAGGACCAGCCGGGGGGTACGGGCCCGGGACACACAGATCATCATGGTGTCCCCGGCCGCCCGCTCCTGCTCGGTGAGCAGGCTGTCCCGGTGATCCGGCACTCCGGCCAGCACGGGCGTCTCGCAGGTGCCGCAGGTGCCCTCCCGGCAGGAGGAGAGCACCTGCACCCCGGCCTCCTCCACAGCCTGCAGGATCGGCACCCCCGCCGGCACGGTGAGGGTCCGGCCGGAGAGGGTCAGCTCGACCTCCACGGCGGTGTCGACCTCCCCGACCTTCCCGGCGGAGGTGGCCGGGGTGAACCGCTCGACGTGCAGACTGCCCGGCGGCCAGCCGGAACAGTGCTCCTCCACCGCCTTAATCAGCGTCTCCGGCCCGCAGCAGTAGACCAGCCCGGCCTCCGGAGGACCCAGCAGCGCGGGCAGGTCCAGCAGGCCGGTCTCGTCCTGCGGACACAGGCGTACCCGGTCGCCGTACTTCTTCTGTAGGGAGTCGGCGAAGGCCATGGTGGCGCGGCTGCGTCCCCCGTACACCAGTTGCCAGTCGGCACCGGCGGCGTCGGCGGCGGCGACCATCGGGCCGATCGGGGTGATGCCGATGCCCCCGGCGATGAAGAGGTACCGTCCCGCCGCCACCAGCGGAAAGTTGTTCCGGGGGCCGTGCACCGCGACCGTGGCCCCGGGAGTCAGTCGGTCGTGCACGAGCAGGGACCCGCCCCGCCCCTGAAGCTCCCGCTGCACCGCGATCCGTAGCCCGGACCGGTCCGCCGGATCACCGCAGAGGGAGTACTGGCGGACCAGGTCCGGGCCGAGCAGCAGATCGAGATGGGCCCCGGGGGTCCACTGCGGCACCGGGCCGCCGTCCGGGCGGGCCAGGGTGATCGCCACGACCTCGTCGGCCACCTGCTCCCGGGCGGTGACCATCAGATACATCTCGGTCATGCCGGCACCGCCGTACGGGTAGGCACCTCGGGTGGAGGCGTCACCGCCTGGTGGCCCTGCGGGTGGGCGAGCAGCCACTCCCACAGCTCCACCGGCTCCTCGGCCACCCGCTCGGCACCGCAGTGGCAGACCCCGCGCAGGATGTCCGTGCCCGGCATCCAGTGGATCCGGTAGACCCGGTCGCCGGTGAGCATGCCGGCCGGGCCGCTCACCGGGTCGCCTCCACCCTCCCCGCGTCGACCAGGCGGGCCAGCAGCCGCCGGGCCGCCAGGCCGCCGGTGTCGATGTTGATGCTCAGCTCCTGGTACTTCTCCGGTTCGGCGGCGATCACCTGCTCCAGGATGTTGAGGGCGGTGACGTCCTGCATGACCACGGTGTGGTTGCTCTGGTGCAGGTACTCGCTGACGGACTCGTCCTCGATCGCGAAGTCCCGGGCCACCGCCCAGAAGTCGTAGGTGGTGTTCTCCGTCGAGGGGGTGATGGCGTACACGATCTCGGCGTGGAAGGCCTCGCTGTCCTCGCCCTGCGCCGGCGGGTACACCCCCTGCGGGGCGATCCGGCTGTGCAGCAGGTAGAGGCAGGGCGGGTGGTACTCGATGTCCTGCCAGCGGGTGATCCGGCCCTGGATGCCGGTCGAGCGGGCGTAGAAGGGCGGGCACTCCGCGTCGTCCATGTGCCGACTGACGTAGACGATGCCGCGCTCGTCGTCCACCTCGGTGGTGATCGGGGTGTTCGCCACCTCCGGGGTGCCGATGTAGCCACCGTGCAGATAGGTCTCGTGGGACAGGTCCAGCAGGTTGTCCACCAGCAGGCCGTACCGGGCGTTCAGCGGGGCCATCCCACGGACCACCGCGTACCGGGGGTCGACCAGCCAGGGGGCGCGGGGAATCGTGGTGGGATCGGCCCGCTCCCGGTCACCGATGAACACCCAGATGAAGGAGTCCTGCTCCACCACCGGATACGCCGCGACCCGGGCGGTACGCGGAATCCGCTGCTGCCCCGGCACGAAGACACAGGAGCCGGTCTGGTCGTAGGTGAAGCCGTGGTAGCCGCAGACGATGGTGTCGCCGTCGAGCCGGCTCTCCGACAACGGGTAGCGCCGGTGCACACACCGGTCGGCCAGCGCCACCGCCTCCCCGGCCTCGGTGCGGTACAGCACCAGCGGCTCACCGAGCACCGTACGGGCCAGCAGGTCGCGCCCTACCTCGCTGCCGTAGGCCGCCACGTACCACTGGTTGCGTGCGAACGCCATGGGGATCCCTCCTCCTCGTCCCGCCAGCCGGATCATGCCGGGGACAACGGTGATCGGGACCACGTCTTTCATTGAATGAAAGGGGAGGGCCACTCGATCACCGGGCGCGTTCTGGTTAGGGTGTGACGTCGTGCTCGGCGGGGGACTCCACATTGGGGCGGTGCTGGATGGCGATCACTGCGAATGACGTGGAACTCGTCACCGCAGCGCAGTCGGGCGACGGTTCGGCTCGTGACCGCCTCATCGCCGCCCATCTGCCGTTGCTCTACAACATCGTCGGTCGGGCCCTGCACGGTCACCCCGACATCGACGACGTGGTCCAGGAGACCCTGATCCGGGTCATCCGGGACCTGCCCGCCCTGCGCGCCCCGGAGAGTTTCCGGTCCTGGCTGGTGGCGATCGCGGTGCGGCAGATCGCCACCCACCGGCAGCGGCTGCGTACCGCCAACCACCGGACCACCATGGTCGACCCGGCCGACCTGTTGTCGGCCGCCGGTGATGTCGAGGACGAGGCGATCCTGCGGCTGCACCTGGCCGACCAGCGCCGTCAGGTGGTGGCCGCGACCCGCTGGCTGGACCCCAACCACCGTCCGATGCTGTCCCTGTGGTGGCAGGAGTGCGCCGGCCAGTTGACCCGCCGGGAGATCGCCGCCGCCTGCGACACCCGGGTGGCGCAGGTCGGGGTACGCCTGCAACGGATGCGGGAGCAACTCGAACTGAGCCGGGTCATCGTCGCGGCGCTGGCCGTGCGGCCACGCTGTGCCGGACTGACCGAGACCCTGGACGGCTGGGACGGGGTCCCCACCTCGGTGTGGCGCAAGCGGATCGCCCGGCACACCCGGGACTGTCCCACCTGCTCCGCTCTCACCCAGGGTCAGGTGCCCACGGAACGGCTGCTGCTGAGCATCGCCCCGCTGGTGGTGCCGGCCGGTCTGGCCGCCGCGTTGGCCGCCAAGGGGCTGTTGACCACGACCACCCTGGCCACCCCCGCCCTGGCGGCCTCGGCCACCACGACGGTCACGACCACGGCCACGACGACGGTCGGCGGCGGCACCCCGGGCACCCTGTTCGGCAAGCTGGCCCAGATGGTCAGTGCCCACCCGGTGGCCGGCCTGGCCGCCGGGGCGGCCCTGCTCGTCGCCCCGGTGACCCTGGTGGTGCTGCAACCCGGGTCGGCATCGAACCCACCGGCCGCCATCGCGGCACCCACCACGGCGGCCCCGGTGGCGGCCACCCGGGCACCCTCCGCCGAGACCTCGCCAGCCCAACCCTCCCTGGCCCGACGGTCCCCGGCCCCCTCGCCCTCCTTCGCCACCCCGCCGCCGGTCGCGCCTCCGCCGACCGCGGCCCCCCCGCCGACGAACGGACCGACCATCCCACCGGGGACCATCCCGCCGGGCACCTGGTCGCTGGAATCGGTGAAGGTGGCCGGTCGCTACCTCAGCCATGACGGCAAGTACGCCCAACTCGCCGAGGTCGACGCGGCCAGCCCTCGGCCGGACCGGCAGCGGGCCACCTTCACGGTCGGTCGCGGACTGGCCGACTCCGACTGCGTCACCCTGCGCCTGGCCGACGGGCGATACCTGCGGCACTGGGGGATGCAGGTGCAGTTCAGCAGCAGGGAGGACACCACCATCTTCCGGGAGGACGCCACCTTCTGCCCGGGGCCGGGCGGCGGCACCGGATCGGTGATCCTCCGGTCGTACAACTACCCCTCGCATGTGGTGCACTACCGCGACGGCGGCTTCTGGTTGGACGTCCCGGACGGCAGCCCGGCCTTCACGGCCGCCAGCTCCTTCGTCGTACGCGATCCCTGGGCCTGACCCGATTTCCGTTATTCACCGGGCGGTCCGGCGGTCTCCTACTGTGTGAGGCACCGACGCATCACCGTTCCGGAGTGGACCTGCCCGGCCGGCATCCCCGCGCGTGGAGGACGGGGCGGTCATGGCTGAGGAGGACCAGGCTCCGCTCCCGCATCTGCTGGCCACCGAACCGGTGGAGCATCCGCCGATGCGTCCGCTGTGGATGTGCCGCCAGTGCGGTCAACCCTGGCCGTGTACCCGGGCCAAGCTGGCCCTGCTGGCCGACTACGCGACCGATCCCGTGGGCCTGCGGCTCTACCTGGCCGGCTGCCTGTGCGACGCCATCGACGATCTGCACCGGCTGAGCCCCAGTCTCACCGGCAGCGCCGCCGACATCTTCGACCGTTTCCTGGGCTGGCCGGGCCAACTGGCCCGCGCCTACCGGGTGACCCGGCGTTCCGGCCGATCCCGGGGCGGCGACTCGGCGCCGACCCCCCGGCCGCAAGGGTCAGAAGAGGGTTGTGGGCTCGACCGGGATCGGAGTCGGTAGGGGCGCCAGTTCGGGTACCCGGGCGCGTACCTCGTCGTGGAACCGGCGGGCCAGGGTAGGTGCCTGCGCGTTGTCCGGGGTGTGGATGAACAGGGTGGGGGAGCGTCCCTCGCGCAGCCAACCCACGGTGATGTCGATCCACCGCTGCCACCCCTCGACCGTACGGTCCGGGTCGTCGCGGCCCAGATAGCGGACGATCGGCCGGTCGGTCAGCGCCCGGGTACGCAGCGGGGTGCGGGGTTTCTTGGTCCAGGCGTCCCGCTCGGCGTCGCTGGTCGGCGGCTCGGCGAAGAAGGTCGTGGTGTCGAAGGGCACCCACTCGGCGTCGGTCTGGGCGAGCACCGCCTCCAGCCGCCGGGCCGCCGAGGGGTCGGTGAAGAACTCGGGGTGGCGAACCTCCACCGCACACCGGTGGGCGGCCGGCATCCGGCGCAGGAACCGGGCCAGGGTGGGCAGGTCCGAGGGGGCGAAGGAACGGGGGAGCTGCACCCAGAGGGCGTGGGCCCGCGGGCCCAGGGGCTCGATCGCGTCCAGGAAGGCACGCATCGGCTCGGTCACCTCGGTCAGCCGTCGCTCGTGCGTCACCACCTTGGGCACCTTCGGCACGAACCGGAAGTCCGGGTCGGTCTGCCGGGCCCAGGAGGCCACCGTCTCCCGGGCCGGGGTGGCGTAGAAGGTGGTGTTGCCCTCGACGGCGTCGCACCACCCGGCGTAGTGCCGCAGCCGCTCCTCAGCCGGCAGGGGATGTGCCAGCAGCCGTCCCTGCCACGCCTTGTGCGTCCACATGGCGCAGCCGACGTGTAGCCGCATGCTCTCGGTCCCTTCACCACCACCGGCATACCGACCCGATGGTGCGTACGCCTGCGGCACATACCGTATCCGGGCTGGATCAGCGGTCGGCCTCGGTACGCTCGACGGTCAGGCCGGAGACTCCGGCGGTGGCGTCGATGTCGTAGCGGTCCGCCGCCTCCGCCCACTGCGGGGCGGTGAAGGTGGTGCCCCCGGCCACCCCGGAGTGGGTGGTGCCGTCGACCGTCACCGTGCCGGCACCGCCGCCCGCGCGGACCTGGACGGGTGCGTCGCCGGCCAGGCGGACGAGGACCTGACTGGCGCCGCCGCCGAGCACGGTGCGCTGGGTTCCGGTGGGGGTGGGCAGGGTCAGCTCGATCCGGTTGGCTCCCGCGGTGAACTCGATCTCGCCCACCTGGGCGTTGCTGAGGTCCAGGTGCTGCTCCTTGGCCCCGCCGTCGAGCCGGATGTGCCATCGTACGGACTCGTGCAGGGCCACCTCGACGATCGCCGGGCCGGCCTTGCCGGTGTCCCGCAGGCTGGTCATCACCCTTCCCTCAGTGAGCGAGGCGGCCGGGCGCAGCGCGGCGTCACCCGGGGTGGACACCCGGTAGGCCTCCTCGCCCAGGTCGGCGGTGCGCAGCCGGATCACGTCGGCGCCGTCGAGCAGCACGAAGGTGGCCTCCCGCAGGTCACCGACGGCACCGGTGACGACATGCCCGGATCGGCCCTCGCCGCGCACGGTCACCCAGGTCCAGCTGGCCACCAGGACCACCACCACGACCAGCAGGGCCCCGCCGAGCCACCACCAGAGCCGTCGCCCGCCGACCGTCTGCGCGTCGCCCATCTCGCCTCCCGTATCGGTGATTCCGCTGGGCTACTACCCACCGGGGTCCGCACCGACTCTTACGCACCACCGGGCCCCGCGGCTCACCGCTTGATCGTCAACCTGGGGTTGACGGGTGGCCATCGTCAACCTACGGTTGACGCATGACGAACCCTGTGCAGATGAACAACCCGATCCGGCTCGACGACCTGATCGAGACCATCAAGCAGACCCACACCAGCGCCCTCGATCAACTCTCCGGGGCGGTCATGGTCGCCGATCACATCGGTGAAGTGGCCGACCACCTGATCGGCCACTTCGTCGACCAGGCCCGCCGCTCCGGGGCCTCGTGGACCGAGATCGGCCGCAGCATGGGGGTGAGCAAGCAGGCCGCCCAGAAGCGCTTCGTCGCCGGGACCATGGACCCCCGGGAGGGCTTCCAACGCTTCACCCCGCGCGCCCGTAACGTGGTCGCCGCCGCGCACAACGAGGCCAAGGCCGCCGGCAGCGCCCACACCACCCCGGCCCACCTGGTGCTCGGGCTGCTCGCCGAGCCGGAGGCGCTGGCCGCCAGGGCACTGACCGCCGCCGGGGTGTCGGCCGAGGCGGTGCGCCAGGCCGCCACGGCCGCGCTGCCGCCGGCGGCCGAGGAGGTGCCCGACCTGATCCCGTACGACGCCGCCGCCAAGAAGGCCCTTGAGTTGACCTTCCGCGAGGCGCTGCGGCTGGGGCACAACTACATCGGTACGGAGCACATCCTGCTGGCGCTGCTGGAGCAGGAGGACGGCCAGGGGGTGCTGACCGGGCTGGGCCTGGACAAGGCCACCACGGAGGCGCAGATCGTGGCGACCCTGGCCAAGGTCCGGGCCTTCGAATAGCTGATCAGGCGGTGGGGAAGCCGTACCGGGCGGCGTGCTCCGGGTCGGCCGGGTCGATCTGGCGCAGGCCGGCGTCGGCCAGGCGCTTGTTCACCTCGTCGAGGTGTTCGCGGACCAGCCGGGCCTCCTCCTCGGTGACCCGTCCCCGGTGGGGCTTGCCGGCGTGCTCGATGGTGCCGTAGTCGATCTTCTCGGTGGCCCGGCGGGCCTTCGGCGGGCGGACCCGCTCGGCGGTCCTGAGCAGTTGGGCCATCGGCATCTCCGTGGCCAGGGCGTCGAACTCGCTGGCGGTCAGCACCACCCGACGGGGTTCGCCGTCACCGTGCCGGTCATGGATCTCCACCACGGCCACATCCAGCGCCGCGTCGTCCAGGCTCTCCACCTCGAGCGCTGTCGCGTCCAGCTGCACGGGCCCGGCCACCAGATCAGGGTGCTCGAGGACGACGACGCGGACCGCCTCGTCGTCGGCGCCCAGCACCGTGCCGCTGAAGTCGGAGACGCGGATCGTCTTCTTGCCCATGAGTGCGCTAGCTCCCGTCGTAACCCGGTCGAAGGACCAGCAGACGTTACCCGACAGGTGTGCGAACGGCGGCGCTGGCTCGCCGTCGGAGTCGGCCCGGACACCCGGCCGGTGACGGGGGAGATCCGGCGGATCAGTGGGTGTTGAGGTGGCAGGCCGAGCCCCCGACCGAGGACCGGTTCAGCGTCTCCCAGGACAGTCGGCCGGTCCGCCGGCTGTGGTGCCGAGGCTGGCCGGGGAGGCGACTCGCCGCCCGGTCGTACGGCCAGATCCGGGTGGGATCCTGCTGGTGACGGTCGTCCGGGTGCATCGGCATGAGCCCACCATTCCAGAGAAAGTTGTACATGTATGGAATTGGCTATGACGCCGGAACGATGACCTTGGTTCCGACGGGGCGCGAAGATCACCTCACCGGGTCCTTCCGGAGGGTCGGCGTCGTGACCCTGGTCCGTCGTAGGGTGGGCGGGCGGCAGCGAGGGCGCGGGAGGTGGACGGTGCGCGACCGGCGACTCCACCTGCACCTGGCCACCTGGCTGGGGCAGTGGCCGGCGGGCAAGGGGCTGCACGTCGTGGGTTCCTGGCGACGCAGCCACCCGGCCTGGGACGGCCGCCTGCGTCCGGCGATCGCGGTCACCACCGGCGAGAGCACGGTGCTGTCCGTGCCACCCGACCGGGTCGCCGGGGTACGCGAACTGGCCCAGCGGTCCACGGCCCTACTGCCCGCGCTGCCGGCAGCGGTCGGTCGACCCTCGGGGTGGGTGGTGCACGACGACGTGTTCCGGTGGAGCATGGCCCCCGCGCCGCTGCCGGAGATCGGTGCGTGGGTCGCGCCGACCACCCTCGGCCTGCCCTCCTGGCTGCGACTCTTCGACCGGCCCGTGCTGGTGGTCCGCGACGACCAGGGGCGCTACCTGGCCGGAGTCGGGATCAAGCGGCACGACCCGTTCGGGCAGGAACTGGCCGTGGGCACGGTGCCGACCGCCCGAGGGCGGGGACTGGCCCGGTGCCTGGTGGCGCAGGCGGCCCGCCGGGTGCTCGACGAGGGTGCCGTGCCGACCTATCTGCACGACCGAGCCAACGCGGCCTCGGCCCGGGTGGCCGAGGCGGCCGGTTTCCCGGATCGGGGTTGGGGGTCCTACGGGGTCTATCCCGGTTGACCGCCTCGGCAGGGCGCGGACCGTGAATCCCGGGCCGGATCCACGGTCCGCAGCCTCCCCCCCAGGTCCGCGTACGACGTCTGCCGATCACGCTACGTATCGGGTCGTTGGCAGGGCAAGCCTCCACCGGCTCCTTCTGCTGTCCAATAGTGGACTTGACCAGGAGAAACGTGTCCCAGTGGAGATCACTGGCGGAGCATGCGCAGCAGGTCGACGATCTGCCGGGTGACCGGGCGCAGGACCCGCAGCCGGGAGAGGGAGACCAGTCGGTCGATCAACGGCACCGCCCCGTTGATGAGCATCCGGGTCCGGGCCTGCCCCGGCGAGCGGTCGTAGACCCAGAAGAGCACTATCCCCATGTACGCCAGCCAGAGCAGTTCGGGCAGGTGGG
Organism: Micromonospora sp. NPDC047134; assembly: GCF_040643455.1. Lineage (NCBI taxonomy): Bacteria > Bacillati > Actinomycetota > Actinomycetes > Micromonosporales > Micromonosporaceae > Micromonospora > Micromonospora sp. NPDC047134. The sequence continues at coordinate 463,727 of NZ_JBEYUI010000002.1, forward strand.
GACGCAGTTCCGGGTCGACCTTGGTGGTGGAGCCGCTCAGCACCTCGTCGAACAGTTCGATGGATGCCTGGCGCGGGCCGCTCGACTCGGGCGAGAAGGGGCTCAGCGGTGAAGTGGGCTCCGCGGCGAACTTGAAGACGCTCGCCGCGAAGTCGTGCGCGGGGGTCGACACGTCGATGGCCGCGTGCAGCACCCCGGCCAGCCGGGCGGTGAAGGTCGTCTCCCGCGCCAACACCGGTCGTGCCGCGGCTCGGTGCTCCTCCTCGGTCCGGGTGTAGAACTCCTGGATCAGGCGTTCCTTGGAGTCGAAGTAGTAGTAGGCGTTGCCGACCGCCACTCCGGCCTCCTGGGCGATGGCGCGCATGGTGGTGCGGGCGTACCCGCGCTCGCGGAACAGCCGCAGCGCGGTTTCCAGGATCAACTGCCGGGTCTGCTCGCCCCGGGCGGTCGTCGCCTCACCCGCAGCGGTCGTCGGCACAGACTGGTCGGTCATCCGGGCCACCGTATCCGGTCGACCCTCCGGGCGGCACCGACCCCGGTTCCCGGACCATCTCCCTGACCGCCGAGGCGGCGGCCACCACCCCTCGCGCCAGCGGCAGCAGGTGGGGACGGGACAGGCGCTCGGCCGTGGCCCGGTACTCGGCCAGCGCCCACAGGCAGGCGATCCAGGCGCCGTCGCCGATGTAGAGCGCCCCGTCGTCGGCCACCACGGTGATGTCGCGCAGGGTGGCCTCGTGGTCCAGGCCGGGGAAGCGCTGCCGGGCCTCGGCCGAGCCGGCCGGCACGAACTCCAGGGGTACGAGTTGCGCCTGCGAGGCCAGCCACTCGCGGGCCGTCCGGCAGATCGGGCAGTGCGCGTCGTAGAGGACGGTGAGGTACCGGATGCCAGCACCCCCGTGCGTGCTGGCATCCGGTGGTCCACCAGTCGGCTGGCGGGTGCTCATCGGGGCGGTGCCGGCGGCTGCGCGGGGCCCTGAACCGGGCCCTGCGCGGGGCCTTGGGCCGGGGCCTGGGCGGGGGCGGGGTGGGGCTGCTGCCTGGGCAGGTGCCCGGCGGGCGGGGCGGCGGCCGGGTGGGGCTGCTGCCTGGGCAGGTACCCGGCCGGCGGCAGCGGGGGTGCGGTGGCCAGTTGACGGAGCCGGCTCTTGCGGTAGCGGTTGAGGGTGAAGACGTTGAAGAAGTGCAGGGCACCGAGCACCAGCAGCACCAGCCCGATCTTCCAGGACAGTTCCTCCATGGCCTCGCTCGTCGACTCGATCAGCCCGGAGTGCCGCATCGCCACGGTCACATAGCCGAGGTTCAGCAGGTAGAACCCGACCACCAGCAGGTTGTTCACCGCGTTGGCCAGTCGCTCGTCGGCGAACACCTCCTGAAGGAAGACCAATCCGTTGCGGGCCAGGGTCCGGGCCACCCAGATGGTCAGACCGATGCTGACCACCAGATAGACCAGGTACATCCAGACTTTGATGTCCATGCCGCCACACCTCGATTTGAACGTGTTCAAGTATCGACATCGCTAGTGTAGGAGACGAGTTGAACGTGTTCAACAGTGGACGGTCGAAGTGGCGTACGCCTCAGCGGATCAGGCCCAGCACCTCGGCGGCGGCCCGACCGTTGGCGTGGCTGGCGCCGTAGGTGAGCACGAAGGCCCGGCTGCCCACCGGCCGCCACCCGCTCGGCCAACCCATCTCCACCACGGTCACCGGATGGGCGGCGGTCAGCGCGTCGACCAGCTCCGGCCCGCCGGGCAGCCGGTGCAGCCGTCGGCCGACCAGCACGATCGGACGGTCACCGGCCCGCCGCCGAAGCTCATCCGGGTCGGCCTCGGCGGCCACCACCTCGACCAGCTCCGGGCCGTCCAGATGCGGGCCGAGGCCCCACGGCACCCGCCCCTGCACGATGGTGGACCGGGCGTGCACCTGCACCACCAACGGATCGACCGAGCGGGTCGGCACACCTTCCACCCGAAGGGCCCGGCGGGCCGCCGCGTACCCCAGGTCGGGGGAGGGGACCGGGGTCGGGCCGGTGTGGCGGGTCCACTCGGCCAGTTCCGCAGCACGTCCGGCGGCCTGCTCTACCCGTTCCCGGGCCAGCCGACCATCGCCCACCGCCGCTACGACCTCGGCGACCACCCCTTCGACCAGGGCAGCGTCCACTTTGGCCCCGATGCAGAGCAGATCCGCACCGGCGGCCAGGGCCCGTACCGCCCCGGGGGCGATGCCGCCGGCCGCCAGGGCGGCACCCTTCATCTCCAAGGCGTCGGTGATCACCGCGCCGGTGAAGCCGTACTCCCGGCGCAGCAGGTCGACCAGGACGGCGCGGCTGAAGGTGGCGGGCTGGGTGCCGGTCAGGGCCGGTACCCGGATGTGGGCGGTCATCACCGCCCTGGCCCCGGCCGCGATCGCCGCGGCGAAGGGCGGCAGGTCCCGGCGGCGCAACACCTGCGGGGACACCTCCACGGTGGGCAGTTCGTGGTGGGAGTCGGTCACCGTGGCGCCGTGCCCGGGAAAATGCTTGGCGCAGGCGGCCACCCCGGCGGCCTGAAGACCGCCGACCGCGGCGGCGCAATGGGCGGCCACCCGCACCGGATCGGTCCCGAAGGACCGGGTGCCGATCACCGGGTTCTCCTCGGTGCTGTTGACGTCGACCGCGGGCGCCAGATTCACGGTGACCCCGACGGCGGCCAACTCCCCGCCGATGGCCCGGTAGACCTCCCGGGTCAACCCCTCGTCGTCGATCGCCCCGAGCGCCGCGTTGCCCGGGTACGGGCTGCCGGTGGCGTGCGCCAACCGGGTGACGTCCCCACCCTCCTCGTCGATCGCCACCAGGACCTCGGCCCGGCCGGTACGCAGGGCGGCCGTGCTGGCCGCCACCTGCGCGGGTGTGTCGATGTTGGTCCCGAACAGGGTGTGCCCGGCCAGCCCCTCGGCTACCAGTTCGACCGCCCAGTCCGGCGGGACCGGCCCCGGGTACGCGGCCAGCAGGGTGCCCAGGGCCAGCCGGCGAAGTCCCGGATCCCGGCGCACGCACCCTCCTCCCGATGTCGAGATGTTGATCGTGATGTCGGATCGGCTGAGCGATTCGCTCACCTGCTGCGGATACGCTACGGCTACCCGTTCGAGGCGAAGCTATGGTTAGCGACGCTTACTAAAAATCAAGGACATGGCATGAGCGCGACCCGGCTTCCCGGCACACCACGGCTGTTGCGGGCCCTCAACGACCGCGCGGCATTGGAACTGCTGCTGGAGCAGGGGCCGTTGACCCGGGCCCGGATCGGTGAGTTGACCGGCCTGTCCAAGGTCACCGCCTCCCAGTTGGTGGAACGGCTGGAGGAGCGGGGCCTGGTGGCCCGGGTGGGTGAGCAGGCCGGCGGGCGGGGGCCGAACGCCCAGCTCTACGCCGTGCGGCCGGGCAGCGCGTACGTCGTCGGGGTGGACGTCGGGGCGGAACGGGTGGTGGCCGCCTGCGCGGACATCACCGGCGCGGTGGTCGGGCGGGTGGAACAGTCCACCCAGGACACCGACGACCCGGTGGGGGTGGTGCACAACGCCGTGGTCCAGGCCGCCAGCAGCGCCGGGGCGCAGTTGGACAGCGTACGCCGGATCGTGCTCGGCACCCCCGGCCTGGTCGATCCGGGCACCGGCGACATCACCTTCGCCTTCGACCTGCCCCGCTGGCACCGTGGCCTGCTGGCCGCCCTCCGCGAGGACCTGGACACCCCGGTGGTCTTCGAGAACGACGTCAACCTGGCCGCGGTGGCCGAGGCGCAGTCCGGCGCGGCCCAGGGGGTGGAGGATTTCGTCCTGGTCTGGATCGGCGCCGGGGTCGGCCTGGCGATCATGCTGAACGGCCGGTTGCACCACGGCAGCAGCGGCGCGGCCGGGGAGATCGGCTACCTGCCGGTGCCCGGGGCGCCGATCCCGCGCGACGTGTCCCGCCGGGCCAAGCCGGCCTTCCAGCAGGTGGCCGGGGCGGACGCGATCCGGGGCCTGGCCCGCGAGCACGGCTACCCCGACGGTGGCGCCGCCGAGGCGGTCAGGGCCGCCATCGCCGCCGGTACGGCCGGGGGGCCGATGCTCGACGAGGTGGCACGCCGGCTGGCCCTGGGGGTGGCCAGTACCTGCGTGGTGCTGGACCCTCCGCTGGTGGTGCTGGCCGGGGAGGTCGGCCAGGCCGGAGGGGCCGCGCTGGCCGAGCGGGTGCAGCACGAGGTGGCCGCCATCACCCTGGTCCGCCCCCGGGTGGTGCCCACCGGGCTGACCGAGGAACCGATCCTGCACGGCGCGCTGCGCACCGCCCTGAACGCCGTCCGGGACGAGGTCTTCGGCTCCACGGTTGGTTGAGGACCCCGCCGGGTCAGGCCAGGTCCCGCCGGGTCAGGCCAGGTCCCGGCGCCGGAACACCGCGAACGCGGCGATGGTGAGACCGGCGGTGAGCAGCAGCAGTACGGCCAGGGCCGGTCGCCAGGTCAGCAGGTAGCTGCCGTCGCAGTAGCCGTAGTAGTCGCTGGTGCAGACACTGTTGTCGTAGAGCCTGACCTCCTTGGTGAGCCAGGCGGCCACATGGGTGCTGAGCATGAGCTGATCCGGCCGGGCCACCTCCAGGATCTGCAGCACGATCCGGCCGCCCAACTCCCACACCACCAGGTACGCCATCACCGCGCCGAGGGCCGCCGCGGTGTGCCGACCGATGGTGGCCAGGGCGAAGCCGACCCCGGTGGCCAGCAGCACCAGCCCGATCCCCCGACCCCACAACTGGGCCAGGGCGGCCCAGAAGGTCGGGTCGGTGGGGCCGGGATAGCCGTCGAGGTGGGCGACGACCCAGAAGGTGACCAGGTACGCCACCGAGGCGAGCACGGACAGCACCACGACCGCGCCGAGCAGGGTGCCCAGTTTCGCACCGAGCACCATCAGTCGGCGGGGCCGCCACAGCAGAAGGTTGACCACCCCGCCGGAGTTCAGGTCGGCGCCGATGTAGGAGGCCCCGACCAGGAAACCGAACATCAGCAGGAAGGCGATCAGGAAGTACAGCAGCGACTCGGCCTGCTGGGTGAAGGTGAAGACCCCCTCCAGGAAGTCGGCCGTGACCGGCAACCGGTCCAACCGGGCGGGATCGACCTCGGCGCAGTCGTGCGGCAGGTAGGCGCCGTCTCGTTGGGCCCACTCCTCACCCCGATCGCGGGCCAGGCAGCGGGCATGTTCCGCCTCCAGGGCCTGTCGACTGGCCGCGGCCTCCTGCTGGGCGGTGGCGAGTTCGTCCCGGGTGGGCGAGTGGGAACCGGCCAGGGTGGTCCCCGCGGTCACCATGAACGCCGCCAGCAGCAACAGGACCATCAGCTGCACGAAGCGGCGGGCGGTCAGCCGCTCCACCTCGGCGCGGAACAGGTTCACCGATCCACCCCCCGGAACTCGTCCAGGTCGATCATCCGGCCGGCGGCGGGGGTCGCCCCACCGGAGCCGGGCCCGGGCCCGGGTCCGCCGTCGGCCTGCCGGGGGAGAGTCGGCTGCGGCCCGGCCCCGGTCAACTCCAGGAAGACGCTCTCCAGATCCGGCCGCACCGGGGTCAGCTCGCGTACCCAGAGGCCCTGCTCGCCCAGGGTCCGGCTGATCAGGGTCGGATCGGTCACCCGGCCGACGATCAGATGGTCGGGGTGCCCGGTGACGGTCAACCCGGCGCCGCGTAGCAGCTCCTCGGCCCGGACCAGGTCGTCGGCGCGTACCAGACACTCGTTGCGGTCGAACCCGGCCAGCACCTCGGCCACCGGCCCGGCCGTCACCCGCCGCCCCCGGGAGATGATCGTGACGTGGTCGCAGATCAGCTGGATCTCGGCCAGGATGTGACTGGAGACCAGCACGGTCACCCCGTTGCCGGCCAGGGTCCGCATCAGGTCCCGCATCTCCCGGATGCCCGCCGGGTCCAGCCCGTTGGCCGGCTCGTCCAGAATCAGCAGCTCGGGCCGTTTGAGCAGAGCCGAGGCCACCGCCAGGCGCTGCTTCATGCCGAGTGAGTACCCCTTGACCCGGTCGTGGCCCCGATCGCGCAGCCCGACCTGCTCCAGCACCTCGTCGACCCGGCTGACCGGCAGACCCCCGGCCACGGCCAGCAGCCGCAGGGTGCGGTGGCCGGTGAAGTTACCGAAGAACTGCGGACTCTCCACGATCGCGCCGACCCGGGCGGCGACCCGGGGCAGAGATTCCGGTGCGTCCGCACCGAGCACCCGCAGGTGTCCCGCGTCGGCGCGGACCAGCCCGAGCAAGGCCCGCAGGGTGGTGGTCTTGCCCGACCCGTTGGGCCCCAGGAACCCGTGCACCTGACCGGCCTCGACCAGCAGGTCGAAGCCGTCCACGGCGACCCGGGAACCCTTACGCAGACTGCGGAAGGTCTTCCGCAGTCCCTCGATCTCGATGACCGCGCTCACGCGGAAGACCCCGGACCACTACTGGGCATGACCGCCGACTCGGCTGAGGTGAGCAACGACACGGCGCTCACCCTACGGCCACCACGCCCGCCCATGGGGGCGGCACGCGTTGCGTGGTTGGATGGGCGGGTGACTGGTGACCTGATCCCTGGCGCCGGTGGCGCCTCGACCGCCCCCGCACCCGTGGACGCGGATCTGGTGGTCAGCCTCGACGGCGTCGGCGTACGCCGATCCGGCACCGCCCTGCTGCACGACGTCGACTGGCGGGTGGAGCTGGACGAACGCTGGGTGGTGCTGGGCCCCAACGGTGCCGGCAAGACCACCCTGCTCAACCTGGCCTCGGGGCGGCTGCACCCGACCGTCGGCACCGCCCACGTGCTGGGGGAGCGGATCGGCCGCACGGACCTCAACGAGCTGCGTACCCGCATCGGCCTGACCACCGCGGCCCTGGCCGCCAGCCTGCCGGCCGACGAGCGGGTCACCGATGTGGTGATGACCGCCGCCTGGTCGGTGGTCGGCCGCTGGCGGGAGAGCTACGACCCGGCCGACGAGGCCCGGGCGCGGGCCCTGCTGAGTCAGCTCGGGGTCGGCGGGCTGGCCGACCGCAGGTTCGGCACCCTGTCGGAGGGCGAACGCAAGCGGACCCAGATCGCCCGGGCGCTGATGACCGACCCGGAGCTGCTGCTGCTCGACGAGCCGGCGGCCGGGCTGGACCTGGGCGGCCGGGAGGACCTGGTGGCCCGGCTGGCCGAGCTGGCCCAGGATCCGGACGCCCCGGCGATGGTCCTGGTCACCCACCACGTGGAGGAGATCCCGCCCGGGTTCACCCACGCCCTGCTGCTGCGCGACGGCGGGGTGGTGGCCCAGGGCCTGCTGGCGGAGACCCTCACCGCGGACAACCTCACCAAGACCTTCGGCCTGCCGCTGCTGGTCGAACGCAACGGCGACCGCTACACCGCCCGCGCCGCCTGAGGTGTAAGGAAGGGCCCCCTCTTAACGCCTGAGGTATAGGAAGGGTCCCTTTCTAACAAGTCGCAAACCCCGCAGGGAGGCTCCCGTGCGTCAGCCTCGCGTCGTCGTGGTGGGCAGCGCGAACATGGATCTGGTCGCCACCGCGGAGGCCCTGCCCCGGCCGGGTGAGACCCGGCTCGGCACGGACTTCGTCATGGTGCCCGGCGGCAAGGGGGCCAACCAGGCCATCGCCGCGACCCGGGCGGGCGCCGACTGCGCCTTCCTGGGTGCGATCGGCTCGGACTCGTTCGGCGTCACCCTGAAGGCCCGGATCACCGCCGCCGGTGTCGACACCGGCCCGCTACGGGTCACCTACGGTCCCTCCGGGGTGGCCCTGGTGATGGTGAACGCCGCGGGCGAGAACGCGATCCTGGTGACCCCGGGGGCCAACGCCTCGCTCACCGACCTGACCGAGGCCGAACTCGACCTGGTACGCGGGGCCGACGTGCTCGTCGCCCAGTTGGAGATCCCGGTAGAGACGGTGACCCAGGCTGCCGTGGCCGCCCGGGAGGCGGGCAGACGGGTGGTGCTCAACGCGGCACCCGCCCTCCCGATGCCGCCGGAACTGCTGGCCGCCGTGGACCTGCTGGTGGTCAACGAGAACGAGGCCCAGGCCTACACCGGCCGGGGCCGGGAGGACCCGCACGCCCTGCTGGACCTGGTGCCGCGAGCGGTGCTGACCCTCGGCGCGGCGGGTGCCTGGTACGGCGATCGGGAGGGCACCGCCGTGCACCTGCCCGCCGTGCCGGTGGCGGCCGTCGACTCCACGGCCGCCGGGGACGCCTTCACCGGTGCCCTGGCGGTGGCCTGGGGCGAGGGCCGGGACCTGGTCGACGCGGTGCGCTGGGCGGTGGCGGCCGGGGCGGCCTGCGTCCGGCGCCTCGGCGCCAGCGTGTCCCTGCCCCACCGGGCCGAGATCGACGAGTTGTACCCGGCCCCCTGAACCGGCCGCGCCCGACCCCGCCGACCGGGTCAGCCGCCGGCAGCGGCTCGGAAGGCCCGGCGGTACGCCGAGGGGGAGGTCCGCATGGCCCGAGTGAAGTGGTGCCGGTAGGTGACCGGGGTGTCGAAGCCGACCGCCGCCGCGACCTGCCCGACCGGGGTGTCCGTGCTCTCCAGCAGGGCCAGGCTGGCCCGGATCCGCTGGTCGATCAGCCAGCGGATCGGGCTGGTGCCGGTGCTGCGGGCGAAGTGCCGCAGGTAGGTCCGGGTGGACATGTGCGCCTGTCGGGCCAGCCGCGCCACCGTGATCGGCTCCCGCAGGTGCGCCAGGGCCCAGGCCAGGCTGCCGGCGATCCGGTCGTCCTGCGGGTCCGCCGCCACCGGAGCCTCGATGAACTGTGCCTGGCCACCGTCGCGGTGCGGCGGGATCACCAGCCGACGGGCCACCGCGTTGGCGACCGCCGCCCCGTGGTCGCGCCGGACCAGATGGACACAGAGGTCCAGACCGGCCGCGCTGCCGGCGCTGGTGAGGATGTCCCCGTCGTCCAGGTACAGCACCTCGGGGTCCACAGTCACCTTCGGGTAGCGGCGGGCCAGCAGGTCGGCGTACCGCCAGTGGGTGGTGGCCCGACGACCGTCCAGCAGACCGGCACCGGCCAGGGCGAAGGCGCCGGAGCAGATGGAGACGATCCGGGCACCGGCCCGGTGCGCCCGGCGCAGGGCGGTGACCAGCTCCGGCGAGGGCACCCCGGTCACCTCGGGCACCCCGGGCACGATCACCGTCCGGGCGGCGGCCAGCACCCCCAGGCCGTACGGGCTGTGCAGGGTGGCGCCGCCGATGACCGGCACCGGCCCGGGGCGCTCGGCGCACAACCGCAGGTCGTACCAGGGCACGCCGAGTTCCGGGCGGGGGAGTCCGAAGACCTCGGTGACGATCCCGGTCTCGAAGACCGACATCCCCGGGTACGCGAGCACGGCGACGGTGCGATCGACCGGTGCCATGGCGGGATGTTAGCGCAGACCGTCGTCCCCGCCACTCCTGCTGGCGCCCGCGCAGCGGCCAGGATCGGTGCCATGACCCGTGCCTTCGCCGTACCGGCTGCCGATCCCGACACCGCTGTCGCCTACTTCCTGGCCGAGTTGAGGGTCACCACCGACGTGGCCGACGTGCACGCCGACCTGACCGCCGGGGTGCCCGGCCTGGTGGTGGTGGACTCCCGGGGCGAGGCGGCCTGGGCCCAGGGCCACCTGCCCGGGGCGGTGCACCTGCCCACCGCCCGGATCGCCGAGCGGGCCGCCCAGATCGTGCCGCCGGGTACCCGGGTGGTCACCTACTGCTGGGGTCCCGGCTGTGACGGGGCCACCCGGGCGGCGTTGGAGTTCGCCCGGCTCGGCTACCCGGTCAAGCAGATGCGCGGCGGCTACGAGTACTGGGTCCGTGAGGGCCTGCCGGTGGTCACCCCGACCGGGCTGACCCGTCGCGCCGTGGACGACCTGACCGCCCCCGCCCACACCCCTCACTGCGACTGCTGACCCTCCCGGCGGTCGTCGGTCAGCTGGCGTCGTCGTTGAGTTTCTCGCCGCGCCGACGCAGCATCGCCAGGCCGGGGATGCCGGCCACGGCTAGCTTGAGGTCCCGGGTGACGTCCAGCAGGTCGTGCAGGTCCGGGCCGACCCGGTCCAGGGTGGCCAGGATCGGCATGACGTCGGCGGTGAGATGCTGCCGCAGCTTCGGCAACTCGTCGATTAGGCGTACCGCCGCGGCCACCTCCTCGTGGCTGAGCTGCTCGATGAAGTGGGTGGCCATCGGCGCGGCCCGGCGCAGCGCGGGCTCGTACGCGGTCAGCAGTTCGGCCGCCGTCGCCGCGGCCTCGGCCGCCACCCCTACCGCCTCGGCCGCCCGGCCGGACACCGTCTGCGCCCGCGTCACCACCTCGGCGGCGGCAGCGGCGACCGTACCGGCGTTGTCCACCGCGGCGGTCGCGGCGGCGCTGATCACGGCTACCTCCCGGACGGCGACCTCGGCGTCGGCCAGCACCTGGTCGGTGCGGTCCAGGGTCTCCTCGATCCGGTCGACCACCCCGTTGATCCGGGTCAGCAGCGCCTCCACCCCGTCGAGGACCGCGAAGGCGCGGCCCGGGATCGCGGCGAAGGAGGCGGCCGAGTCGAGGGCGGTACGGGTCAGGCCGACGACGGCGGTCGGCCGGGGCAGGGGGATCACCATGAACTCCAGTGTGCGCCGGGCGGGCCACCGTCGCCGCGCGGGTGGTCACCAGCGGTCACTCTGCTCCACGGCCCGCTGCACCGCCCGGTAGATCTGCCCGAAGCGCAGGGCGTCCGGGGTGCGCAGCACCATGGCCTCCTGCCCCCGGTACTGCACCCACAGCTCGTGCACCCGGTTGCCGCGTTCGTAGGAGCGGTCCAGCCAGCCCAGCGGGATCTCCAGGAAGGGCACCAGGGCCAGGGCGATGACCAGGCAGGCCACCAGTGCCACCAGGGCCGGCACCCAGCCCCGGTCCTGGGCCGAGAAGAGCAGCGACAGTACGCAGACCACCCCGATGAGCGGGGGCAGGGACAGCAGCAGCACCAGTACGCCCCGCCCGAGCACCCGGCCCCGGACCGCCAGGGTGGTCTGCCCCTTCTGATGCCAGACATAGGTGACCTCGGAGATCGGGATGACGTGTCCGGCGACCCGGATCGACTCTGAGGAGACCTGCACCGCATCGTCCCGGTAATAGAGCGCCATCACTAAGCCTAACCATCTTCCGGCAACTGATGGCGATGGCGCGGTCACCCTGAGGGGTGTGGTTAAGCGGGGACCCCTGCTCTACCGGAGGCGTTAACGGGGGGCCCTTCCTTGCATCTGGGCTTCCATGGCGCGTTGGACGGCGCGGTAGATCTGTCCGAAGCGCAGCGCGTCCGGGGTGCGCAGCAGCCGTACCGGGTGGCCCCGCCAGCGGATCCAGACCTCACGGGGGCGGCTGCCTCGGGCGTACGAGCGGTCGAAGTACTCGAAGAGCTGGTCGGCGATCGGCCCGGCGGCCAGTCCGATCAGGATGGAGACCCCGATGATGGCGACCGTGACGGTGGCCGACCCGTCCAGCCAGACGGCCAGCGCGATGCCGAGCACGGCGGCCACCAGTGGGCCGATCATCGCCGCGCCGAGGGCACCCCGGCCGATCAGCACCCGCCAGGACCGGCTGCCCTGGTGGTGCCAGACCTCGCTGATCTCGGCCAGCGGGTAGGCGTCGCCGTTGACGGTGACGGCGGTGGAGGTGACCTGTACGGACTTGTCGTCGTAGTACGTGACCATGGGAACTCCGGGGCGCGGGACTGGCAGCCAGACTACGTGCCGGTGGCGGCTGGTCGTAAGGTTGGCACGCGACTTCGACGAGGAAGTGAGGCTCAGCGTGGGCGAGTTCGTGCGGCTGGAGACCGGGGACGGCATCGGCACCATTCGGCTGGAACGGCCGCCGATGAACGCCCTGAACACCCAGGTCCAGGAGGAGTTGCGGGCCGCGGCGACGGCGGCCACCGCCGACCCCGGAGTCCGCGCGGTCATCGTGTACGGCGGGGAGAAGGTCTTCGCGGCCGGGGCGGACATCAAGGAGATGGCCGACATGTCCTATGTGGACATGGCGGACCGGGCCGCCGACCTGTCCAGCGCCCTCGGCGCGATCGCCCGGATCCCCAAGCCGGTGGTCGCCGCGATCACCGGGTACGCCCTGGGTGGGGGTTGTGAGCTGGCGCTGGCCTGTGACTGGCGGGTGGTGGCCGAGGACGCCAAGCTGGGCCAGCCCGAGATCAAGCTGGGCATCATCCCCGGTGCCGGGGGCACCCAGCGACTGGCCCGGCTGGTCGGCCCGGCCCGCGCCAAGGACCTGATCATGTCGGGTCGGATGGTCGACGCCCAGGAGGCGCTGCGCATCGGCCTGGCCGACCGGGTGGTCCCGGCGGCCGAGGTCTACGCGGCGGCCGTGGCGCTGGTGAAGCCGTACCTCAGCGGGCCGGTGCAGGCGCTGCGGGCGGCCAAGCTGGCGGTCGACGGCGGCCTGGACATGGACCTGAACTCGGGCCTGGCCTGGGAGAGTCAGCTCTTCGCGGCGCTGTTCGCCACGGAGGACCGGCGGGAGGGCATGCGGGCCTTCGTCGAGAAGCGCAAGCCGGACTTCACCGGTCGATGAGGGTGGTTCACATTCCTCCTACCGGCCAGTAGCGTGTGACTCCGGTCAGGCTAGGCGAAGGAGCGGCGATGACGGAGCGGATCGAAGGCCACGGCGGAGACCTGGCCCTGGCGGCGCTGCGGGCGTACGGGGTGCGGGAGATGTTCACCCTCTCCGGCGGTCACGTGTTCCCGCTCTACGACGCCGCCCACAAGGCCGGATTCCCGCTGTACGACGTGCGGCACGAGCAGTCCGCCGTCTTCGCCGCCGAGGCGGTGGCCAAGTTGCAGCGCCGCCCCGGCCTGGCCGTGCTCACCGCCGGTCCCGGGGTGACCAACGGCATCTCCGGCCTGACCAGCGCCTACTTCAACGCCTCCCCGGTGCTGGTGCTGGGCGGGCGGGCCCCGCAGTTCCGGTGGGGTTCCGGCAGCCTCCAGGAGATGGACCACCTGCCGCTGGTCGCCCCGGTCACCAAGCACGCCGAGACGGTGTTCAGCGCCGACGACATCCCCCGGGCGGTCGCCGCGGCGCTGACCACCGCCCTCACCCCGCACCGGGGCCCGGTCTTCCTGGACTTCCCCCTGGAGGCGGTCTTCTCCACCGGCGACGCCGACCTGCCGGCCGGACCGGCCATCGCCGGAATCGAGGCCGACCCCGAGGAGGTCGCCAAGGCCGCCGGCCTGATCGCCTCCGCGCAGCGGCCGGTCATCATCGCCGGGTCGGACGTCTACGCCGGGGACGCCGTGGCGGCCCTGCGCGCCGCCGCCGAGGCCCTGGAAGTGCCGGTCTTCACCAACGGCATGGGCCGGGGGGCCCTGCCCCCGCAGCACCCGCTGGCCTTCGCCAAGGCCCGGCGGGTGGCGCTCAAGGGCGCCGACGTGGTCGTGGTGGTGGGCACCCCGTTGGACTTCCGGCTCTCCTTCGGCGACTTCGGCGACGCCACCGTGGTGCACATCGTCGACGCCCCCAGCCAGCGGGCCACCCATGTGCAGCCCGCCGTGGCCCCCGCCGGTGACCTGCGCGCCATCCTCACCACCCTGGCCGAGTACCCCGGCGACCGGGTCGACCACACCGACTGGGTGGCGCAGTTGCGTACCGCCGAGGACGCCGCCAAGGCCCGCGACGCCGAGGAGATGGCCGCCGAGACGGACCCGATCCGTCCCGCCCGGGTCTACGGCGAGTTGCGTCGGGTGCTGGCCGCGGACGCGATCACCATCGGTGACGGCGGGGACTTCGTCTCATACGCCGGCCGGTACCTGGAGCCGGCCCAGCCGGGCACCTGGCTGGACCCGGGCCCGTACGGCTGCCTGGGCACCGGCATGGGCTACGCGATGGGGGCCCGGGTGACCCATCCCGACCGGCAGATCTGTGTGCTGATGGGCGACGGGGCGGCCGGCTTCTCGCTGATGGATGTGGAGTCCCTGGTCCGGCAGAAGCTGCCGGTGGTCATCGTGGTCGGCAACAACGGCATCTGGGGGCTGGAGAAGCACCCCATGCGGGCCATGTACGGCTACGACGTGGCCGCCGACCTCCAGCCGGAACTGCGCTACGACCAGGTGGTCACCGCCCTGGGCGGGGCGGGGGAGACGGTCGCCAAGGCCGCCGATCTGGGCCCGGCCCTGCACCGGGCCTTCGAATCCGGGGTGCCCTACCTGGTCAATGTCATCACCGACCCGGCCGACGCCTACCCCCGCTCGTCCAACCTGGCCTGATCCCGGGGCGACCTGCCCCGGGGGTCACACCTCGGGGCGGGGCTCCTCGCGGGGCGGGTCCCCCTCGCGGCGGCGCAGGTCGTCCTCGCGCTTGCGCAGGTCGTCCTCCCAGCGGCGGAAGAGTTCCTGGTCCTCCTGGCGCGAGCGCTCCTCGATCGAGCGCAGGAACTCGGGGTCGTCGTCCGGCGCGAGCGGCCGGGCCGGACGGCGTACCGGGGACTGGACTCCGCCGGAGAACATGCCCCCACCGGCGGCCTTGCGCTTGCGGCCGGCCAGGAACCAGGCGATCGAGCCGATCAGGGGGAAGAACAGGATCATCAGCACCCAGGCGATCCGGGGCAGATGACGAACGTCGTCCTCCTCGGCCGAGAGGCAACTGATCAGGGCGCAGACGGCGAGGACGACCTGTACCAGGAAGAGGAGGATATAGAGCCGGGCCATGCACCCATCATGTCCTACTCCCGGTCGATGCTCACACCCCGTACGCGACCAGCACGACCCCGATCAGGGCGAACCCGGTGATGCACAGCCCGACGGCACCGTAGGTACGACCGCCGGTGCGGGGCACCCCGGTGCCCACGGCCCGGCGCCAGCACAGCTTGATCGCGACGCCCCAGCAGAGGATGGCCAGGACGGCCAGCACCGCCCCGAACCGGTCGGCGAGCAGCGCCAGTCGGACGGTCAGGATCGCCACCACGGTCACCGCCAGCGCGGCACGCCGCCAGGCCAGCCGGGTCCGCTCGGGTTGAAGCCCCGGGTCGCGGGCGGCAGTCATCCGTCGATCGCCCCGGCCACGACCGCGACCACCAGCAGCAGCGCGCCGAGGCCCACCACGACGGCCAGCACCGCCGGGAAGCGGGAGGCCGGCAGCTCCTCGTCCAGCCGGATGGCCCGTTCCACCCGCGCCCAGTGGTCGATGGCGCGGATCGCCACCGCGCCGCCGAGCAGCAGCAGCGCCACGGAGATCGCCTCACGCAGGTGCCGGGGGGACAGGGTGGGCAGGAACTGGGCGGCGGCCAGGCCACCGGCGATCAGCGCCAACCCGGTACGCAGCCAGGCCAGGAAGGTCCGCTCGTTGGCCAGGGAGAAGCGGTAGTCGGGGGTGGTGCCGACCGAACGCATCTCCTGCGGGTCGAACCAGTTCCTGATCCTCTGCCACACGGTGGTGATTATCCGGCGTTAACTGGGCATAACCTGGAAACATGACGGATCTTGACGTGACGACTTTGCGCGCGGCGTACGACGCCCAGCTGCGGCCGGGCCTGCCCGACCCGGTCCCAGAGGGCGCGAGCATCGAGCCGGACGGTCCGTTGTTCCGGATCTGGGGTCTCGACTCTGGTGGTCTGGTGACCTACCGGGACCTCGGTGGGCTGGTCGACGCCGAACTCGACGCCCTGATCGCCCGCCAGGTGGCGGCGTCCCGGGAGCGGGGCGAGCCGGTGGAGTGGAAGCTGCACGGCCACGACGAGCCGGCGGACCTGCCGCAGCGGCTGCAAGCGGCCGGTTTCCTGCCGCAGGCCCAGGAGACCGTCCTGGTCGGCCCGGTCGCGCCGCTGGCCTCCGCGCTGCCGGTGGTGCCCGAGGGGGTACGACTGCGGGAGGTCACCACCGGGGCGGACCTGGACCGGATCGCGGCCCTGGAGACCGAGCTGTGGGGCCGTGACCTGGCCGGCCTCGCCGACGGGCTGGAATGCGAGATCGCCGCCGATCCGCAGGCGATCACCGTCGTGGTGGCCGAGGCCGGTGACACCCTGGTCAGCGCGGGCTGGGTCCGCTATCCCGCCGGCACGCCCTTCGCCACCCTGTGGGGTGGGTCCACCCGGCCGCAGTGGCGTCGGCAGGGCATCTACCGGGCGCTGGTCACCTACCGGGCCCGGCTGGCCGGCCAGCGGGACCGGACCCTGTTGCAGGTCGACGCCGCCGAGGAGAGTCGCGCGCTGCTGGAGAGTCTCGGTCTCGTCCCGGTGACCAGCACCACCCCCTACGTCTACACTCCGTGATCATGGAGCGTCGACTGACGGACGAGGAGATGTCGACCCTCAAGACGGGGGCCTTCGGGGCGGTGTTCCTGGTGTCCGACGCCGACCCGGGGGTGCTGGCGCTGTTCCGGGAGAGCTTCGCCGCCTCCGCGGCCATCGTCGGCGCCAGCGGGGTGGTAGAGACGGCCCTGCGCAGCGGGCCCCTGCCTAAGCTGCCCCGCCGCTCGGCGGCGGACGTCGAGGGGGTCGTGCTGCCCGCCCTGCGGGAGGCGGTCCGGGTCCTGGCGGAGAAGTCGCCGGAGGATGTCGCGGTCTACCGCTCGGTGGTGCTGGCCGCCGCCGATCGGACGGCGCGGGCCCACAACGGGATCAGTGCGGCGGAGGCGCAGGTCATCGAGCGGATCGCCGAGGCGCTGGCCTGACCGGGCCGGCACCCTCCGGCCGTCGGCGCGTGCCGGTTGGCCGCAGGTGCCCCGGAGCGGGGAGAATGCCGGTGAGCTGAGTCACTCGGGGCGCGTCCGGAAGGTAAGCTACTGGCAGGTAACATTGCCGCGTGGGCAACTGCACCGCAGCCTGAAGTTGACCTAACGGTGGCTAAGGAGCAAGGCTGCGCCCAGCACAGGGCAAGTGATCACACCACCACAGCAGGAGGGTCGTCGAAGCGCGATGAATATCGTCGTACTCGTCAAGCAGGTGCCTGATTCGGGCGCGGACCGCAACCTGCGTCCTGACGACAACACAGTCGACCGCGGTTCGGCGAACAACGTCATCAACGAGATGGACGAATACGCCATCGAAGAGGCGTTGAAGATCAAGGAAGCGCATGGCGGCGAGGTGACCATCCTGACCATGGGTCCGGACCGGGCGACCGAGTCGATCCGTAAGGCGCTGTCGATGGGCCCGGACAAGGCGGTGCACGTGGTGGACGACGCCCTGCACGGGTCGTGCGCCGTGGCCACCTCCAAGGTGCTCGCCGCCGCCCTCGGTCAGCTCAACGCCGACCTGGTGCTCTGCGGGTCGGAGTCGACCGACGGCCGGGTGCAGGTGATGCCGCACATGCTGGCCGAGCGGCTCGGGGTGGCGGCCCTGACCGGGGCCCGCAAGCTCACCGTCGAGGGCGCCACCCTGACGGTGGAGCGGCAGACCGAGGAGGGCTACGAGGTGGTCACCGCCTCGACCCCGGCCATCGTGTCGGTCTGGGACACCATCAACGAGCCCCGGTACCCGTCCTTCAAGGGCATCATGGCCGCCAAGAAGAAGCCGGTGCAGACCCTGTCCCTGGCCGACCTGGGGGTGGCCGCGGACGAGGTCGGCCTCGCCGGGGCGACCAGCGTGGTCGTCGAGCACAGCAAGCGTCCGCCGCGCTCCGGTGGCGCGAAGGTCACCGACGAGGGTTCCGGCGGCGTGCAGCTGGTCGAGTTCCTCGCCACCGAGAAGTTCGTGTGAGGGGTGTGGGACATGTCTGAGGTTCTCGTCGTCGTCGAAGCCACTGGCGAGTTCGGCGTCAAGAAGGTCACCCTGGAAATGCTCACCCTGGCCCGTGAGCTGGGCAGCCCCTCGGCCGTGGTGCTCGGTGGCACCGGCGCCGCCGAGGCGCTGTCGGCCAAGCTGGGCGAGTACGGCGCGGAGAAGATCTACGCCGCCGAGGGTGAGCAGATCGACGGTTACCTGGTGGCCCCGAAGGCCACCGTGGTCGCCGAGCTGGTCAAGCGGGTACAGCCGGCCGCCGTCCTGCTCGCCTCCTCCCAGGAGGGCAAGGAGATCGCCGCCCGACTGGCGGTCAAGCTGGACAACGGCATCCTGACCGACGTGGTCGCCCTGGCCGCCGACGGCACCGCCACCCAGGTGGCCTTCGCCGGCTCCACCATCGTCACCGCCAAGGTGACCCGGGGCCTGCCGCTGGTCACCGTCCGGCCGAACTCGGTGACCCCGACCCCGGCCGCCGCCACCCCGGCGGTCGAGCAGCTCACCGTCGCCGTCAGCGACACCGACAAGCTGGCCAAGGTGGTCGACCGGGTGGCCGAGCAGAAGGGCTCCCGGCCCGAGCTCACCGAGGCCGGCGTGGTCGTGGCCGGTGGCCGTGGGGTCGGCAACGCGGACAACTTCAAGCTGGTCGAGGAGATCGCCGACCTGCTCGGCGGCGCCGTCGGCGCCTCCCGGGCGGCGGTGGACTCCGGCTTCTACCCCCACCAGTACCAGATCGGGCAGACCGGCAAGACGGTCTCCCCGCAGCTGTACATCGCGCTGGGCATCTCCGGTGCGATCCAGCACCGGGCCGGTATGCAGACCTCGAAGACCATCGTCGCGGTCAACAAGGACGGCGAGGCGCCGATCTTCGAGCTGGCCGACTTCGGTGTGGTCGGTGACCTGTTCAAGGTGGTCCCGCAGGCCGCCGAGGAGATCCGCAAGCGCAAGTGAGCCGTACCGCGACAGCCGCCGTCCGGAATCCCGGACGGCGGCTGTCGCGTGAACAAGGGAGCTGATCGGCGGGCCGGGGAGCTGAACCGGCCCGCCGATCAGCCCGTCAGAGCGCCCCTCAACAGGCTGTCGCCGGAGTGGGCGGTGTCGTTGTCGAACTGCTCGGCGGAGACGTCCACGACAGAGTATTGCCGCAGGTCCACGTTCGGCGGCAGCGGCAGCAGCACCTCAGAGCCACTGCCCAGCACCCCGACCGAGAACATCTCCATGTTCTGCGGGTTGATCAGCCACACCTCGTAATACCCCGGTACGGGCGGGAGATTCGCTACGTGCAGGTGCAGTTCTCCGCTGCCGAGCACCCGGGCGTCACCCCGGGCCTGTGGCGGGGTCGAGCCGTACGCGGCCAGTTGGGCACTGGCCGTCACGGACGGCTGCGGCGGAGTGCCCTCCCGCAGCACCGCGGCCGTGCCGACCACCCCCAGGGCGGCGGCGGCAACCGCGGTGACCGCGTACCGGACCCAACGGCGGGGCCGGCGGGACACCGGCGGTACGGCCGGGTCCGGGTGATCCTCCGGCCGTGGCCGGGTCAGGGTGGGCAGCTGTTGGGCCGCCGCGATCTCGGCGGTGATGTTCTGCCAGAGGTGCTCCGGCGGATCGGGCAGGTCGCGCAGGGACTGGGTGGCCTTGCCCAGGCCGGCGACCTCGCGCAGACCCGCCAACTCGGTGCGGCAGTGCGCGCAGGCGACCAGATGGCTGCGGTCGGCATTGTCCGCCTCGGTCTCACCGAGCGCCAGAAATATCAGCCGGTCGTGCTCCAGATGCTGCACCGTCCACCTCCCATCTGCGCTTGAGACTCGCCATGCCCCGCCGGATGTGACTCTTCACCGTGCCCAGCGGCACTCCGGTGACCGCCGCGATCTGCTGGTGGGTCAGATCGTCGAAGAAGGCCAATTCCAACATCCGTCGCTGCTCGTCCGGCAGCCGCGCCAACTCCTCGGCCACCACCAGCCGGTCGACCACGGTGTCCGGGTCGTCGCCAGGGGGCACCGGTTCGGGCAGTTGGCGTACGGTCTCGACCACCCGGTTCTCCCGGGCGAAGGAGCGCAGCCGGTCGATCACCTTGCGTCGGCCGATCCCCAGCAGCCAGCCGACCAGCGACCCCTTGGTCGGATCGAAGGTGTCCCGGCCCAGCCAGGCGGCGACGAAGGTGGCCTGGGTCGCGTCCTCCGCGTCGCTGCGGTTGATCAGGGTGCTGGTGGCCAGGTGGAGCACGGCCCGTCCGTAGCGGTCGTACGCCTCGCGTAGCGCCCGCTCGTCACCGGCCCGGAAGCGTCGGGCCAACTCGTCGTCGGAGGTCTCCGGCTCCTGCCGGATCTCCGTCACGAGACGGCTCGCCTGGTTGGAGGCATACCCGACTGTAGCGCGCACCGGTGCCGTCCTCTCTGTCCGTCTGACGTGGCCTGGCGATCCGTTCGCCCCAGGGGCTCCTCGACCTCTCTTCGTCCGGGCGGTGCTGGTCGGATGCGCTTTCGACGAAGAAAAGAAAGTCGCCTCCGGCCGCATCCGGATGGCGTGGACCCGGCGTAACTCGGGGTGCACAGCAAGCCTGACGAACCAGTACGAAACAGCAGGAGGCAGACATGCAGTTCGCGTACCTTCGCCGGGTCGCCGCGGGTGGCGCGGTCGCCGCGCTGACCTTCGTCGGCGCCGGCCTCGCGACGGCGACCCCGGCCTACGCCGCCGACTCGAAGGTCTCCGTCGTGCACGGGATCCCGGACACCCCGGTCGACGTCTACGTCAACGGGGAGAAGACCCTGGAGAACTTCAAGCCCGGCGACGTGGCCGGCCCGCTGGACCTGCCGGAGGGGTCGTACGACATCGCCCTGACCAAGCCCGGTGAGCCCATCGGACAGGCGATCCTGACCGCGGACGACGCCGAGGTGCCCGGCGGGGCGAACATCAGCATCGCCGCCCACCTGAACGCCGAGGGGGAGCCCACCATCACCCCCTTCGTCAACGACACCGCCAAGGTCGACCCCGGCAAGGCCCGGCTGATCGTCCGGCACACCGCCGCCGCCCCGGGGGTGGACGTACGGGCCGGTGGCAGCCCGGTCTTCGAGGGGCTGACCAATCCGAACGAGGCCAAGGCCGACGTGGACGCCGGCAGCGTCTCCGCCGACGTGGTGCTCGCCGGCACCGACACGGTGGTGATCGGGCCGGCCGACCTGAACCTGCGCGAGGGCACGGCCACGATCGTCTACGCCATCGGCTCCGCGGAGGCGGAGAACCTGACCGTGGTGGCGCAGACCATCACCGGCCTGCACTCGGCCCCCTCCGGGGTGCCCAGCGGCACCGGCGGCCAGGCCGACACCGGCCTGGGATCGTGGTGGTACGCCCTGGCGGGCACCGGGCTCCTGCTGCTGGTCGCCGGTGGGGCGCGGGTGGCCGTACTCCGGTCGGGTCGCCGGTGACCGTGGTCAACCGTGGGGCGCTGGCGGCGGTGGCCGCCGGCGCCGCCGCGCTGACCGTGGCGGCCGTGCTGGCCGTGCTGTCCCGACCGGACGGGCCGGTCGGCGCCGAGCAGGCCGCCGCCCTGGCCGACCCGACCCCCTCGGCCGCCCGGTCGTCGACCGGTGGCCCCCCGGTGGTCCCGGGGGCCCTGCCGGACGATCCCGCGGTGGTGCCCCCGGTCCGCCTGCGGATCCCGGCGATCGAGGTCACCGCCCGGGTCAACCCCGTCGGGGTCGACAAGGGCACCGGGGAGTTCGACGTGCCGCCCAGTGTCGACCGGGTCGGCTGGTACCGCTACGGACCCGGGTTGGCGGCCGAGACCGGTTCGGTGGTGATCGCCGGGCATGTCGACAGCGCCGAGCAGGGCCGGGGGGCCTTCTACCGACTGCGCGACCTGGCACCGGGCGACACCCTGACGGCCACCGGTGAGGACGGGATCGAGCGGGCCTACCGGGTGGTGGCCCGGGAGGAGTACGACAAGACGAAGATCCCGCTGGAGCGTTACTTCGCCCGTGACGGTCGGCCCCGCCTGACCCTGATCACCTGCGGCGGGCCCTTCGACGCCGAGGCCCGCCGGTACCGCGACAACATCGTGGTGACCGCGGTGCCGGTCTGATGTCCGGGTCGGGTCATCCAGCCTGAGGTCGGGGCGCACCCGGTCGTTAGGCTGAGTCGTGATGGCTTACCTGGATCATGCTGCGACGACCCCGGTGCTCCCCGAGGCACTTGAGGCGTACGTCGCGGCCGCCCGCGAGGTCGGCAACGCGTCCTCACTGCACGCCTCCGGTCGGCGTGCCCGGCGGCAGGTGGAGGAGTCGCGGGAGCGGGTGGCCGCCGCACTGGGTGCCCGGCCCTCCGAGGTGATCTTCACCGGTGGCGGTACGGAGAGCGACAACCTGGCGGTCAAGGGCATCTTCTGGGCCCGCCGGGACGCCGACCCGGCCCGCCGCCGGGTGGTCTCCAGCGCGGTCGAGCACCACGCCGTACTGGACGCGGTGGACTGGCTGGGCCGACACGAGCAGGCACAGTTGGGGTTGCTGCCGGTCGACGAGGTCGGCCGGCTGCACCCCGACGCGTTGCGCGCGGAGCTGGCCGAGCACGGCGACCAGGTGGCGTTGATCACCGCGATGTGGGCTAACAACGAGGTCGGCACGGTGCAGCGGATCAGCGAGCTGGCCGCCGTGGCGACGGAGTTCGGGGTGCCGATCCACACGGACGCGATCCAGGCGGTCGGCCAGATACCGGTCGACTTCGCCGCCAGCGGGGTCGCCGCCCTCACCGTGACCGGGCACAAGCTGGGCGGCCCGGTCGGGGTGGGTGCCCTGCTGCTGGCCCGGGAGGTGGCCGCCGTCCCCCTGCTGCACGGGGGTGGGCAGGAACGGGACGTACGCTCCGGCACTCTGGACACCGCCGGCATCGTCGCCTTCGCCGTCGCGGTCGAGGCCGCCGTCAAGGGCCAGCAGGAGTACGCCGTCCGGGTGGCCGCCCTCCGCGACGACCTGGTGCGGCGGGTCCGGCAGGCGGTGCCCGAGGTGGTCTACAACGGCGACCCGGCCGACCGGCTGCCCGGCAACGCGCACTTCTCCTTCCCCGGCTGTGAGGGGGACGCCCTGCTGCTGCTGCTGGACGCCCAGGGCATCTACTGCTCCACCGGTTCGGCCTGCTCGGCGGGGGTGGCCCAGCCCTCGCACGTCCTGCTGGCGATGGGCGCGGACGACGACCGGGCCCGCTCCTCGCTGCGCTTCTCCCTCGGCCACACCAGCACCTCCGCCGACGTGGACGCCCTGATCGCCGCGCTGCCCGGTGCGGTCGAACGGGCCCGCCGCGCCGCCCAACGCAGCCCCCGCTGACGGCGAAGGAAGGGCCCCTTCTTAACGCCTGCGGTAGAGCAGGGGCCCCCGGTTAACACCTGCCCCACCGAGCGCCGACCGGCGCCGGGGCGGGGGATAGGCTCGACGGGAAGGGAGCGTGGTCCGGGTGAGGGTGTTGGCGGCGATGTCCGGCGGCGTGGATTCCGCCGTGGCGGCGGCGCGGGCGGTGCAGGCCGGTCACGACGTCACCGGCGTACACCTGGCTCTGGCGCGCAACCCCCAGACCTACCGCACCGGCGCCCGGGGCTGCTGCACCCTGGAGGACTCCCGGGACGCCCGGCGCGCGGCCGACGTGCTCGGCATCCCGTTCTACGTGTGGGACATGGCCGACCGCTTCCACGCCGACGTGGTCGACGACTTCGTCGCCGAGTACGCGGCCGGGCGTACCCCCAATCCCTGCCTGCGCTGCAACGAGAAGATCAAGTTCGCCGCGGTGCTGGACCGGGCGGTGGCCCTGGGGTTCGACGCGGTGGTCACCGGCCATCACGCCCGGCTGGGTCCGGACGGTCTGCTGCGCCGCAGTGTCGACCTGGCCAAGGACCAGTCCTACGTGCTGGCCGTGCTCACCCGGGAGCAGTTGGACCGGTCGATGTTCCCGCTCGGCGACTCGACCAAGGCCCAGGTGCGGCAGGAGGCCGCCGACCGTGGTCTGGCCGTCGCCGACAAGCCGGATTCGCACGACATCTGCTTCATCGCCGACGGCGACACCCGGGGTTTCCTGGCCCAGCGGCTCGGCGAGTCGCCCGGCGACGTGGTCGACGCCACCACCGGCTCCGTGGTCGGCCGGCACACCGGGGCGTACGCGTACACCGTCGGGCAGCGGCGTGGTCTGCACCTGGACCGGCCGGCCCCGGACGGTCGGCCCCGGTACGTGCTCTCCATCACCCCCAAGACCAACACGGTGACGGTGGGCCCGGCCGAGGCCCTGGAGGTGTCCACCGTCTCCGCCACCCGTCCGGTCTGGACCGGGGGCCCGATTCCGGATCAGCCGATCGAGTGCGAGGTGCAGTTGCGGGCGCACGGTGACGTCGTACCTGCCGCCGTCAGGGTCGACGGCGACCGGCTGCGTGCCGACCTGCGTCGTCCGCTGCGGGGGGTGGCGGCCGGTCAGGCCCTCGTCGCCTACCGCCCGGACCCGGCCGGGGACATCGTCCTGGGCTCGGCCACCATCACCGACTGATCGCCCACCCCTGGCGCTGGCCCGGCTGCCTGGCCGGGGTCGAGGGGGCCGGTGCCGGGTCGGGGGAGCGGTGGTTGGGGCGGGTCGGGGTACGCCAGCGGGTAGGGTGCTGCCGTGACTGATCGGGATTGGCCCTGGCCGGTGGGCGCGGCGACCGGGATCGGGTCGCTGCCCGGCACCGACATCGCCGAGGCACAGCGGATCGTGCTCGGTGAACTTCCCGCCCTGCCACACCTGCCCGAGTTGCCGGCCCGGGGGCCGGGCGCCGACCTGATCGGGCGCACCGCCGGCCTGCTGGCCGAATTGCCGGTGGAGCTGTACGCCGCCCGCTGGCGAATCGCCTCCCGCCCCGGCAAGGACCTGCGCCGGGCCCGTGACCTGATGGAACGGGACCTGGACCAGTTGGCCGAGCAGGCCGAGGAGTACGCCGGCACGATCAAGATCCAGGCGGGCGGTCCACTGACCCTGGCCGCCTCCCTGGAGTTGCCGATCGGCGGCCGGATGCTGCGCGACCCCGGCGCGGTACGCGATCTCGCCGGTTCCCTGGCCGAAGGGCTGCGCAATCACGTCGAGGCGGTGGCCCGCCGGGTGCCCAGGGCCAGGGTGCTGCTCCAGTTGGACGAGCCCTCGTTGCCGACCGTGCTGGCCGGTCGGGTACCTACCGAGAGTGGCCTCGGCACCTACCGGGTCATGGAGTCGGAGGTGGCCCGGGCCCTGCTGGGCGGGGTGATCGAGGCGGCGGGGGTACCGACCGTGGTGCACTGCTGTGCCCCGGAGGTGCCGCTGGAGTTGATCCGGTCCGCCGGTGCGGTCGGGGTGGCCCTCAACCTGAGCCGGGTGACCGAGCTGGACCCCCTGGGTGAGGCGCTGGACGCCGGCCTGGGCCTGCTGGCCGGGGCCGCGTCGACCTCGCCGCCCTCATCGCCGTCCGGCGGTCCGGCGACACCCTCGGCTGCTGGGGCGCCGACCTCGGCCCAGGTGGCCGATCGGGTACGCGGACTCTGGGACCGCCTGGGCTTCCCCCGGGCCCACCTCGCCGAGCAGGTGGTGGTCACTCCCACCTGCGGGCTGGCCGGGGCGACCCCGGCGTACCTCCGGGGGGTCCTGGCCGCCTGCCGGGACGCGGGTCGTCGGCTCGCCGAGGTGTGAGTTTCCTGTCGTACCCGGTGGGCAGGATGACCGACATGATTGGACGACTACGCTCCACGGTCATCGACTGCCCCGACCCTCGGGCCCTGGCGGGCTTCTACGCCGAGCTGCTAGGCCTGCCGCTGGTGGAGGACGACTCCGAGGGCAACGACTGGGTGGTGCTCGGGGGTCCACCCGGCCATCAGCCCCGGTTGGCCTTCCAACGGGCACCGGATCTGCGTCCGCCGGCCTGGCCCGATCCGGACCGCCCCCAACAGCTCCACCTCGACGTGACGGTCGAGGACATCGAGACCGCGGAGCAGGCGGTGCTGGCGCTGGGCGCCCGGCGACTGCCCGGTGCGGGTGAGGGGTTCCGGGTCTACGCCGACCCGTTCGGGCATCCCTTCTGTCTCTGCTGGCCCTGACCGCCTCCGGCGGGCCGGGGCTTGCCGACTGACGGCATGATCTTCTCCATGACCACCGCCGTGTCACATCGAGTCGCCGGTTCGCTCTTCGGGCTCGCCTACGGCGACGCCCTGGGCAAGCCCACCGAGTTCCTCAGCGTCGCCGAGATCGAGAACCGGTACGGGCCGACCGGCCCTAGGGACCTGGTCGGCGACCCCGCGCTGGTCACCGACGACACCCAGATGGCGCTGGCGGTGGCCTGGGCGCTGCACGACGCCCCGGAGTTCACCCCCGAGGCGGTGCAGCCCCTGCTGCGGCAACGCTTCCTGACCTGGGCCGGCAGCCCGGACAACAACCGGGCACCGGGAATGACCTGCCTGCGGGCCTGTGCCGAGCTGTCCCGGGGACTGCCCTGGCAGCAGGCCACCGTGATCGACTCCAAGGGCTGCGGGGCCAACATGCGGGTGACCCCGGTCGGGCTGCTGGCCATCGACCCGGACACCCTGGCCGGGCTGGCCCAACTCCAGGCCGGCCTGACCCACGGTCACCCGACCGGCCTGGCCGCCAGCGAGCTGACCGCGTACGCCGTCTGGTTGTTGCGGGCCGGTGCCGCCCTGGCGGAGCTGCCCGGTCTGCTCACCGATCGGGTGGACGAGCAGCGGAAGGTCTACCGGGACGACTGGCTCGGCGACCTGTGGCGGCGCGCCGGGGCCGCGACGCCGCAGGAGTTCATCGCGGCCGGTTGGGACGAATGCGGTGCCGCGCTGGGTCGGCTGGACGCGGCCCTGTCCGCACCGGACGAGGGTGGCGACCCGTGCCGGCTGACCGGTGCGGGGTGGATCGCGGAGGAGGCCCTGGCCACCGCCCTCTACTGCGCCCTGCGGCACGCCGAGGACCCGGTCGGCGCCCTGGCCCGGGGCGCCCGGACCGCCGGTGACTCCGATTCCATCGCCGCGCTCGCCGGTGCCTTCGTGGGCGCGGCCCAGGGCATGGCCGCCTGGCCGACCCGGTGGGCCGAGCAAATCGAGTACGCCGACCAGCTGGCCGCCCTCTCCGCCGATCGCGACTGAACGGTTGGGGCCCGGCGTAACGGCTGGTGGCCGCCCTGGTGGGCCGGGTTGTCCGACCCGGGGACTACGGTGCGGAGGTAGCACGATCACGGGAGGTCCGGTGGCCGGAGGCGGCAGCGTGTCCGAAGAAGCGAGCGGTCAGCAGGTCAGCGCGGCGCAGGAGGCGGCGGCGGGAGCCGAGCCGACCCCACAGGCGCGGGAACGTCACGCCACCCTCAGTCAGGAGCTGACCGAGCATCAGTACCGCTACTACGTGCTCGACGCGCCGACCGTCTCCGACGCGGAGTTCGACCGGCAACTGCGTGAGCTGACCGCCCTGGAGGAGGAGTTCCCGGCCCTGCGTACGCCGGACTCGCCGACCCAGCGGGTCGGTGGCACCTTCTCCACGGACTTCACCCCGGTGGCCCACGCCGAGCGGATGATGTCGCTGGACAATGCCTTCGCCGACGAGGAGCTGGCCGCCTGGGCGGAGCGGGTGGAGCGGGACGCCGGTGGGCCGGTGCCCTACCTGTGCGAGCTGAAGGTCGACGGGCTGGCGATCAACCTGACCTACCAGGGGGGCCGGCTGATCCGGGCGGCCACCCGGGGGGACGGGCGCACCGGCGAGGACGTCACCGCCAACGTACGCAGCATCCGGGACGTGCCCAGCCGGCTGACCGACTCGGAGCAGTACGGCCCGGTCCCCGAGTTCATCGAGGTGCGAGGCGAGATCTACTTCCCGGTCGAGGCCTTCGCCGACCTCAACGCCGGCCTGGTCGAGCAGGGCAAGGCACCCTTCGCCAACCCCCGCAACGCGGCCGCCGGCAGCCTGCGGCAG
Source organism: Micromonospora sp. NPDC047134 (assembly GCF_040643455.1). Taxonomy (NCBI): domain Bacteria; kingdom Bacillati; phylum Actinomycetota; class Actinomycetes; order Micromonosporales; family Micromonosporaceae; genus Micromonospora; species Micromonospora sp. NPDC047134. The sequence goes on from NZ_JBEYUI010000002.1 coordinate 491,352, forward strand.
AAGGACCCGCGGATCACCGCCTCCCGGCCGTTGCGGCTGGTGGTGCACGGCATCGGGGCCCGGCGTGGTTTCCAGCCGAGCACCCAGTCGGAGTCCTACTCGGCCTTGCAGGCGTGGGGGCTGCCGACCAGTGACCGCTGGCGGGTGCTGCCGGATCTGGCCGGGGTCCGCGACTACATCGCCCACTACGCCGCGCACCGGCACGACGTCGAGCACGAGATCGACGGGGTGGTCGTGAAGGTCGACCCGGTGCCGATCCAGGGACGACTGGGCTCGACCAGCCGGGCACCCCGTTGGGCGATCGCCTTCAAGTACCCCCCGGAGGAGGTCAACACCAAGCTCCTCGACATCGAGGTAGAGGTCGGCCGTACCGGGCGGGCCACCCCCCGGGCCGTGCTGCAACCGGTCAAGGTGGCCGGCTCCACAGTGACGTACGCGACCCTGCACAACGCCCGCGAGGTGCAGCGCAAGGGGGTGCTGATCGGTGACACGGTGGTGATCCGCAAGGCCGGTGACGTGATCCCCGAGGTGCTGGGCCCGGTGGTCGATCTGCGCCCGCCGGACGCCCGCCCCTTCGTCATGCCCACCACCTGCCCGGCCTGCGGCACCCCGCTGGCCCCGGCAAAGGAGGGCGACGTCGACATCCGCTGCCCGAATGCCCGCAGCTGCCCGGCGCAGCTGCGGGAGCGGGTGTTCCACCTGGCCGGGCGCGGCGCCTTCGACATCGAGGCACTGGGCTACAAGAGCGGGGCCGCCCTGCTGGACGCGCAGATCATCACCGACGAGGGGGACCTGTTCTCCCTGGACGCGGAGCAGTTGGCCCGGTCGCCCTTCTTCGTCAACAAGGACGGCAGCCTGGGCACCAACGCCACGAAGCTGCTCGACAACCTGGCCGTGGCCAGGGAACGTGACCTGTGGCGGGTGCTGGTGGCGCTCTCCATCCGGCATGTCGGGCCGACGGCCGCACAGGCCCTGGCCCGGCACTTCCGCTCGATCGAGGCGATCGACGCCGCCTCGGAGGAGGAACTCTCCTCCGTCGACGGGGTAGGCCCGACCATCGCGGCCAGCATCCGGGAGTGGTTCGCCGTCGACTGGCACCGCGAGGTGGTCCGCAAATGGGCCGAGGCCGGGGTACGGATGGCCGAGGAGGCCGTGGCGGAGGGGCCCCGCCCCCTGGAGGGGGTCACCGTGGTGGTCACCGGCACCCTCAGCGGATACTCCCGCGACCAGGCCGCCGAGGCGATCCAGTCCCGGGGCGGCAAGGTCTCCGGCTCGGTCTCCAAGAAGACCGGCTTCGTGGTGGTCGGGGACAATCCCGGGTCCAAGGCGGACAAGGCGGCGACCCTCAAGGTGCCGATCCTCGACGAGGAGGGTTTCCAGGTCCTGCTCGATGCGGGGGTCGAGGCGGCCCGCGAGGTGGCACGCATCGACGCCTGACCCCTTCGGGGCACTCGCGAAGGATACCAACTTAATTACGACTACGCCCGATTCGTGACTGTCGTGGCGGGGAAACCGGCACCGGGGGCGTTTCATTGGGTCACGGCACGTGAGAGCACGTGCCGGGTTCCGTACCGGGAGGTGTGATGGAGCCGCCCGACCCGCGCAACCTGGTCCCGCCCGAACGGGCGGCGCAGTTCACCGCCTTCGTGGCCGGTGTGCTCGCGGTGGCCGTGCTGGTCTCGGCCGGCCCCCTGGTGTCACTGGGCACGTCGGTGTCCACGTTGCCGGTGGCCTTCTGGACGATGGCGGTGCTCGCGGTGGCCTGCGACGCGCGCCCGTTCGTCGCGCCCGGGCGGCGGCAGTCCTCCGCGGTCTACCCCTCCAGCTGCTTCACCTTCGCCATCCTGCTCGGCTGGGGGCTCGGGCCTGCGGTCGCCGTGCAGGCGGTGGCCGTGCTGGTCTCCGGGGTCCGGTCGGGTCACGCCCCCTGGCGTACCGCCTTCAACGCCGCCCAGTACGCCTGCTCCCTGGCCGCCGCGTACGCCATCAGTCGGCTGGCGCCCGGCGCGGCCTTCGAAGGCGGGCCCCTGACCTGGGCGGACGTCGCGGCGATCGGCGGCGCCGGGGTGGCCTGGTTCCTGGTCAACTACGGGCTGGTCACCGCCGCCGTCCGGCTGCGTTTCGGCGAGCGGTGGTGGCCGAACGCCTGGCGGGGGCTGCCCTTCGAGTTGCTCTCCACCGGTTCCCTGCTGCTGCTGGCGCCGATCCTGGTGACCGCGGCCCGGGCCAGCGCGGCCCTGGTCCCGCTGGTGCTGGTGCCGCTGTTCGCGGTGTACCGGATGGCGCGGCTCACCGTGGAGCAGCGTCAACTGGCCGCGCTCGACCCGCTGACCGGGCTCCCCAACCGCAAGGCCCTGCTGGCCGAGGTCAACGAGCAGGTGCACCGGCACGCCGAGCGCGCCGCGCGGGGGGAGCCGGACGCCCAGCTGGCCCTGCTGCTGATCGACCTGGACCGCTTCAAGAACGTCAACGACGCCCTGGGACACGCCGTGGGGGACCGGCTGCTGGTCGAGGTCAGTGCCCGGCTGACCGAGGTGGTCGAACCGCCCGGCCTGGTCGCCCGGCTGGGCGGCGACGAGTTCGCCATCGTGATGACCGGGCTGACCGAGGTAGGGCAGGCCCGGGCCTTCGCCGACCAGGTGGTGCAGGTGCTGGCCGAGCCGGTGCAGTTGGACGGGTTGCCGCTGGATGTCGGAGGCTCCATCGGCATCGCCCTCTATCCCGACCACGGCGAGGACTTCGCCACCCTGATGCGGCACGCCGACGTGGCGATGTATGACGCCAAGCACCGCAACGACACCGTGGCCGTCTACACCCCGGAGTCCGACCACAACTCGGCCGAGCGGCTGAGCCTCCTGGCCGACCTGCGTCGGGTGCTGGAGGCGGGACCGACCGGACAGCCCCCGCCGGCCACCTCCCCGGTGCGCGGCGGGGACGGCGCCACCCTGCCGGTGGCCGGGGCGGCCGGTGGGCGTACCGGCCAGCGGTGGTGGCCCCGGCGTCGCCGTCGGCTGCCCACCGAGGTCCAGCATGACGAGCTGATCAACCACATCGTGACGGCCGCGGACCCGATCCTGCGGCGCAGCACCCAGCCCACCCCACCGGCATCGGACGGCGAACCGGTGTGGGTCGGACCGACCCCCTCCGAGGAGCCGCCGGAGCCGGCTTCGGAGGTGGGCGAGATCATGCTCTACTACCAGCCGCAGATCGAGATCGCCACCGGCGCGGTGGTCGGGGTGGAGGCGCTGCTGCGGTGGCGCCACCCCCGCCGGGGCATGGTCGACCCGGAGGAACTGATCCGGGTGGCCGAGCAGAGCGCGGTGATGCGGTTGCTGACCCGCCGGGTCGTCGACGACGTGGTGGAGCAGCTCGCCAAATGGTCCTCGGCCGGGGTCGGGCTGCGGGCCGCCCTCAACGTCAGCGTCCGGGACCTGCACACCGGTGAGATCGCCGAGCAGATAGCCGACCGGCTGACCCGCTACGGGGTGGCCCCCGAGCGACTGCAACTGGAGATCACCGAAGGCGCCCTGATGGCCGATCCCCGTCGGGTGCTGACCACCATCACCCGGCTGCACCGGATCGGGGTGGGCATCGCCCTGGACGACTTCGGCACCGGCTACTCGTCCCTGCAACACCTGCGTCGGCTACCCCTGTCGGAGGTGAAGGTCGACCGGTCCTTCGTCCTGGGCATGGTCGAGGACAGCGACGACGCGGCGATCGTACGGTCGACCATCGAACTGGCCAAGGCGCTCGGGCTGCGGGTGGTGGCCGAGGGGGTGGAGGACGAGCGGACCTGGCGGATGCTGCACGCGGCCGGCTGCGACGCCGCCCAGGGCTGGTTCTACGCCCGGCCGATGCCGGCCGAGGAACTGGTCGCCTGGCTGGCCCGCTACCGTCCGGTCCGCCCCCTGGCCACCTCCGAGGAGGCCGAGCTGCCCCGGCGGCACCCCCGCTGACCCGCCCGGCCCGGCGGGCGGGAGGCCAGGGCAGGCGATCGGGTGTGTGAACCGGGGGCCGGGGAGCCCCCAGCGGTCGGCCGGGCACGGAACAATAGACTCGCTGGACGTCACCACGGGTCGCAGGACCGGGTGGGCGTTAGGCAGACGCAGGGACAGCCACGAAGGGGGCACTGATGGCCGCCATCTCCCGCGAGGAGGTCGCGCACCTGGCGCGACTGTCGCGGCTCGCCGTGACGGAGGAGGAACTCGACACCTTCGCCGGCCAGCTCGACGTGATCCTCCAGGCGGTAGCCCAGGTGGGCGAGGTCGCCGCCGCCGACATCCCGCCCACCTCGCACTCGGTGCCGCTGACCAACGTGTTCCGCGAGGACGTGGTGACGCCGTGCCTGACCCCGCAGGAGGCGCTGTCGGGCGCACCGGACGCGGAGGAGCAGCGGTTCCGCGTACCGCGGATCCTGGACGAGGATGTGGCATCGTGAGCGAGCGGATCAACGTGCTCGGTGACGGCACGGGTCGAAGCGGAGTGGCGGCATGAGTGACCTGACGAAGTTGAGCGCCGTCGAGATCGCCGGCCTGGTGGCCTCGGGGCAGACCTCCGCGGTCGAGGTGACCCAGGCGCACCTGGACCGGATCGCCGAGGTCGACGGGCGGGTCAACGCCTTCCTGCATGTCGACAGCGAGGGCGCCCTGGCCGCCGCCCGGCAGGTGGACGCCCAGCGGGCCGAGGGCGCGCAGTTGGGTCCGCTGGCCGGGGTGCCGGTGGCGGTCAAGGACGTGCTGACCACCAAGGGGGTGCCGACCACGGTCGGCTCGAAGATCCTCGAGGGCTGGCGTCCGCCGTACGACTCGACGATCGTGCAGCGGCTGCGGGCCGCCGGCACGGTGATGCTCGGCAAGACCAACATGGACGAGTTCGCGATGGGCTCCTCCACGGAATACTCCGCGTACGGACCGACCCGCAACCCCTGGGACACCGACCGCATCCCGGGTGGTTCCGGTGGTGGTAGCGCGGCCGCCCTGGCCGCGTACGAGGCACCCCTGGCGATCGGCTCGGACACCGGCGGCTCGATCCGCCAACCGGGTGCGGTCACCGGCACCGTCGGCGCCAAGCCGACCTACGGCGGCACCTCCCGCTACGGCCTGGTGGCCTTCTCCTCCTCGCTGGACACCCCCGGCCCCTGCGCGCGTACGGTGCTGGACGCCGCGCTGCTGCACGAGGCCATCGGCGGGCACGACCCCCGCGACTCGACCTCCATCGCCGCGCCGGTGCCGGACGTGGTCGCGGCGGCGAAGCTCGGTGCCACCGGCGACCTGACCGGGGTACGGCTGGGCATCGTCACCGAGTTCGCCGGTGAGGGGGCCGAGCCGGGGGTGATGGCCGCCTTCCACGAGGCGGTCGACACCCTGACCAAGCTCGGTGCGGAGATCGTCGAGGTCTCCTGCCCGCACTTCAAGTACGCCCTGCCGGCGTACTACCTGATCGCCCCGAGCGAGTGCTCCTCCAACCTGGCCCGCTTCGACGGGGTCCGGTTCGGGCTGCGGGTCGGCGACGACGGCAACCGGTCGCTGGAGGAGGTCATGTCGCTGACCCGGGAGGCCGGCTTCGGCCCCGAGGTCAAGCGACGGATCATGATCGGCACCTACGCCCTCTCCTCGGGCTACTACGACGCCTACTACGGGCAGGCCCAGAAGGTCCGTACCCTGATCACCCGGGACTTCACGGCCGCCTTCGAGCAGGTCGACGCGCTGATCTCGCCGACCACCCCGTTCGTGGCCTTCCAACTGGGTGCCCGCACCTCCGACCCGTACCAGATGTACCTGGCCGACCTGTACACCATTCCGACCAATCTGTACGGCGGGCCGGGCATCTCGGTGCCGTGTGGTCTGGCGGACGGGCTGCCGGTGGGTCTCCAGGTGATGGCCCCGACCATGGCCGACGACCGGATGTACCGGGTCGCTGCCGCGCTGGAGAGCGCCGTCGGCACCCTCACTCCGCCGGCCCTGTGATCAGAGGGGGTGCGCGGGCGGGTCGCCCGCCCGCGCACCTCATCGCCGTACGCCCGCCTGTGGTCACCCCGACCGCACCGGGCGCGGTCGTTGTGGAATCGACACCCTGGCCACCGCGTGGATGATTGCTCAGAGTCACGCTTGCTGATTGGATGAGTACGAGTCTGCCGGACTCTGGTCGCCGGCCAGACGCGAGCCGTTCTGATCGACGAGTCGTTCTGACCGACCTGGATGTGCGATGAAGACACTGCGCCCGGTCATGGCCCTGACGATGGTGGTCGCCCTGCTGCTGGTCGGCGCCCCACCGGCCGCAGCGGCGACCGTCACCATCACCTCCGGCGCGCCCCAATCGCCGAGGTATCTGGGCCAGACGTACGCGGTCCACACGGTCGAGGCCACCGGTGGTACGGCGCCGTACGCCTTGTCGGTGAGTGCGGGGAGTCTGCCGCCGGGCATGCTGGTGGTCGGTAACTCCCTGGGCGGCTCGCCGACCACGGCCGGCAGCTACACCTTCACCCTGCGGATGACGGACGCGGAGGGGGAGTACGCCGAGCAGACCGCGACCATCGAGGTACGCGAACCGGAGATCGAGATCACCTCGGGTGCGCCCCGGTCGCCGAGGTATCTCGGCCAGACGTACGCGATCCACACGGTCGAGGCCACCGGTGGTACGGCCCCGTACGCGTTGTCGGTGAGTGGGAGCCTGCCGCCGGGCATGCTGGTGGTCGGCAACTCCCTGAGCGGTTCGCCGAACACGGCCGGCACCTACCGCGCCACCCTGCGGATGACGGACAAGAACGGCTTCTTCGGCGAGCAGGACATCACCATCGTCGTCGCCGTGGCCGCTACCGCCTTCACCTCCGGCAACCCGCCCTCCGGCACGGTGGGCCAGCCGTACTCCTTCCCGTTCACCGCCGAGGGCGACGAGAACATCACCTTCTCCCTGGCCGCCGGCACCCTGCCGAACGGGCTGACCCTGGCCACCAACGGTCTGCTCAGCGGAACCCCCAGCAGCGCCGGCACCTTCGACTTCATGGTCCGGGCGGCCGGCGCCCAGACCAGTGCCACCACCGAGGTGGACCTGGTCGTCGTCGCTAGGTCCACCCCCACGGCCACCCCGACCGGTCCCACGGCGACCCCGACCGGTCCCACCGTCACCCCGTCTCCGGTCGCCCCCTCCGCTACCCCGTCCGAAAGTCCGGCGGCGCCGGTCCCCTCACCCTCGAAGACCAGCGGGGCCTGGCTGCCGGTCACCGGATCGAACTCGACGATCGTGCTGCTGTTGCTGAGCGTCCTGGCCTTCTCCATCGGCGGGATCCTGCTGGTGTTGACCGTCAACCACCGTCGACGCTTCAGCGCCCCCGAGTGACACCCCGCCTCGGCTCGTAGGTGTGATGCCCGGCCGAGGCGGGCCAGGTGGAACGGTTAGGCTTGGCGGCGTTGTGTCCGGATGCCGCCGTGGGCCGGCTACCGCCTGCAAAGCTGGAGTTCTCATGACCACGACGCTGCCCGCGTACGACGAGGTCGTCGCGCGATACGAGCCGGTGATCGGCCTGGAGACCCACGTCGAGCTGGGCACGAACACCAAGATGTGGTGCGGCTGCCCGACCGACTTCGGCGGCGAGCCGAACACCCGGGTCTGCCCGGTCTGCCTGGGCCTGCCCGGCTCCCTGCCGGTGGCCAACAAGGCCGCCATCGAGGCGACCATCCGGATCGGCCTGGCGCTGAACTGCTCGATTGCGCAGTGGTGCCGGTTCGCCCGGAAGAACTACTTCTACCCGGACATGCCGAAGAACTTCCAGATCAGCCAGTACGACGAGCCCCTCTGCTTCGACGGCTACCTGGACGTCGAGGTCAACGGCGAGCTGGTGCGCATCGGCATCGAGCGGGTGCACCTGGAGGAGGACACCGGCAAGACGCTGCACGTCGGCGGCGCCACCGGCCGCATCCACGGCGCCACCGAGTCCCTCGTCGACTACAACCGGGCCGGCATCCCCCTGGTCGAGATCGTCACCAAGCCGATCCCCGGCACCGGTGCCCTCGCCCCCGAGGTGGCCCGCGCGTACGTCGCCGAGCTGCGGGACGTGATCCGCTCCCTGGGGGTCTCCGACGTCCGCATGGAGGAAGGTTCGCTGCGGTGTGATGTCAACACCTCGCTGAACCTGCCCGGCGAGGAGTGGGGCACCCGTACCGAGACCAAGAACGTCAACTCCCTGCGCTCGGTCGAGCGGGCGGTCCGTTCGGAGATGCTGCGCCAGGCCTCCGTACTGGATGCCGGCGGTCGGATCACCCAGGAGACCCGGCACTTCCACGAGGACACCGGGGACACCACCCCGGGCCGGTCCAAGGAGACCGCCACCGACTACCGCTACTTCCCGGAGCCGGACCTGGTCCCCATCGCCCCCGACCCGGCCTGGGTGGCCGAGCTGAAGGCCGCCCTGCCGGAGCTGCCCCGGCTGCACCGCCGTCGCCTCCAGGAGGCGTGGGGCCTGTCGGACACGGACATGCAGTCGGTGCTCAACGCCGGTGCGGTCGAGCTGATCGAGCAGACTGTCGCCGCCGGTGCCTCCCCGGCCGCCGCCCGCAAGTGGTGGCTGGGTGAGCTGTCCCGGAGGGCCAACGAGACCGGTGTGGAGCTGGCCGACATCGGGGCCACCCCGGTGCAGGTCGCCGAGCTGCAGAGCCTGGTCGACGCCGGCAAGCTCAACGACAAGCTGGCCCGTGCCGTGCTGGAAGGCGTGGTCGCCGGTGAGGGATCGCCCACCGAGATCATGACCGCCCGGGGCCTGGAGGTCGTCTCCGACACCAGCGCCCTCACCGCCGCCGTGGACGAGGCGATCGCCGCCAACCCCGACATCGCCGACAAGATCCGCAGCGGCAAGGTAGCCGCCGCCGGAGCCCTGGTAGGCGCCGTAATGAAGACCACCCGAGGCCAAGCCGACGCCAAAACCGTCCGCGACCTGATCCTCACCCGCCTAACCCCCACCCCCTAACCCCCCCACCCCCACCCCCACCCCCCACCGCCACCCCCACCCCCGTCTCGCCCCGTTGATCATGTGGTTGGC